>NZ_CAHJXM010000001.1:2017500-2298248 GCF_903645295.1 Bacillus sp. Marseille-Q1617
AAGAAAGAACATCGTATTGATGGAGAATCACAAATTAGGTATGGACATGTTCGCCGTAATGAAATCCCCCATGTCGAAATTGGCTCTCGTCATTACGGATGATGAAACAGGCGAAGAAAAGATAGGCATGATCCATTCTCACGGAGTGAATACACGTATAGTGGAAACAGAATAACAATAAGGAAGGTGAAATCATGAGCTTCGAAGGACAAAAAATACTCCCTGCGATCAGGTCAATGAAGGACTTTGATAAAATGCTGGAAACGTCTTTTAAATATGGCGTGTTCCTGGATCTTCACGTGGGCATGCTGAAAAGTGTGTTTCAATATGCAAAGCAGCAAAACCGGAACATGTTCCTGCATATCGACCTTATTCACGGACTTTCCAATGATGAATATGGAGCGGAATATATATGTCAGGAAGTCAAACCATACGGCATCATATCAACGAAGGGAAATGTGATAAAAAAAGCGCGGCAAAAAGGCGTCTACGCTACACAGAGAATGTTCGTGATCGACTCAAGTGCAATGAAACGGAGTATTGAATTGATACATAAAACCGAGCCTGATTACATTGAAGTGCTGCCGGGGGTTGTACCGAAAATCATAACTGAAATTCGAGAAAAGACAGGCAAGCCCATATTTGCTGGAGGTCTCATTGATACCATCGAGGAAGTGGAGGCGGCAATTGATGCCGGTGCCACTGCCATTACGACATCCGACCGAGCGTTATGGAAGCACTTTGATCAAAAATGAATCTGCCATGTTTCTGGTCCACCGAGGACATATTTCCTGTTGACAACGTTTTCATTGCATATTAGTATAGTAACCAAGTTAATACACTGTGTACAGAGACAAAGAGACACACGAATTTCATGCCTTGAAGGGGCCTGGTTTCGTGTGTCTCTTTTTATTTTTGAATTTTTGAGCTATACCTGTTTTCCATTGAAGTAAACAGGATATATACAGTTATAGCAAAAGGTTAATACCTACTTTTGAAAACGGTCTCTTCACAGAAATCCAAATTGAAATGAGGGGAAAGACATGACAGCATTTTTAGGAGAAGTGATTGGAACAGCCTTGCTCATTATCTTTGGTGCAGGAGTGTGTGCAAACGTTAATTTAAAGGAATCATTCGCCTATAACTCCGGCTGGATCGTCATCACTTTCGGCTGGGGGCTGGGAGTGGCGATGAGTGTGTATGCTGTCGGCCAATTCAGCGGGGCCCATATCAATCCCGCTGTGACTCTTGGGCTGGCTTTCAATGGCGACTTCCCATGGAGCCAGGTACCGCAGTATATTCTCGCACAAATGCTTGGAGCAATCATCGGAGCCATTATTACGTACTTGCATTTCTTGCCTCACTGGCACGCGACGAAAGATCCAGGAGTGAAATTGGGCGTATTCGCAACCGGTCCGGCCATTCCGCATGTATTCTCTAATTTGTTAAGTGAAATCATCGGAACTTTTGTATTAGTGGTAGGATTATTGTCAATTGGAGCGAATACATTTACAGATGGATTAAATCCATTCATTGTAGGATTTTTAATTATCGCCATTGGGATCTCGCTCGGAGGCACGACAGGGTATGCAATCAATCCAGCACGTGATCTTGGTCCGCGTATCGCACATTTCTTGCTGCCGATACCGGGAAAAGGACCTTCTAATTGGGGGTATTCGTGGATTCCGGTGTTAGGTCCGGTATTGGGCGGATCATTCGGAGGCCTATTCTATAAAGCTGTATTCACAGGACAAGTCACAACAAGCTTCTGGGTTGTCCTATTCATAACATTGTCTGTTCTGGGAGCAGCTTACTTAAGCGACAGAAAATTGACACTTTCACAAAAGGTAGAAAAATTATCAGCTGAAAACTAAGTTCACGGGAGGAATCATCATGGAAAAATTTATTTTATCATTAGACCAGGGTACGACAAGTTCAAGAGCCATCTTATTTAATAAAAAAGGAGAAATTGTTCATACCAGCCAAAAAGAATTCACACAGCATTTCCCTAAACCGGGCTGGGTAGAACACAATGCTAATGAAATTTGGGGTTCTATATTGTCCGTCATTGCAACCGTTTTATCAGAGTCCAACGTGAAGCCGGAGCAAGTCGAAGGGATCGGGATCACGAATCAGCGTGAAACGACGGTCGTCTGGGATAAAGAGACCGGTACTCCTATTTATCATGCAATTGTATGGCAGTCACGACAGACAGCAGGCATTTGCGAAGAATTGAAGGCACAGGGACACAATGACACCTTTCGGAACAAGACGGGTTTATTAATCGATGCTTACTTCTCAGGAACAAAAGTGAAGTGGATTCTTGACAATGTGGAAGGAGCAAGGGAAAAAGCGGAGAACGGTCAGCTTCTGTTTGGAACGATTGATACATGGCTGATTTGGAAAATGTCCGGAGGGAAGGCACATGTAACCGATTATTCAAATGCTTCAAGAACATTAATGTATAATATTCATGAACTAGAGTGGGACAGCGAACTCCTGGACATACTTGGCGTACCGGAGTCTATGCTTCCTGAAGTACGGCCTTCTTCAGATGTGTATGCGAAAACGATCCCCCATCATTTCTTTGGACAGGAGATTCCGATAGCAGGTGCAGCCGGCGATCAGCAGGCAGCTTTATTCGGACAGGCCTGCTTTGAGAAAGGTATGGGGAAAAACACGTATGGTACAGGCTGTTTCATGCTCATGAATACCGGGGATAATGCAGTGAAATCCGATAATGGATTACTGACCACCCTTGCTTGGGGAATCGACGGAAAAGTGGAATATGCATTGGAAGGAAGCATCTTCGTGGCGGGTTCTGCCATTCAATGGCTGCGTGATGGTCTTCGAATGTTGAAAGATGCCAAAGACAGTCAGGGATATGCTGAAAAGGTTGAATCCACCGAGGGCGTATATGTAGTCCCTGCATTTGTTGGACTTGGAACCCCATATTGGGACAGCGATGTCCGGGGGGCGGTATTCGGCCTGACCCGGGGGACATCGAAAGAGCATTTCGTACGTGCCACGTTGGAATCCCTGGCCTATCAAACCAAAGATGTATTGACAGCCATGGAAGCTGATTCAGGCATTGCACTGAAAAAGCTCCGTGTGGATGGCGGAGCGGTGAAAAATGACTTCCTGATGCAATTTCAGAGTGATATCCTAGATGTTCCAGTCGAAAGGTCTGTCATCAGTGAGACCACTGCACTGGGCGCCGCTTATCTCGCAGGGCTTGCAGTAGGGTATTGGAAAGACCGCGAAGAGATTTCTAAACAATGGAACAAGGAAAAGGAATTCGAACCGAAAATGGCTGAAGAAGATCGAAAAGAATTATATGGCGGCTGGAAAAAAGCTGTGAATGCCGCTATGGCTTTTAAATGATATTTATTTATGATATAATGATAACAAGTTAATAAATCGGTAAGAGATCCAGAGAGACCAAACTGCATTATGGACCTGCAAATCCATAATGTTAGTTTTGGTCTCTTTTTTTATGGATATACACTTACTAGAACATCAATATATAAACTGAAGTTGAATTTATTAATACGATTTACAATGTGTATACAGGAGGATGTATATTATGACCTTTTCAAGTACTGCAAGACAAGAAATCAAAAATCAATTAGCCTCCCAGGACTATGACCTAATCGTCATTGGAGGCGGTATTACCGGTGCAGGTATCGCCCTTGATGCTGCCAAGCGTGGAATAAAAGTGGCCTTGGTAGAGATGCAGGACTTTGCAGCGGGGACATCCAGCCGGTCAACGAAACTTGTTCATGGCGGCTTGCGATATTTGAAACAATTTGAAGTGAAGATGGTGGCTGAGGTAGGGAAAGAGCGTGAAATTGTGTATGAAAACGGTCCGCATGTGACGACCCCTGAATGGATGCTGCTTCCCCTCCACAAGGGCGGTACGTTCGGTAAATTCAGCACATCGATCGGTTTGAAAGTATATGATTTTCTTGCAGGGGTAAAGAAAAGTGAAAGGAGATCGATGCTTTCTGCTGCAGAGACCCTTTCAAAAGAGCCGCTTGTGAAAAAGGATGGCTTAAGAGGCGGAGGCTACTACGTGGAATACCGCACAGACGATGCCCGTCTAACGATTGAAGTGATGAAAGAAGCGATTGCACATGGAGCAACAGCCATTAATTATACAAAATCGCAGCGTTTTTTTTATGAAAATAAAAAAGCCGTCGGTATCGAAGCGGAAGATCTTTTAGATGGAGGAACTTTGCAAATCCGCGGTTCTAAAATCGTCAATGCCGCCGGCCCATGGGTTGATGAAGTACGCGGAAAGGATTACAGCACGAATAACAAGCAGCTCCGCCTGACAAAAGGAGTCCATATTGTCATCGATCAAAGTAAATTCCCTTTACGACAAGCTGTATATTTCGACACACCAGATGGCCGCATGGTCTTTGCGATTCCGAGGGACGGAAAAGCGTACGTCGGAACGACAGATACTTTTTATGATAAAAATAAAGCGACACCCCAAATGACTACAGAAGATAGAGATTACATTCTTGACGCCATTCACTATATGTTTCCTGAAGTAAAGGTAACGGAAGAGGATGTGGAATCAAGCTGGGCCGGTATCCGCCCACTCATTTTTGAAAAAGGGAAGGATCCTTCTGAAATTTCCCGTAAAGACGAAATCTGGGAAGGGGAGAGCGGGCTGATTACCATAGCAGGAGGAAAATTGACCGGCTATCGTAAAATGGCTGCGACGGTGGTGGATCTTGTATCTGCAAGATTGAAAGAGGAAACGAAAAAGAAATTTCCATCTTCTGAAACAAAGAACATGCCTATATCCGGCGGTCATGTAGGAGGATCCAAAAACTTACAGGCATTTATCGACCAAAAATCCAAAGAAGCCGTTCAATACGGTTTGACGGAAGAAGAAGGACAAAAGCTTGCACGTATGTACGGTTCCAACGTCGACCAATTGTTCAAGCTCGCTCATGCATACAGCGGCTCATCAGAAGAGCGCACGGTGCCCGTCACTCTCTATGCCCAGCTCATCTATGCTGTACAGGAAGAAATGGCTGCGACGCCGATTGACTTCTTTACCCGCAGAACTGGTGCCATGTTCTTTGACCGTGAATGGGTTGAGAAGTGGCACGAACCAGCAATAGATATCATGGCAAAGCTATTGAACTGGAAAGCAGAACAAAAAATAGAATACACGCTGGATTTAAAAAAAGAATTGAAAAATGCAGTGGTGCCGGTAGATCAACAGTAGAAATGGCGAATCAGCAGGGTAAGCCCCTGCTGATTTTTTTGTGTTTTTCCAAGTTGTCTTAAAAATCACTACAGGATTCATTACATTTGATATAATTGGAAAACAAGGAAAAAATGGGGGTAAGTACATGAATATTTATCAGACCAATGATTATGAGAAAATCGCCGTATTAAATGAAGCCGTTCAAAAAGTGCATGCGGAAGCTTATCCCGGCTATTTTAAAGACTATAGATACGAGGAAATCAAGGGATTCTTTAAAGAAATAATCTCTAAGCCTAACCACATCTTCCTTATACTTGAAGATGAAGTTGAGACCGTTGGATATGCATGGCTCGAAATTAAGCATTACCCCGAGAATCCATTTAAGAAAGCGTACAAGTCACTGCTGGTTCATCAAATTAGTATTGAAGAACATGTTCGGGGGAAAGGCTATGGCACGGTTTTCATGAATGAAATTTTCCGTCTCGCAGCTGATCATCATTTACCTAAAGTCGAACTGGACTATTGGCGTGACAATAAAATGGCAAGGGACTTTTATGAAAAGCTGGGATTTACAATCTTCAGGGAATACGTATATAAAGACATCGATTCAGGAGGAAAGCAGTGAAGAAGTTAAAGATGCCAAAGGTTTTGTTGATTATAATCGTTAGCACCGCCATTAGCACTCTTCTGATGAATATTATAGAAAAAAGAGACCTCCTTTCAACAAAAGACAACCTGGAGTCACATTTAGAAGAATTCAAGACAGTTAATAAAAATAAGGTCAGCGTTGTTCTAAAAAGAAAAATCGGAGATCAGTATGTTCTCTTGTATACTACAAAAAGCTTGGACGAAAAAATCGGGATTGCTTATTATATCAAAACAGATTCGTTTCCACTCTACGAATTGGTTAGAGACGAGGAAGCGAACCATGGTTTACTTGGCTCGAGCTACTTGAATAACCAACGATTTATCGTATACGGTAACGTTAGGGACAGCGGGGCAGATCACTTTCAGTATCGTAATCAGATAGACTTTAAGAAAGTTAAACTGGGGAAGGGTCCATATTTTATTCAAGTGGAAAATTACCAAAGACAACTCGCCGTTCCATTAGTAACATTTTATAACAATAAAGGAGAGGAACTCGCCACTGCCCCTGCAAAATAGGAGTTTCTACATTATGCCTGAAATTATATAAATATATGAATTCGTGCGGAAACCACCACACACTTTTGTCCATATAAGCAGAGAAGCAATGAAAGCTTTATAGCGCAGTTGAAAAATAGGTGATAGTTATCGTACACTTACAAGTGAAATTGACACCATATCCTCGACTTTGACGGCTTCAATGGGATGAAGCCGTCTTTTTTTATGTATATTTTCCATATTGCTATACTATTATTAGATAACTTGAACTAGGGGGAAGAACGGTGGATAGAAAAATTGCAATCGTGACAGGTGCTAATAGCGGTTTTGGATTACTTTCTTCAATTGAACTTGCAAGTCGGGAGTTTTATGTACTTGCAACGATGCGAGATATAAAAAAAGCAGATGAATTAAAAAAAATGGCCAAAACACGTGGTGTGGAATCTTACATAACAATCCTGCCTCTGGATGTTACCTCTGAAGAATCCATCGAAGGTTTTAAAGAAACACTGAACGAAAAGTATACTTCAGTGGATATTCTTTTGAATAATGCAGGATATGCACTTGGAGGATTTGCAGAAGAGGTGGGCATCAATGAATACAGGGAACAATTTGAAACAAATGTATTTGGGGTGATGGCAGTTACTCAAATCGTCTTGCCTTTTATGAGGGATCAAGGGAATGGAAAAATCATCAATATGAGCAGCATCAGCGGCCGTTTCGGCTTTCCGGGTTTAAGTCCATATGTATCTTCTAAACATGCACTTGAAGGATATAGCGAGAGTCTCCGGCTGGAGCTAAAACCGTTTGGCATTGATGTATTTTTAATTGAACCCGGTTCCTATCAAACAAACATTTGGACTTCAGGCAAAAAGGTGGCCTCCAGATCTCTTGAAAAAGAGTCACCCTATTATACCTACATGGAAAAAATTGAAACAGAATTGGAAAACGGCCAGGAAAAGTTAGGGAACCCTGAAGAGATCGCCGCTATCGTAGGTGATATTGCAGCCGGTAAAGTAACTGCATTTAGAATCCCTGCCGGCAGGGGAACCAAATTGACAATTCTGTTAAAAGCCATTCTGCCTTGGAATAGAGTGGAAAAAATGATACTGAAAAAACTCAGCATGTAGCCTTACTTGCGGATTAACGGGGATATTTCTTGAGGTTATCATCAATAATCTGAATAATAAGACTTCATTGCAGAAGAAGGAGAAATTTGTAAAAATATAGAATATCCTAATGTGAAGTGAATCTATTTTCATGAAAAGAAAGCAGAAATGACGATGACACCATGATTGCATGATCGAAAGGAGGACATCAATTGAATTGGAAAGGGGCTGCGGCTCTCTGCATTCAAAATGAGCGTTTACTCATGGTGTACCAAGGGAAAAAGGATGAAGAGAAACTCTGGTCCATACCTTCGGGAGGATTGGAACCGAATGAATCCATCGGAGAATGCTGTAAGAGGGAAGTTTGGGAAGAAACCGGATACGAAGTAGAAGTCGGTAAACAAGTATATACTAAATGGGGATCTGGTGGAGAAATTTCTATAGAAGTTCTTTATTTTGAGACGTCTGTCATCAGCGGGGCAGCAACTATCCAAGATCCTGATGGATTAATCCATGGAATTGAGTGGGTATCACTTGAAGAGTTGAGAAGCCTTCCGTTGGCATTTCCAGAGGATATCGGTATGTTGGAATCTTATATGAAAAAGAAAGTGACGAAACATACAACAGAGTGATATGTTTAGACGTTCAAGAAAATGTAAAGTTTGACTTAGCGAAGGAGAGGAAACGTATGGTTAAAAGAACTGGAGAAGTAGTAATGGGAATCATCGGAATCGTGTTATCCGCTTTGTTCTCCATCATCGGAATCGCAACGAATATGAGCATGGGTGATCCTGCAGTAATGAATGAAATGGAGAATATGATGGAGGGTGATCCCGCGATGACACCTGAGGATACTTCATTTATTTTGGGAATAGCAGAAACCATGGGATGGTATTTAATCGCTATCGGTATCATTGCCTCCATTCTTGGATTGATTGCTGTTCTCACAATTGTGAAAAACAAAAAACCAATCCTTTCAGGAATCATGTTCATTCTAGCTGCCCTTGTGATCGGGGTCGGTACCATAGGATTTGGATTCATTCCTGGTCTCTTATTCTTAATTGCCGGGATCATGGCATTCGTTCGAAAGCCTAAACCGAGTGAAACTGCATATTAATCAAACGTATGTCATAACGTAATATAGATATTAATCTGGAAAGGTTAATACCTTGATTTAATTAAAAATCTATACTATCTTAAAAGTAGAGCATAACTAATAACAAAGAGACACCGGTTGCAGCCGATGTCTCTCGCCACACAGCAACTGCAAGGAAAGCAGTGGCCCAATAGAGAAAGGAAATAACTCTGCCCTTCTAAGTTTAGGCGCTTAACGAGGGTGGGGTTATTTCTTATTGTCATTCGAAATAACAATGGCAATGATGGAGACGATCAAAGAGCTGAATGTAATCATTAGCGTCAATGCCTCATACGTTGTCACTATAGGCACCACCTCCTTTAGCCAGGAAGTGGCCACTCCCACCCTACATCTGCTGTGTATCCAAATTATATCATATTAGGTTCCAACTCTTTATAGGCAAGAGGTAGGAAAAGCATCACCCTGTCAAATAAACAACAGGGTGTTTTTTATGCCTGTTTTATTTTCTTGCTTCGTATTTCACGTAAAGACAAAAATATGTTAGCATAAATATGCTTATTTATACGATTCCATATATATAAGAGAATCAAGGAGGAACCAAGAATGAAACAGCGATTAGAAACCTTAAAACAATGGTTGAATGATGAGAACATTGGAGCGGCATTTATCAATTCAACCGAAAACGTATTTTATTTGACGAATTTTCACACAGATCCTCATGAACGGCTGATGGGTCTATTCGTATTCCCTGATGCAGATCCCTTTGTGGTAGTTCCGGGAATGGAAGCGCGGCAAGTCAAGGATGCAGGATGGCAATATGAAGTGATCGGTTATTCCGACCATGAAAATCCATGGAATTTTATACAGCAAGCAATAAAAGAGCGTGGAGTGAAAGGGAATAAACTGGCATTTGAAAAAGAAGTCTTAACATATGGGCGCAGTGAAGCGTTTCTATCCATTTTCAGCAATGCCGAGGTGGTAAATGCAGAAGACAAATTAAACGAAATGCGTGTAGTCAAAGATGAAAAAGAAATTGAAATCATGCGCCGGGCGGCTAAGATGGCAGATTTCGGAGTCGAAGTAGGGGTTAGTGCACTTCGGGAAGGCATCACTGAAATGGAAGTACTTGCGAAGATTGAATACGAGCTGAAGAAAAAAGGAATACGTGAAATGTCCTTCTCGACAATGGTATTGTTTGGTGAAAAGGCTGGAGACCCCCACGGAAATCCTGGAGACAGAAAGCTGCAGCCAGGAGACTTTGTGCTGTTTGATCTCGGAGTCGTCCTTGAAGGATACACATCAGATATCACACGGACATTTGCTTATAAATCAGTTTCTGATAAGCAAAGGGAAATCTACGATACTGTTCTTCATGCAGAGCTTGCATCACTTGAAGCAAGCAAGCCAGGCAACCGTATAGGAGACCTGGATCAAATCGCCCGTGATATCATCACTGAAGCAGGGTATGGAGATCACTTCCCTCACAGGATTGGTCACGGACTCGGAATCAATGTCCATGAATTCCCATCGATGAGTCATTTAAATGACGGCATTCTAAAAAAAGGGATGACCTATACGATCGAGCCGGGCATTTATGTTCCTGAAATCGGAGGAGTCAGAATAGAGGATGATGTACTCATTACGGAAAATGGGTATGAAACTTTGACAAAATTCCCAAAAGAACTTCAGATTATCGAGTAACATGTGGAGAGCTGATGCATAATCGGCTCTTCTTTTATTGGATTCGTTAAGTAAACATACTTAAGTGAACATCCCTTATGTCAAAGTTAAAATGAAACCTTTATGTTACTCCCATCGTATATAGTAGTATCAAGTGATGAAAAGGAGAGAAAACATGAAAAAATTCATCCTGTTACTGTTATCAGTATTCCTTCTTACCGGCTGCGGGTTGTTACAAGAAGCCAATAACAGCTTAACCTATGTAGAAGAAATGACGGATTACTTAAACGAAGCGGAACAATTTGCACATGATTTTCCAGCGTTAGTGGAGGAGGCGTCGGCAGATCAGGCTGCCATTCCCAGACTTCAAGAACGCCTGAATGAGATGAAAACAGAAATAGAGGAAATAAATGATCTGACCCCGCCATCTCTTGCAGAGGATATTCATACAAAAGTGGAGGGGTATAACAATAAAGCACTCAAGGGAATAGAAGAAGCGCAGGCTCAAATCGATAAAGGAGAAGTTCAATTGAGCGAGCTGCAAAATCTTGAAATTGTACAAACCTTTAATCAATTGCAGGAAATCAAAGGGAACCTGGAAAACTTGGGTCAATGATCATTTTCAAAGTGTTACAGTTAAGGAAAAACCTTCTTAGCTGTAACATTTTTTATTGAAAGTTAAGCAATAACTCATAATCGTTTTGGGGTAAAGGCAGTTGTTTAGCAGGGCGTAAGCTGAAGAACTCTGCGGGAAGTGAAAGATCCTCGAGATATTAGAATAGAATTTTATTTTTTTATTAGAACAAGGGTTCGGAAAATCGTGGTATAATGAAGAAATAATAACATGGACAGGAGACATTCGATGAAAGTTGTGATTGCCGAAAAACCTGATCAAGGTGCAACTTTAGCCAAACCGTTTCCTCATCGGAAAAAACAAGGTTACATAGAAGTACAGCCTAACGAACTTTTTCCAAAAGGGGCTTATATTACTTGGGCGGTCGGCCATCTCTTCGGGCTGCAAGCTCCAGAAAAGTATGATAGCAAATGGAAGAAGTGGAAGATTGATGACCTGCCGATCATTCCACTGCGATTTCAGTATGAGCTGTCAAGAGCGAAAGCTAAGCAGTTCACAGTCATAAAACAACTGCTGCACAACAATGAAGTAACTGAAATCATTCATGCCGGGGATGCAGGGCGGGAAGGGGAATTGATTATCCGGAACATCGTTTCAATGGCCCGTGTCCAAAAACCGATGAAAAGGCTGTGGATTTCATCGCTGACGGAAAAAGCGATCGTTAATGGCTTTCAAAGCTTGAAGGAAGAAGGAGAACTGCGAAATCTATACTATGAAGCATATTCCCGTGCATGCGCCGATTGGCTGGTGGGAATGAATGCTTCCCGGGCATATAGTATTCTACTGAAACAGCAGGGTATGTCGGATGTTTTTTCGGCCGGAAGGGTACAAACCCCAACGCTTGCACTGATTGTCAAGCGGGAGGATGAGATTGATAGATTCAAGAGTGAACCCTTTTGGGAAGTGAAGGCCGATTTTCAATTTCTTGATCACACGTATGAGGGTACATGGCAAAAAGACGGCGAGAGCCGTGTTCAAAATGAAGAACTTGCCAGGAAAATTGCTGCTTTCTGTGAGGATAAGCCTGCAGTCATAAAAGAGGTGAAAACAGAAAGAAAAGAGTTCTCCCCTCCGATGCTATTTAATCTTTCATCCTTGCAGGCGACAATCAATAAGATGTTTAAATTCTCACCAAAGAAAACACTGGATGTCCTCCAGAAGCTTTATCAAAAAGGAATCGTTTCTTATCCGCGATCGGATTCCCAATACGTAACCCGAGGTGAAGCAGAAACATTTCCCGAGATTCTTAACAAATTGAAGGAATACGGGCCTTACAGTCAATGGATACCCACTCCGCATGAGAGCTTGATGAATAATAAACGCTATGTAAACGACGCTAAAGTATCAGATCACTATGCAATCATTCCAACCGAACAGGTTACCGATCCGTCATCCCTTTCTCCGGATGAGAAAAAAATATATGATGTGATCATCAAGCGTTTCATTGCGGCACACCACGATAAATCCATCATAAATTATACGACCATTACGACTCTTGTGGATGACCGTGCAGAATTTATTTCAAAAGGAAAACAGGTTCTTCAAGAGGGCTGGAGAAAGATCATTGTTGAAAACGAGAAAGAAAAGGAACCGCTGCTTCCTCCTGTAAATGAGAAAGACCAAGGCAGTGTGAACAAAGTGAGCATCAAGGAAGGAAAAACCCAGCCTCCTAAAAGGTACACAGAAGGACAGTTGATCACTTTGATGAAGACCGCCGGAAAATATATTGATAATGATGAACTTGAAAAAGTGCTCAAACAGACGGAAGGATTGGGTACTGAAGCAACACGGGCAGGAATCATTACCATGCTTAAAGACCGTCAGTACATAAGCATTCAGAAAAATATTGTCCATCCGACCGATAAAGCTAAAGTGCTTATACGTGCAATTGGTGACAATGTACTGGCTTCAGCCGAAATGACAGCAAAATGGGAGCAGCGCCTTCAGCAGATTGGAAAAGGAAATGCATCCGCACCAGAATTTATGGAACAAGTAAAAAAATTGAGCCGTACACTCGTACAGAACGCCTTGAGTGAAGCGGAATCATGGAGTTTTGGTGACCTTGATACAGCCTCCATTCAGCGGACACCTGGAAAAAAGGGAAAGAGGGGCAGTAAAGTCAGCCTAGGCACCTGCTTAAAATGCGGCGGAAAAATCATAGACAAAGGAAAATTTTACGGCTGCGCCAATTACCAAAAGGCAAAATGCAGCTTTACCATCTCTAAAACAATCCTTTCAAAAAAAATAACAGCAACCGTTGTCAAGAAAGTGTTGAAAGAAGGAAAATCAGATCGCATCGATGGATTTAAAAAAGGGGACAAACAATTTTCAGCTTATCTGGGATGGGATCCCCAACAGAAGAAAGTCCAGTTTTTATTTGATGTAAAATAAGCAGCAAAAGAAGAAGGCGGTGAAATCATGCTGGCAGCCAGTCTTTTTAAAGAGGTGTTCTATCAATCAAGGATCCCCCAGCTAGTGATGACGGTGGATGAGTCGAAGGTAATGGTCAATCCTGCCTTCAAGGAGTTTATCGGTTATAAAGATGAAACCTGGAAGTGGAACTCTCTTGAAGAATTTTCACACCCGGAAGATTACGAGATTGATATGGGGTACTTACAGGAAGTGATAGAAGGGAAGCGCCGGGAATATCAAATGGAGAAGCGCTTTTTTACCCGGACGGGGGAGCTGAGAACAGGAGACTTACATGTATCTCTCATACAAGATCAGGGAGTTTCGTATGTGTTGGGTCAAGTAATCGATATTACCGAAAAGAAGGAAATAGAGGTCAAAAAACAAAAGAGCGATGAGAAATATCGTCTGCTTGCTGAAAATTCATCAGATATTATTAATCTTCACGAACCGGATGGTACCTATATCTATTTATCACCTTCTATTCATTCCATTGGGTTCTCGCCCAATGAGTTAGTGGGGACGCACCCATATGATATTATTCATCCAGAAGATCAGACTAAAATTGAAGAATTATTATCCTCACTAAATAAAGAGAACAATGTTATACAAGTAACGTATAGAGTAAAGAGTAATTCGGGAGAATACAGCTGGTTTGAAAGTGTCCTGAAAGCAATCTTCGATCCTGAGTCAGAGGAAATCATGCACGTTGTTTCTGTATCACGTAATATTGAAGAACGACTGATGGTGGAGGAACACATAAAAAAATCGGAAAAGCTAGCTGTAATCGGACAAATGGCAGCAGCAGTCGCTCACGAAATAAGAAACCCTCTCACTCCCATTAAAGGGTTTCTTCAGTTGTGTGACGATAAAAAACAGTATAATGAAGAATATCTGCAAATCGTAGTGAAAGAAATCAGCAGAATGGAAGAAATCATTACAGACTTTTTATACCTGGCAAAACCTCAGGTCATCTTAAAAAAATCACTGAATATGGAAGACATTCTGCATGAAGTCATAACGATTGCAGACACGGGAATCAAAAGCAAAAACGGGACAATAACCTTGCATGCAGGTGAACAGACCGGGAATGTCCTTGGCTGCTCCAACGGCTTGAAACAGGTATTTTTCAACATCATCCAAAATGCCATTGACGCCATTAACCTAAATGGAAGGATTGAAATTGAAACATCTTCAGAAGATGGGAAGTATATCATCATTGTTAAAGACAATGGAGAAGGCATCCCGAAAGAAGTGTTTCAACATCTGGGGGAACCCTTTTATTCAACAAAAGAAAAGGGAACTGGATTAGGACTTCTGATTTCACACAAAATCATTGAAAACAACAGTGGTAAGATCACGTATGAGTCCACCGAAGGGGTAGGAACAAAAGTAAAGATCAGTCTGCCAATCCAAAACAGCGATGCCCATTAGGGCACGCTGTTTTCTTTATACGATAAATTTGTCTTCAGAGGAACTAAACATCCACTTACACGTTTAATTCTCATCAGAAAGGATAAAACAACTATGTACACAAAAGATATTTGAAGATACTGGAGGGTATACATTGAAAAAAGTATTAATGGTCTTAACAAATGCAAGTAAAATTGATGATGAACATGAAACAGGGCTGTGGTTATCAGAGTTTGCAGAGCCATACTCCGAGTTTAAAAACCAAGGATTCGAAGTCGACGTAGCAAGCCTTCAAGGAGGAAGAATACCCCTTGACCCCAACAGTCTGGATGATGAAAATGTGGAAACCTGGAAAGGGATAACGAAAGAACTCGACCAAACATTGGTGCTTTCCCAACTAAATGTGAATGAGTACAGCGGCATCTTCCTTCCGGGCGGGCACGGCACGATGTTTGACCTGCCGGAAAGCCCTGACCTGCAGCAAGCACTAGCCCATTTTGCAGAGAATAATAAAGCCATTGGAGCCGTATGTCACGGCCCTGCAGGCTTCGTAGGTACAAAATTATCAAACGGAAAATGGCTGGTGGATGGCATCAGCTTGACAGGCTTCACTAATGAAGAAGAACAGCAGACAGGCCTTGATTCATTAATGCCGTTTTTGTTGGAAACTAAACTGCGTGAACAGGGTGCCCAATTCGAGAAGTCTGAAGCGTGGAGCGACCATGTCATAACGGACGGGAAATTTGTGACCGGCCAAAACCCTCAATCCAGTCAGTCGACAGCAGAAGCATTTGTGAAAGTACTTTAATCCACTTTTAAACCAAGGTAATGGAGAACAGATAAGTTTACCTTTTTTAATTAAAAGTGACCAAGAAGATATAAAAGATGATCTCTGTCATTAGTTCAGGGATCATCTTTTTTAAATTTCATAGTTAAATGGTTAAAAAATGAAAGGCTTTACAAAATTTTTGGTACCCATACCTTTTTTCATTTCCCTAATTACTCTGATATAATAAATTTCTATCTTCAACAGCTGCATTTAACATTATTCCAATGAAAATACATGACATCAACTATTTCAGCACCCCTATATTAAAATCATTTCAAAACATATTTGAAGGGAGCAAGCCACATGCTTCAAGTAATTATTCAGATATTCATACTGTGTATATTCTATGAAGCCGGCAAATGGATTGCTGGATTCTTTCATTTACCGATCCCAGGCAGCATCATTGGAATGCTTTTGCTGTTTCTTCTATTGGTCACGGGAACTATAAAAGAAAAATTATTGATGGAAGGAGCAAACTTCTTTTTAAAATATTTTTCATTTTATTTCTTACCTTTATCCGTGAGTGCGGTTGCTCTTGGACCTTATCTGCATCAATACGGGTGGAGGCTCGCCTTGATTCTGGTCATCAGCGTGGTGGGCGGATTTGCTGCAACCTCCCTGTCGGTTCAGGGATTCATTCAGATGAAGGAGAAAAAGTCTTATGATCGATCTAATTAACGGAATGGCAGCGATAGGAATAACAGTTCTTTACTTTATTCTTTCAATAAAGATCCATCGGCTCTGGTCCAGTCCGTTGACGATTCCCATTTTTCTCAGCTCGGCGGCTCTTATTCTTACATTATTCATTCTTGATATACCGTACGACAAGTATGCTGAAGGGACTGCAGTCATTACCTATTTACTCGGTCCGGCCACCGTTGCGCTGGCGTATCCCTTATATCAGTTCAGGAAACTTCTTGCTAAGCATTGGCAGCCAATCATATCTGGTATCATAACAGGAAGCGGAGTATCCATGGTTATCTCTTATTGTCTCATGGTCATCTTGGATATACCTGCAGAATTCAATAGATCGTTCCTTGTAAAAACAATTACGACCCCGGTAGCAGTGGAAATAGGGAAACTTATAGATGGAAAGATTGAAGTGATTCCGGCTGTAGTGATTCTTACAGGGATATTCGGAGCTATGTTCCTGCCGTATCTTCTCAAAGCGCTGAACATCTCTCACCCGATTGCAAAGGGACTTCCTTTCGGCGTCATCTCGCATGGAATTGGCACCGCCCAGGCGCTTAAAGAGGGAGAAGAGGAAGGAGCGATAAGCGGAGCCGCAATGGCGTTAACAGCAGTAATTCTGTCTTTTTTTATCCCGCTCATATTCCTGATCGTGTGATCTTGGAATTTTTACGGAGCCTTGCACAAAAATAGAGCTTTTTCTTTAAAAAAAGAGTGGGTTTAGGTATAGTAAGGGAAGACGAAATTCACAAAGAGAAGGAAGATAGTATGATAGTCAAAACAGATGAAGAATTGCAAGCTTTAAAAGTAATCGGCCGAATCGTCGCGCAAATACGGGATGAATTAAAGTCTCAAACCAAACCTGGTATAACGACGAAAGAGCTCGATGAGATAGCAGGAAGAATGTTTGAAGAAAACGGAGCTATTTCAGGGCCCAAAGGGGAATATGACTTTCCGGGCTTTACGTGCATCAGCGTGAACGAAGAAGTTGCCCACGGGATTCCTGGTGAAAGAGTCATTCAAGAGGGCGACCTTGTGAATATTGATGTGTCAGGATCAAAAGACGGTTACTATGCAGATACCGGTATTTCGTTCGTGGTTGGTGAGGGAGACCTGAAACTTACCGATTTGTGTGAGGCAGCTATGAAATCATTCGAAGCCGGCCTGCGTAAAGCCAAAGCTGGTTCAAAGCTGAACGGGATCGGGAAAGCCGTTCATAATGAAGCAAAGAAAAATGGGTACACCGTTATTAAAAACCTTACCGGACATGGTGTGGGTAAATCACTCCACGAAAAACCGGACCATATCCTGAATTATTTCGATCCCTGGGATAACGGGCTTTTGAAAGAGGGAATGGTCATCGCCTTTGAACCATTTATTTCAAGAAGGGCACAAAACGTAATTGAAAAAGGCGATGGCTGGACATACATCACGCCTGACAAAAGTCTCGTTGCCCAGATTGAACACACCATCATCATCACTAAAAACGAACCAATCATTTTAACAAAATAAAACAAAGAGGGACGGCCTACATAAGGTCCGTCCCTCTTTGTTAGTTAAACGATTTTTGTTTTACCGCATTCCTGGCACTTGCGATAGAATTTGCCGTCCAACACACGTGAATGAAAGACATTATTTCCGCATTCACATCTGCCGGCATGTTCATCGGGTTCATCTTTATAAAGTACGATCAACTCTTTTTGATTTTCCACCTGTTAAACCTCCCACGCTAGTTCACGTATCTATCTAAGTATAAATTGTAACCATTCAGTTGTTAAGAGAAAAAAGATTTCTACCGTCCTTCAATTAGAGTCACATTTATCTATATATAACCACTAAAACCAATATTATCTATATTTATTGGTTTTTTATTCCTCTACATGATAGTTTATACAGGAAAGCGCTTAATATTACAGGTGTGAAATATTTCTGACGCATGTTTATAATTTCCTTGTTATTGTATTGAGATTTTACTATGTTAGTATTTTCCCTGTTAGCAAAAATAAATAGGGCTAGCTACATAAGGAGGAATTTTTCTATGAAACTGAAAAAATCGATTATTTCTGTTGCTGCTTTCACTACTCTAGCAGTTGCCGGTGGTGCTAGCGCTTCAGCACAAGAAATCGAAGTCAAAAAGGGAGATACGCTTTGGGGATTGGCGAAGGAATATGGCACAACTGTAGATCAGCTTAAAACATGGAACAACTTAGGTACAGACCTTATTTTCCCTGACCAGGAACTGAAAGTATCATCAAAAGAATATTATACAGTAAAAAAAGGTGACACTCTTTGGGGTATTTCATCAAATTATGGCATTTCAGTAGACAGTCTGCAAGGATGGAACGCACTGGAAAGTGACCTTATCGTGCCTGGACAGGAATTGTTAATTAACCTGGATGATAAAGCAACTTCAACTCCTGTAAATACTTCTGAGCAAGAAGAGGCTGCCCCGGCACCTCAAGCCGAAGAAACACCAGAAGTAGCTCCAGAAGCTGAAGAACCGGCAGCAGAGACTGCAGAAGCTGCACCTCAAGAAGAACAAGATGCCGTAGCTAAGGAGCTTACTGTTGAAGCTACTGCTTATACAGCTGAATGTGAAGGCTGCTCAGGAATCACGGCTACAGGAGTAAACTTGAATGAAAACCCAGATGCAAAAGTAATTGCAGTAGATCCTAATGTCATTCCACTTGGATCTAAAGTTTATGTAGAAGGTTATGGATATGCAACTGCTGAAGATACTGGCGGTGCAATTAAAGGAAACCGTATCGACGTATTCATCCCTTCAAAAGATCAAGCGACTGATTGGGGAAGAAAAACTGTAAACGTAAAAGTTCTTGAAACAAAATAATTCATATAGATCGCCTCATTGGGATTTGATTCTCAATGAGGTTTTTTGTATGGGTAAAAATAATGGCTGCTTGATGTCCATAAAATTTCACCTTATCATCTGGTTTATTCTCCATGCGCAAACAAATGTTGGAACTGTTGGAATTCAAGAAGAATAAAAAGTCCCAACATTCCTAACTGTTACAGGGATGTCATCTAATTGTTATTCTTTTATAAACAGTTTGATATGTGGCTGATGCATGTCTATGTTACTATTTCTTTTGTTGGTTTTTACCACGAACCACAAAAGGAGGAATTTTACAATATGAAAAAAGTATTATTTTCCATTTTTTCCTTCACAGTCATTCTTTCAATCGGACTGCCTTCTGCAGCAGCAGAATCGGACGATAACACAGAAAAAGCACTAAACGATTATCATAATATAGAAAAAGGCGACATCCTCTGGGAGATTGCCAATCGTTATCATATTTCTATTGAAGAGGCAGTTACCCGTCAGGAACTGCTCGAAAAAGGTATAACTGTGAATGGACAAGAACCGCAAGAATCAGCTGTAAAGACTGCAGCTACAGAACAAAGTGATGCTGACAAAAACGACGATAATGTTGTAAAAGAAATAGATATGACGGCTACAGCATATACAGCTTACTGTGAAGGCTGTATCGGTATCACAAAGACCGGTGTTGATTTAATTGCCAATCCCGATGCAAGAGTCATTGCTGTTGACCCGGATGTCATTCCGTTGGGGTCAAAAGTGTATATTGAGGGCTACGGATATGCGAGGGCAGAAGATACAGGCGGAGCGATTAAAGGAAATCGTATTGATATTTACATGGAGCATGAAGAAGATGCGCTTCAATACGGTGTCCGGGATGTAAAAGTAAAAATTATTGAAGAGTAAATATCAAAAACGTTCTCTCAAGTTGGAGAACGTTTTTTTTTGTATTTTCACACCTGCCATAATGGTTAGCAGTAAGTAAAAACTCCTTTCATTTTAATTGAAATTAATTGGAATGAAAACGCTCCATTGGCAAACACTAGTCAAAATTAAAGGTTTTCGCTTGCATTTTCATCATTAGTTTTGCTAGGGTTATGAATGTTGGTTTCAAGGGCGTAAAAGAGGGAATATGGAAATGGGCCTATTTCTATGTTTTCTTCCCGCAAAGATATTGTACAAAGAAAGAAAAAAATGAAAGGAGATCTATTATGAAACGTATTTCAAATGTTTTCTGGATTACAGTTGCACTCGTAGCAGCAGCTGTAGCATATGGAGTGATTGCTCCAAAATCTTTTGAAACAGTAACTGCCAATATGCAGACATTCATTACATCTACATTCGGCTGGTATTATCTAATATTAGTAACCGTAATAGTGATATTCTGTGTCTTCCTGATCTTCAGCCCTATGGGGACGATTAGATTAGGTAAACCGGATGAAAAGCCTGAATACACTAAAGGGACTTGGTTCGCTATGTTATTCAGTGCTGGTATGGGGATTGGACTTGTATTCTGGGGGGCTGCAGAGCCGCTTTCGCACTTCATGGCACCGCCTCTCGCAGAAGGAGGCACCAATCAGGCAAACAAAGAAGCAATGCGCTATACATTCTTTCATTGGGGAATTCATGCTTGGGCAATTTATGCAATTGTTGCATTAGCTCTTGCATACTATAAGTTCCGAAAAGATGAACCAGGCTTGATTTCTGCAGCGCTCAGACCTATCTTCGGTGATAAAGTAAACGGTCCATTAGGAACTGTCATAGACGTACTTGCAGTCTTTGCTACGGTAGTGGGTGTCGCGACGACACTTGGATTTGGAGCTGCTCAAATCAATGGGGGGCTGTCTTATCTATTCGGAATTCCTAACAATTTCACCGTACAGTTCATCATTATCGCTATCGTTACAGTGCTGTTCATGATTTCTGCTTGGTCGGGATTGAGTAAAGGCATCAAGTATCTATCCAATACTAATATGGTATTGGCAATAGGATTATTCGTATTAGTATTCTTTATCGGTCCGACACTATTGATCCTGAATATGTTCACAGATACAATCGGGGCATATATCCAGAATATCGCAGCCATGAGCTTTAGGATCGCACCATTGAATGCAGAGCACCGTTCATGGATCAATGGATGGACCATCTTCTACTGGGCATGGTGGATTTCCTGGTCTCCATTCGTCGGTATCTTTATCGCCCGTGTTTCGCGAGGCAGAACGATTCGTGAATTCCTGATTGGAGTATTGCTGCTTCCGGCACTTGTCAGCTTCCTTTGGTTTGCTGCATTCGGTACTTCTGCAATCGAAGTCCAACAAGCCGGTACAGATTTAACTCAATTTGCTACAGAAGAAGTTCTATTTGCTGTATTCAACAACTTTGAATGGTCTACTATTTTATCCGTTGTAGCCATCACTCTGATCGGCACATTCTTTATTACTTCAGCCGATTCAGCAACATTCGTTCTTGGGATGCAAACGACATACGGCTCATTGACCCCTCCAAACTATGTAAAGTTAACTTGGGGAATTGCACAATCCACTGTTGCATTGATCCTATTATACAGTGGGGGATTACAGGCACTGCAAAATGCGCTCATTGTCGCCGCACTGCCATTCTCAGTCATCATGGCACTCATGATGGTTTCATTATACAAATCACTTAATCATGAGAAGAAGGAACTTGGTTTATACATCAAACCTAAACCAAGAAAGAAGACTGAACCTCATGAAAAAATATAATGAAGAATCCGCGTCCAGACATTGTCTGGGCGCTTTTATTTTATTATGAGCTATCTAATATCTATAGTTTCTTTTAAGAAAACTGGTCATTTTCATCATTTATTCTTTGGAGGGGGTCCTGTAAAACCTGTTACGACACGCTTTTTATTATCAGTTCCAAAGTCTTTTTATCATTTTGATTAACCTACAATTTGTCCCATACATACATTAATATCGTAGTTAGATAACTGGAGGTGACTGATTATGTATGGATACGGATACCCTGGATACGGATGCGGATACGGCGGAGTTGGCGGAGTTGGATACGCGGGAGGCTTCGCATTAATCGTAGTTCTATTCATTTTGTTAATTATCGTTGGAGCAGCGTTTTGCCACTAATAAAAAAATAAAAGTCGATGATCCGAAGAGTCCAAACGTGACTCAATCGGGTCATTTTTTTATTAATGGCTTTCCCCTGGAGTCTGGACAATCTACATTCCCGCCGAAGGTATTTCTTATTAAGACCATTCTAGGATTGTGTTAATCGGGTTCTCATATTAAAATACTAAAGGGAATCATTACTGAGGAAGGAGGCGTGACGGTATGGCCAAAAGACCAATAAAGAAAAAGACAACCTATAAAAAGAAGCACGCCTCTCCATTTAAGATACTTTTGATCCCATTTTTCATTCTGCTCATTTACTTTGCAGTTAACGACCTTCCCAATACCAATAAACTTTCTTTATTAGGTAGAGAAGAGGTACCGCCTGAATATATTCCGATATATAAAGCAGCCGAAAAAGAATATGGGGTCCCTTGGAACCTATTGGCCGCCCACCATCGGGTTGAAACGAAATTCTCCACTATGAAAACCCTCATCTCTCCTGTTGGTGCCGAGGGACATATGCAGTTTATGCCCTGCACATTTGTTGGATGGTCACACCCGACATGCGGTGACCTTGGAAAAGGGGACATTCCCGAGACTCAGAAAACCGATCCCGAAATCATTGAAAAATATGGGGGATACGGAGTTGATGGAAACGGAGATGGTGTTGCCGATCCGTTTCAAATTGAAGATGCCGTATTCAGTGCAGCGAATTATCTGGCACGTAATGGGGCAGCAAATGGTGAAATTGAACAAGCTGTATTTGCTTATAATCACAGTACGGAGTATGTAGAGGATGTACTGTATTTTGCTGAGAGGTATATTGAGAAGCCAAAAGAGAGTGAAAGACAAAAGTAATCCAAAAGTCCTTGATTGTTCAATATATTTTCAAAAAACACCCTGTCTTTCAGGGTGTTTTTTGATATAGTAAGAGATAGGTTTTTCCTATAGAGGATATATTATACAGACAAAAGAGGGGTTCTCGTGTTAATAAAGAGGAGAAAGAGTGTTCAAGTAAACAGACTTAATGAGTCAGAGTGGATCAGCGAGGTAAGTATCACAGTCCCATTGGAAATGGCAAAACAGCTGGAAATGATTCAGCTGACAGAAGATGATTTGGCTGTTCTTAAAGCATCCGGTAATATTGTAGAGGGCAACATCGAAGAAATCGTCGACGGCTTCTATTTCCCGATCGAACATAATCCAACACTTTCAGCGATCGTGAGTCAATATAGTTCCATCAATCGCTTAAAAGGGACACTCGCCATACATATAAAAGAAATGTTTAACGGAAATATCGATCATACATTTATCGACAAAAGAAGAAAAATCGCTAAGATGCATATTCAAATAGGATTGCCGACTAAGTGGTATATTGCTTCCTTCCAGAATCTGCAGATGACATTATTTCAAGTATTGTTCCGTACTTTTACACATGCAGATGATTATCATAAAGTAATCAAATCCGTTACAAAGATCTTGAACCTTGAACAGCAGCTGGTGCTGGAAGCATATGAAGATCAAAATGATCAAATGAGGGAGGAAGCACGCCTGCTTAAAGAAAATGTCACGATTCGAGTTCAAGAAGCTGCAAATGGCCTTGCAGCGATTTCTGAAGAATCAATGGCCTCCCTTGAAACGATCACTTCCCGCATGGATGAAGTAAGTACTCTAAGTTCAGAAGGAACAGCAGCGATTGAAAAGATCGGTGAGTTTTCAGTAGAAGGTAAAGATAAAATGGGGATGCAGAAAGACCATATGAGTAAAATCCTTTCCGATTTAGGTGAAATGCTTAAAGAAATCCAACAGCTGCAGCAGATATCCAATCAAATCTTTGACATTGTTTCCATCGTTCAAACCATTGCCGAACAAACAAATCTATTGTCCCTTAATGCGAGCATCGAGGCTGCCCGCGCAGGCGAGCACGGAAAGGGATTTGCTGTCGTTGCTGAAGAAGTTCGAAAACTGTCAGACCAAACGAAAAGTTCAGTAACGAATGTATCCGGTTTAATTTCAGGAACAAAAGAGCAGGTAGATAAAATATCAAGTTATATAACATCTGTAGAGGGACTTGCCAAAACTGGAATGAATTCTACTAATGAAGCCCATCTATTTTTTGATGAAATCGTTGACTCAATTGATCATAGTAAAGTAAAGAGTGAAAAAGTTGAAGGCGAAATGAAAGAAATTTCTCTGGCAGTAGAGGATATTTCACAGGCTATAGCACAATTAGCAGGATCTGCCGAAAAATTGAGCGATATGTCAACCGAATTATAAGAAAGTCACAAGAGAACCGTGGTATGTTTCGGTTCTCTTTTTCTATGAATGCAATGATGTGTATGCATCCATGTTTATTTGCCTTCACATTGAAATCAAATATTGTTATGATTATTCTTTGTTTGATTTTTGGGATCCTGCAGGTGATTTAAAATGAATATAACTAGTTTAATAGAAGAGTGGCAGAGAGCTCTTGAGATTGAAATTGGACATTTGAAAAGGCGAGAAACTACTGGGATTCATATAGAAGCGGGTAGATGCTTAAGGAAGGATGATACTGATACTGCTTACATTTATTGGTTTACTTTGGCATATTCCGCCTCCTTTCCCGAAGGAAGCACTGTCATCTTTAAAACGGGTGGAAGATTGCTGTCCGGAGCCGTTATCAGTTCAGAAGAGCGGGAATGCATTGTAGAGTTTGATCGGTATATTGGTGACCCCGTCACAGTCGGACAGCTCATTCACGAACCGTGGGAGCTGCTCGAGAAACTGATTGAAAGGCTGGAAGAAGCCAAAGAAAGACATGGTAAAGCACTTAGGATCAAAGATCTGATGCTTCCTCCGCAAAAAACGTTCCATAACGCAGCCGTTGTGAAAGATACTCTGCACGAAGCATATCTAAGAAGTAAACATAATCCTGTCACCTATCTCTGGGGACCGCCGGGAACCGGTAAAACATACACATTGGCCCGTGTAGCAGCCTATCATTATTCAGAAGGAAAGCGAGTGCTCCTCCTGTCTCATAGCAATGCAGCGGTCGATGTGTTAATAGAAGAAATGCACCATTTCCTTACGAAGCATAAACGCTGGAAATCAGGAGAGGTCATTCGTTATGGAATCAACCGAAAATCATATGGGGACGGGATTACTGATTTGAGCGTGATCCAGCTATTGGAGCAGCAGGACCCCAAGCTTGCTCAGGAAAAGAATAGAACGGAGACGTATCGAAGGAAACTGAAGAAAAAACTTTCTAAGTCTTTTTCAACCTACGATTACGAACGACTTTCACAGTTAGAGGTGCATTATCAAAAATTGAAGGAGCAGCTTAAAAGACGGGAAGGCGGACTCGTAGCTGATGCCAAGGTGATCGGGACTACATTAAGTAAATCTGCAATCGACCCCCTCATTTACGATGAGGAATTTGACCTTGTTATTGTGGATGAGGCGAGCATGGCGTATGCGCCGCAAGTGGCTTTTGCCGCATCGATAGGAAAAAAAATCATCATATGCGGAGATTTCAAGCAGCTTCCCCCTATCGCAGGAAGCTTTCATCCTTCAGTCTCGAAGTGGTTAAAAGAAGATATCTTCCACTTATCCAACGTGGCTGGCTCCGTAGAAAAAGGGAATGGGCATCCACAATTGCTGCTGCTCCCCGAACAAAGACGTATGCATCCGAGCATATCCGCTTTTACAAACCATTTTATCTATCACTCTAAAGTGGGCGATCATCCTGATGCGGCAAAGATGAGAGAAGAAATTTTGCTAAAGGAACCCTTTTCCAGGCAAGGGAGCATTCTATTATCCCTGCAGGAAGGATCAGAGTGGGGAGAAACCGATCGCGGCTCAAGATGGAATATCCTTTCAAGCTTCATCACAATGATGTTGGTTATAAAAGCACTGGAAGATGGAACCCGTTCAATCGGAATCGTTACACCATACCGGGCGCAAGCAAGATGGTACAACCTCCTGCTGCAAGAACTTATTGGGCCACTCTACCAGGGAGAAAAGCTAAGCCTTTACGCTGCTACGGTTCATGGATTTCAAGGTTCAGAAAATGATATGATCATTTTCGATGTCGTCGATGGGAACGCTCATGAAAAAGCTGGTGCCTTACTTACCCGCAAAGGAAGCGATAGGCTGATCAATGTGGCGGTTACACGGGCAAGAGGGAAATTCATTCTGGTTGCGGACGATCACTTTGTTAAAAGGAAGACTCATCCATTACAGCCAATTCATCAATTGATCGATTTTCTATATACAAAAGGTTTTGTTAAAACTGGGTCGGATTTTTCCAAAACGGTAATAAGCACTGCAAAAAAGTTGAAATGGTATTCTATTGATAATCATAAACGGATACTGAAAGATCTTCATGCATGCCAAGAAGAGATCATCGTGAATGTCAACTCAATGAACGACATACCTCCTGAAATAATGAAAGCATTAAAGAGGATTAACCCTATTGTAACCATAAAATTATTATGTAAACAGACTTATCAAAATACCTCTTCTTTTGAAGTAGGGGATTCGAAGACAAACATCCCTTTTATCAGCTTGGACAAGAAAGTATTATGGTTTAATTGTTTCTCAATAGAAGAAAACAATAGGTTCCCTTACCAAATACGAATCTTTTCAAAAAAGGTTCATCAGCATTTCTTTAAATTGATACAACAAAACGCCAGAAAAATGTAATCACACACTTTTCTGGCGTTTTTATTATTCGAGCCGTTCTGTATATCATAGGACTATTTTGACACATGGACCGTTTTGTCAGTTCTGTCAGTTACTTCTCCGATCAGCCATGCATCTATGGAATGTCCATGTAAATCATCGATATATTTCATGGCCTGATCTCTCGGCAGACTCACCAATAAACCACCGGAGGTAATCGCATCACAAAGAATCAGCTCATCCACTGTTGTAAGAGCTGAGTCATAAAAGACCTCATTCCTCAGCCATTGGTGGTTCGCTTTAGAGCCCCCGGGAATAATACCTGCACCAGCAAGTTCTTGTGTACCGGGCAGCTGCGGAATCGATGAGTAGCTTAGAGTAAGAGTTACATGACTTCCCTTCGCCATTTCAAAAGCATGGCCTAAAAGTCCAAACCCCGTAATGTCGGTGACGGCATTTACTTGGTAAGATTGCAAAGCTTCTGCGGCTTTCTTGTTCAATATACTCATTGAGGCAACCACTTCAGCTTCTTGCTCCGCTGTCACAGCTTGACGTTTGATACCCGTCGTTAAGATTCCTGTACCGATCGGTTTCGTCAACACCAGAACATCTCCCGTTTTGGCGCCTGTATTCGTCCAAAATTTTTCCGGGTGAACCACTCCTGTTACGCTCAATCCAAACTTCGGCTCACTATCATCAATTGAATGGCCACCCACAGTGATTGCACCAGCTTCCAATACTTTCTTCTGTGCACCTGCGAGTATCTGAGTAAGCATCTCACTGCCAAGCTTTTTAATCGGAAATCCGACTATATTCAATACTGTCTTCGGAGTGCCGCCCATGGCATATACATCACTCAATGCGTTGGCTGCTGCGATTTGTCCGAACAGAAAGGGATCATCGACGACAGGAGTAAAGTAATCGACTGTTTGAACAAGAGCAATATCATCTGTTAATTGATATATCCCCGCATCATCAGAGGATTCATTCCCAACTAACAATTCTTTATTTTCTGGTTGAGGAGGCAGCTGACGCAAAACTTGCGCCAAGTCACTTGGACTTAGTTTGCATCCTCAGCCGGCTTTAGAGGAAAGAGCCGTCAAACGGATGATCTCTTCTTTACTCATGGCTATCACTCCTTTACGTATAGATAGTTATATTGTACAGGAAATATAAGAGAACGGGCAAAATATTAAAGTGGGTACCAGATCTGATTTGCAACAGAAATAGCCCTGAACTAAAATGAAATAGAGGACTTTGAATAGAAAGGAGATTTCCACATGAACAATCGTAAAATCAAAATTGAATTCTGTTTAAGGTGAAACTACTCACCAAAAGCCGCGAGTTTCGCGGAACAGTTATTTACCCATTTCCGTTACGATATTGAAGAAGTTTTACTCATCCCATCATCAGGAGGAGCTTTTGAAATCACGGCAGGGGAGACCAGGATCTATTCCAAATTGGAAACAGGTGTATTTCCAGATGTAAATGATATCATCAACAAGATCGAAAAAATGTAAACACAAAAAAAGCCTGGGAATCCCAGGCTTTTTACCTTATCAGAGAGAATGGTGATCATCATCGCAAATTCCTTGGACACGAATGCTCAGCGACGTCTTCTCTGAGCATTCCTGTTTTGGCACTTTGATTTCGATCGTATGATGCTCTAAAGAATAGGTCAATTGCCGCTGACGCAGGCAAAAAGGAAATTCTATATTCCTGCTCCTTGTCTTCAATTCATTTTTTAATCTGATTGTGATAACCAGCCGGTGATCATTCTTTGTCAGAATCAATTCATCCGGACAAATATTTTCAGTTTCGACTTCCACGATAAATGCCTCTGTCGTATCAAGGAAGTCGATTCGGAATTCTTTTTCATCTAGCCGAACTGTATCAGGGTCCAATAACCAATCCTTCATTCTCTCTTCCCAGTTCTCTAAATAAAAATCCTCCTTGTCCTTACCCATTTACATCTGACCCCTAACTTTCTCTTTTACACATTCTATTCTTTCTCCTTTAAATGGTGAGAGTGTTATAATTGGAGAAAAGTAATTAAAGGAGGTAATCATGAAAGATCTGCTGAGACAAATACCCTCGATATATGAACTGCAGCATACAGAGGCCTTTGAACGCTTCATCTCCGGACAGAACCTTTCATTTGAAAAAGGGACGGAGCTTGTGAAAGAAAGTGTAGCGTTCATAAGAAAGTGCATCCTTGAAAACAATTGGGATGGCCCCCATCCTGACACCGCCCTTTTCATTGAGGAGATCTACAAACAGGCCGCACATATTAAAAAGAAAAGATTCTCTCTGTCTTTACATAAAATCATCAATGCAAGCGGAACGGTTTTACATACAAATCTAGGCAGAGCACGGCTTGGAGTGGAAACGATTGAACACGTGACCAAAGTGGCGGCTTCTTACACGAATCTTGAATACGATGTGGAAAATGGAATAAGAGGTTCGCGGCACACACATGCAGAGAAGTTCATATGTGAATTGACTGGTGCCGAGGCTGCGATGGTCGTCAATAACAATGCTGCCGCTGTGTTCATCATTCTTTCTGCACTTGCTAAAAACAAGGAAGTCATTGTGTCGAGAGGGGAGCTTGTTGAAATAGGGGGTTCCTTCAGGGTCTCATCCATCATGGAAGAGAGTGGAGCCAGGTTAGTGGAAGTCGGCACAACGAATAAAACTCATTTACACGATTATGAGGGACATATCGGAGAAGAAACAGCGATGATCATGAAAGTGCACCAAAGCAACTTTGTCATGAAAGGATTCACTTCTTCAGTTGGAACTGAAGACCTTGTAAACTTGTCCGGAAAGTATGATCACGTCATTTATTATGAAGATTTAGGCAGCGGTGCCCTTTTTGATTTTTCATTACATGGAATCGGGAAAGAGCCGCTGGTAAGACAAGTGATCGAAAAAGGCGCTGACCTTGTTTCATTCAGCGGGGACAAGTTATTGGGGGGACCCCAGGCCGGCATCATCGCGGGCAGGAAGGAAGTAGTGAACGTATTAAAAAAACATCCACTCGCCCGTGTTTTGCGGGTTGATAAAATGACACTTGCAGCACTTGAAATGACCTTGCTTCATTTTCTGAAAGAAGAGGAACTCAAGATTCCTGCCATTTACGGGATAACGCGGCCGAAGGAAGATATAAAGGATCAATCAATGAAGCTGATAGCCCAACTTAAGAAGCGAAATGTTTCATTTATTCTTGAGGTGGTTGAAGGTACCAGCAGAGTAGGCGGCGGGACCATGCCGGAAGTAGAACTTGAAACCTATCTTATTGCAATTGGGCACAACCATGTTACTTCCCATGAGCTCCACGAACGATTAAGATTCAATGAACCTGTCATCATTGGAAGGATTCAACAGGATCGCCTCCTGCTAGATTTAAGGACCGTTACAATCGAAGAACAGGAGGACATACTTGAAGCACTCGATAAAATGAGCAAGGCAATAGAGAGCGGTGATCCAATCTGAAAGAAAAACTCCGCCAATAATGAAGAGGCACCTCCCGTTTAACGGGATGTGCCTCTTTTGAGTTATTGCTGGCCATTGACTTCATTTACAATTGACTCAAGGTCTGTTTTGAATTTCTGCAGCTGTTCTTTTTGAGTATCTGAAGCTACTTCAAGTGCATTTTCAATTTGCTGATAGGCTTCGTTCACTTCATTTCTTAGATGTGAAAGTTGGGAACCGTAGCTGCCGCCATCCAGAACCAATTCATTCATACTGTTTTGTACGTCTGTGAATCCTTGCTGTGCAGCTTGAAATGCTTGCTGTTTATTTTTATGATAAGGCATGTTCATTCTCTCCTTCAAAAGTAAAATAGCCTTTATATTATAGGCATTCCATCACAATTCTATACGTATGCATAAACTCTATCCAACGAATCCATTCTAAAAAAGAGGAGGGATGGATGATGAACAAAAATGATGGCAAAGACATGAGAAAAAATGCACCTAAACAATCCGGGCAGCCTGAACCTTTAAGCGGCTCCCACAAAGTGAAAAACCAAAACCATACGCGTCAAAAGCATAACAGCAACCACGATATGTAAACTCAAAAAAACTCTGCAAGGGAATTTGCAGAGTTTTTTGTTTATTATTATTTGATTAGGGTATGTGAGAAAGGAGTCAATTACTGATTTGTCTTTCGCTTTTTATTGTTCTGTCTCTGAGCTTCCGTCAATGGCTCATTGGAGTACTCTTCGTTATAACCTGCGCCCATGCCCTGTGCTTTTGCAGCGTTCATACCGTTGATGACATGATTTGCTTTGCGTTTAGCCAATAGAAACACCTCCATGTGAATAGAATGCCACCGTGCCTGCCCCACTATTAGAGGAAAAGCCTAACAAAGAGGTAATTATTTTTCCGAAATAATATTTTTATGGTGCCGACACCATTTGACATGGACTTAAATGCCGTTATGTCAATATTTTGCTAGAAAATGAAAGGTGTTTACTTATTCAGATAAGTAAAACTTATCAAAAACAATAACTTTATTGTTATTTACTTATGTAATCGCTTGTATTAAGATTGTTAATGTGAGAAAAGTTCGTTAGTTTAGAACGAAGACTTTTCGACTTAATGTGTATATGTAGTTAGAGGGGGAATTGAAATGGCAAAGAACGATGTATTTAATGCACGATCTTCTTTCGAACTTGAAGGAAAACGTTATCATTACTATCGTTTAAAAGCACTTGAAGAAGCAGGCGTTTCAAACATCAACCGTTTACCATACAGTGTAAAGGTATTGCTTGAATCTGTACTGCGCCAATTTGACGGACGTGTAATCAATAAAGAGCATGTTGAAAACTTAGCAAACTGGGGAGCAGCAAGCAAGGATGCGGAGGTTCCATTCAAACCTTCCCGTGTTATCCTTCAAGACTTTACAGGAGTTCCTGCTGTCGTAGACTTAGCTTCATTGCGTAAAGCAATGGCTGACATCGGGGGAGATCCTCAGAAAATCAACCCTGAAATTCCGGTTGACCTTGTAATCGACCACTCTGTTCAAGTCGACAAATACGGAACAGCTGATGCATTAAAAGCAAACATGGATCTTGAATTCGAACGTAATGCCGAGCGTTACCAATTCCTAAGCTGGGCTCAAAAAGCATTTGAAAACTACCGTGCCGTTCCACCGGCTACAGGTATCGTTCACCAGGTCAACTTAGAATTTCTTGCAAACGTAGTCCACGCTGTTGAAACAACAGAAGGCGACTTTGAAGCGTTCCCGGACACACTTGTCGGAACTGACTCTCATACAACGATGATCAATGGTATCGGTGTACTTGGCTGGGGTGTAGGCGGAATCGAAGCAGAAGCGGGTATGCTTGGCCAGCCTTCATACTTCCCGATCCCTGAGGTAATCGGTGTTAAATTCACTGGCGAGCTTCCAAATGGAGCTACGGCTACTGACTTGGCACTTAAAGTAACTCAAGTACTTCGCCAAAAAGGTGTTGTAGGTAAATTCGTTGAATACTTTGGCCCAGGGGTTGCCACTCTGCCACTGGCAGACCGTGCAACCATTGCCAACATGGCTCCTGAATATGGTGCAACTTGCGGATTCTTCCCTGTTGACGCAGAATCACTTGACTACTTGCGTCTAACAGGCCGTGATGAGACACATATCAAAATGGTAGAAGAATATCTGAAGAAAAACGAAATGTTCTTCACACCTGAAAAAGAAGAACCAACTTACACTGACGTAGTGGAAATCGATCTTTCTGCTGTGGAAGCAAACCTGTCCGGACCAAAACGTCCACAAGATTTAATTCCACTTTCAGAAATGAAAGAAACGTTCCACAAGTCGATCACTGCAAAAGAAGGCGTTCAAGGCTTTGGTCTGGATGCATCTGAAATCAATAAGACAGCTAAGTATACAACTGAAGACGGCAAGGATGTAACGATGCCTACCGGTGCAATTGGAATAGCTGCGATCACATCTTGTACGAATACCTCCAACCCTTATGTAATGCTTGGAGCAGGTCTTGTAGCTAAAAAGGCTGTGGAACTTGGCATGAACGTCCCTGATTTCGTAAAGACATCATTGGCGCCTGGTTCAAAGGTTGTTACAGGCTACTTAAGAGATTCCGGATTGTTATCTTATATGGAAGAAATCGGATTCAACCTTGTTGGCTACGGTTGTACAACATGTATCGGTAACTCAGGTCCATTACGTCCTGAAATCGAAAAAGCTGTATCAGAAGCAGATCTTCTTTTAACATCTGTTCTTTCTGGTAACCGTAACTTCGAAGGGCGTATCCATCCATTAGTTAAAGCAAACTACCTTGCTTCACCACCGCTTGTAGTTGCTTATGCACTCGCAGGCACAGTCGATATCGACCTTCAAAATGATCCGATCGGTAAAGACAAAAACGGCAGCGATGTGTTCTTCAAGGATATCTGGCCATCTCAGGATGAAGTGAAGGATGTCGTGAAAGCTACTGTGACACCTGAACTATTCCGCAGAGAATATGAGCATGTATTCACAGAAAACGAACGCTGGAATGAAATTAAAACAAGCAATGAACCATTATACAGCTTTGATGAAAAGTCAACATACATCCAAAATCCTTCATTCTTCACAGGCCTGGCTCCAACACCTGAAGATATCCAAGGATTAAACGGCCTTCGAGTTGTTGGGAAATTTGGAGACTCAGTGACAACTGACCACATTTCTCCTGCAGGTGCGATTGGTAAAGATACACCAGCTGGTAAATACCTGCGTGCGAATGGGGTAGAACCACGCGACTTCAACTCATACGGTTCCCGCCGCGGTAACCACGAAGTTATGATGCGCGGAACGTTTGCGAATATCCGTATCCGCAATCAAATCGCTCCTGGTACAGAAGGCGGATTCACGACTTACTGGCCTGAAGATGAAGTGATGCCGATTTATGATGCATGCATGAAGTATCAAGAAGACAATACTGGCTTGGTTGTTCTGGCAGGAAAAGATTATGGTATGGGATCTTCCCGCGACTGGGCAGCTAAAGGTACAAATCTTCTTGGTATCAAAACAGTTATCGCAGAAAGCTACGAGCGTATTCACCGCTCAAATCTTGTGATGATGGGTGTTCTTCCACTTCAATTCAAGCAAGGCGAAAGCGCTGAGACTCTTGGCTTGACTGGAAGGGAAACGATCTCTGTTAACATCACAAACGATGTTAAACCTCGTGATATCCTGACTGTCACTGCAGTGGCTGAAGATGGAACGAAGACAGAATTTGATGTACTTGCACGCTTTGATTCAGAAGTTGAAGTAGACTACTACCGTCACGGCGGTATTCTGCAAATGGTTCTTCGCGGCAAGTTCCAATCATAATGAATAGTTAAAAAAAGCCCCTGAGATTTTTCCATTAATCTCGGGGGCTTTTTGGTGTATATTAAGTAAATGATAGGGGCTATTATCAGGATTGAAGGGAATAGATGGACTATTAATCCCAAAACAAGGTACTTAAAAAGACTAATCTAAGACAAGCTGACATAAGATGTTATTACCGACTAATCAGAAGAGGAGAGACGGACTGTTGAAATCTTTTTTTGGAGTATTGCTCACAGCACTGTTGGTATATACGTTTTATGTTGAAAATAAGTCCAGCCCTGATACTTTTACAAGGGATCAGTTTGAACAAGCTTCAGCTAATCAATCCTATGATCAGCTGATTGATATTGAAGAAGGTGAAGTGGCACAAGGTACGGAACCTGCAGAACATTTTCCAGGACCTAATGTAGGGGATAAGGCCATTGATTTCAAGCTTCCTGCATTGTCAGGGGATGACGTGACACTGTCCCAATTCAAAGGAAAAAAGGTAATCATTAATTTCTGGGCGACATGGTGTCCACCATGTAAGGAAGAAATGCCTGTCATGGAGGAATTTTATAAAAAGAATGGGGAGCAAATAGAAGTCCTAGCCATCAATATTGACCCTCAATACAACGTTAAGGAATATCAAGAATCAATAGGGCTTAGCTTTCCCATCCTCCTGGACAAAGATGATAAAATCAATAAAGCTTATGATATCCTTACCGTGCCTACAACCTATGTCATCAATGAACAAGGTATCATCACACATAAACAAATTGGTGCCATCACAAGCCTCGAAGCCTTCAATGCTTTAGTTAAGTGAGTGAAAGGCTGCTCTTTATGACCATTGTTTAAAATATCTGAAATTTGGATATACTATTTGTACAAGTCATTTAAGAGAGTGAGGTTTCCTATGCGCAGACCAAGAAAGAAATCATTCGCTGATCTGGTGAAAGAAAACAAAAAACAGTTACTTCTCGATGAGGATGCAATGAATGCAATTGAAGAAAGAATCGACGCACGATTTGAAGTCAAGCGTCCCCTTAATAAAGCCGAGTAACCATTTACGAGGCTTTATTTTTATTTTGAGTTACTCTGTTTTCTTACGTACTTTTATCGATTTAATCAAAAACAATTTGACATTATTGTTGCTGCGGAATCCCTCTTAAAGCTGCTCCTTATAAAACAAAAATACTTCCTGCCAATTATTACGCCTAAACTTCCTCATCAAAATGGAAATGATATGACTAAGGGGGGAAGTACAATGAGCAATCCTAAACGAAACAATAAACATTTCAATCCAAACCATATCGGTACACAATCCAGAGAAGCTGGCGGGAATAAAGGGAAGCAAATGCAGGATACATCAGGGAAACATGCACAGGTAATCCAGACAAAAGGTGAATAACATCTTTTCGTTTGATGAAAAATAATCGAGAGACCGACTAAGTTGGTCTTCAACACATCTTTAGGAGGAATGCAGGATGGCATGGAACAGTAAACCAAATCCGGATGATCGCAGTGATAACGTCGAGAAGCTTCAAGGTATGGTACAGCATACGATTGAAAATATGGAAAAAGCGGAAGAGTCCATGGCTTTCACTGATAGTGAAGAGCAGCTTCAGTCCATTAAGGCTAAAAATGAACGCCGCCGCGAGAGTCTCGAAGCATTCCGAAGTGAAATCAAAGATGAAGCCGGTCAAAATAATAACCGCTAATCCATATATTTGACTGGAAATCAAAGTATAAAAGCCGCGAATATGCATGAGTGATCGTGCATATTCGGGCTTTTTTCTTCCAACATATCCTAAGCGTATTGATTCAATGGAGATTATTTCTGTGATACTATTATTGATGTGCATTAAATAAAATCTAGAGGTGAATGAAGTGCATATCTCGGAAAATACAGTTCAAGTAAGGTACGCTGAGACTGATCAAATGGGAGTCGTCTATCACGCGAACTATCTCGTTTGGATGGAGCTCGGAAGAACAAAACTGATTGAAGATTTAGGGTTCAACTACGCAGAAATAGAGAAGGACGGTATTCTGTCTCCAGTTGTAGATTTGAATATCAGCTACAAAACACCTGTACGTTATGGCGAAAAAGCGCTTGTGAAAACATGGGTTGAAGATTATGACGGCATCCGCATTACATACGCGTATGAAATTTATAATGGAGAAGGTCTGTTAGCGATCAGCGGACAATCAAAGCACGTATGCGTCAAAAAAGAAAGCTTTCGCCCCATTTCGATCCGCAGGATGTTCCCGGATTGGCATGAGGCCTATGAGAAGGCAAAAAGAGAAAAGAATTAATACATAAACGTGACTGCAATTTGTCGACTGGAAAAGAGGAAGTCAAAATGGCATTCGGGGTGAGCAGAAAAGAATTGAAAGAGTGGAAAGAACGGGTCGGAAGAGGAGAAGTGGCTATTATCACACACTTCTGGGTAGATGATCGATTTCCAAACATACGGTCTGTTACAAAAGCAGGCTGCGCGGATATTCAGAAACTTTCTGAATGGGGAAAGAAATACGGATTAAAGAAGGAATGGATCCACATTCGGCACGACGGTTATCCTCATTATGACCTAATGGGGGAGCCGCAGCTGCGAGTTCTTAAAGAGGAAGGCCTTCAGGAGCATATCAAACGGTTCCTAGAGTAAATAGAAGCATGCTGAAGCCTCAAACCAGGCTTCAGCTCACACTTACTTTTTGTATTCATAAGTCGGTTCTTCAAGTTCATGATCAAATTCCACATATAAATCGTGACCGTCAAAGTACCACAGGTCTCTTTCTTCAACAAAAAATGTGCGGTTATCCATTTCGATTATCTTCCCTGCATCTATCGGTTCTTCCTTATTTACACCTAAAGAAAAACTGTCATGCAGAGGGCTGGAACCTCCATATCGTACATAAAAACGAACATATTCTCCTTCCTCCACGAGCATTTCGTTTTTAAACCAATTGAGGGCGTCTTTTGAAATATGTATGTTCACGCTTACAGCCTCCTTTCTCCACACTAATACTTACTGCCGGCCGTTTTTGGTCAAACGGAAGGCCGTTTTTATATTATAAACATAAAGAAACTGGAACATCTACTAATTCGCACAGGAGCTGATAAAGATGAAAACACAAGCACTATTATATTATATCGGAGCCTTTATATTTGGAGGACTTGGATTATTGACTATTCTTCAGCTGGAAAAAGCAAGCTACAAGATGGAAGCAGGAACTTTTATCATCGCAGCTGCCCTCATTTATTACGGGATGGTGACCCTCTATTATAAAAGCAGGAAATCAACGTTTTTAATGGTTAACTTGGTCCTGGCCGTCCTTGCCCTTGGAGGGATATTCTTTAATGGCGCATTGTTTGGGAGTCATTAATAATACTAAAAGAGCTGACGCCTTTATTAAAGGCATCAGCTCTTTTGTGATTGGGCTCTGTGAAAACAGGTCCTTGGCATACAGGCTGCTTCATCAGCAGGTTAAGACTATTGTGGAACTCCATCCATCATATGCGAAACCATTTCATCTTCCGTATATGTGATAAACCCATTTTTTTGAGCAAAATCAAGCGGGTATATTCGATAATTCTTATAATTATTTTCCGCTACAAATGTAGGGTGGAATTCGATTGATGGATAAGTAATGACAGCCCCGGCAGGATTTCGCTGTTTTTCAACCTGGACCTCCGCCACACCGCCAATGTCTTTGAAATCATCTTTTTGGCCAGATAGGAAATTCCCCAGTGAATAGATAACGACGGCGTCACGACCGTCACTTGTTTTATACGTCTGGATCGGCTGAAGTACGTGAGGATGATGGCCAAAAATGATATCAGCCCCGTTTTCAGTAAGTACTTTCGCTAATCTTTGCTGTTCTTCCGTTGGAAAACGTTGATACTCATTACCCCAATGCAGGCTCATGACCACCAGATCAATATCCATTGTCCTGGCTTTCTTGATCTCTGCTACCATTTTCTGTTCATCCAGAAGATTGACCAAGTAATCCTTTCCCTCAGGTACCGGAATTCCATTGGTGCCATACGTATAGGAAAGAAGTGCGAACTTGATTCCATTAACATTGAAGGTGCGGATTTTTTCTTTGTCTTCTGGACTTTTAAAAGCACCTACATACGGCATTGAAATCTCTTCATAATAATCGATTGCACTCAGCAGTCCTTCTTCTCCCTGATCCAGTGAATGATTATTTGCTGTAGTGACTGCATCAACCCCTACTTCCTGAAGAGACTTTACAATTTCTTTTGGGCTGTTGAAGAGAGGGTAGCTTGATAAACCGATTTCACTTCCTCCCGGGGTGGATTCCTGATTGGCAATCAAAAAGTCAGGTTCGGACAATATATCCCTCACCGGTGCAAACATGGGCAAGAAATCATATTGAGAGCCTGATTTTGCATCATTATAAACAGTATTATGAAGAAGTATGTCACCGATGGCTGCAATGCTGGCAGTAGACTTCATCGTTTTACCTTCTGCCTGGACTTCTCTTGTTGCATGAAGAAGGGACGTACCCTTTTCAGGCTGTTTATCTGAATTCCAGCTTTTATACTGATCCATCATTAGATATCCTGTAATAAGCATTAATGGAATCACTAGTATCAAACTCGTTACGTATAGCTTTCTGTTCATGTTCAAACCCCTTTGTCCTCTTTTCATATGTTTTTCTTACTATTTTACAGTAAAAAAATGAAAAGCGGGAGATGCAATTTTTTTACCATTATTGACGATACTTTATAGAATTAACCGCACTTTCAATTTACTCAGCACTGTTCGATATACGCAGTTTCTTTTCTTGGTCTGCAAACAAGTGGAGACGAGCTTTATACGTGTGAATCGGCGAATGCAAAAGCGGCTTAAAACCGTTCAATTCGCTGCCGTTTCTGGCGTGAAATGACTGGTTTTAAGCCGCTTTAAGTTAAAGCCATTTAATTTTAGGTTCGGTTCTGTTTTTGATTCGTACAATATTTGCTCGGTGTCTATAGATAACGAAGAAGGCTAGAACACCGACTACGGTCATCAAGGGAATATCCCCCGTGAATAAAGTATAAGTAAAAGCAATAATGGCAGCAAGCATAGATGATAATGATACGTATTTAGACACATACAGACCTAAAAAGAAAACGGCAAGTAATATCAGAAATAATAGCGGATCATATCCCAATAGGACACCGCCTGAGGTTGCAACGGCTTTGCCGCCCCTGAAGTTTGCAAAAAGAGGATACATGTGACCGATAACGGCAAAAATACCTGCCACCAGCATAAACATCTTTGGTTCAACACTGAAAAACAGAGGTAATAACGTAGCGGCCGTTCCTTTTAGGATGTCCATGATGGTTACGACCATGCCGGCCTTCACCCCAAGTGTTCTGAACGTGTTCGTACCGCCAAGGTTTCCGCTCCCATGCTCACGGATATCGATCCCATAGAATTTTTTTCCGATGATCAACCCTGAGGGGATGGAGCCCAGGATATAAGCTATAACAAGAATAAGGGCATAAATCATGATCACTGCTCCTTTAAATATGTAGTGATAAAGTATAAATTTACTCGTATGATTGTCCAGCTCCGGCGGCTAGAAGCTCGAGACATAAGTCATGCCATCCAAAAAGGCAAATTGCGCCTTTATGGATGCCCTGTCCTATGCTTGTCGCTTCTGAACGAGCCGCCTCCGCTTTTCGATTTGTCCAGCTCCGGCGGCTAGCCCCTCGAGGTCATAAGCTAAATGGTCCAAGAAGGCAAAAAGCGCCTTCCCGGCCCATTCATCTTATGCTTGTCGGGGCTGAGCAAGCCGCCTCCGCTTTTCGGGAGTGCGTTCTCTATTTTAACATGTTTTCCATTAAAACGGGAGAAAATCAGGATTTTTTTAGTACCTGTTCATAAAACTAGATGATATTTTATATAATAAGACGTTTTCACATGTTTCAACTCTTCTATATGATAAAATGAATACACTTAATTATTTGGCTATGTTAATCACCATACATTTGTATTGTAGCAGAGCCTATTTTATTGAATTGAAGGTGAATATATTTATGCATTTATTTTTATCAGCTTTTCAATGGGTGGCGTTCATGGTTGCTGGATCAATTGCCGCTCCCATTGCAATTGCTGATTTATTTCAGTTATCTCCAGCAGAGACCGCCGGATTCATACAGCGGACCATTTTCGTATTGGGAGCAGCCAGTCTCATCCAGGCACTGATCGGACATAAACTGCCAATCAACGAGGGACCTGCAGGCCTTTGGTGGGGTGTTTTTGCCATCTATGCAGGATTTTCAGGCACTCTATACAGCAGCCATGAAAAAGTATTAACTGTTTTACAAGGAGGCATGATTGTCAGCGGAATCATCTTTTTCCTTCTTAGTGCGACTGGGCTTTTAAGAAAATTGACTTCCTTATTTACTCCAACCATCACCTTTGTTTATCTGATGCTGTTGATATTGCAGCTGAGCGGTTCTTTTGTTAAAGGCATGTTCGGGCTGAGTGGGGAAGAGGGCACACTGCAGCCTGTCGTGCTGCTCGGAAGTGTGTTGACGATCCTTCTAGCCCTTTACTTCTCCAGTCATAAAGTAAAGTGGGTACAACAGTATTCCATCATCCTCGCCCTGATTGCAGGTTGGTTAATTTTTGCGGGGATGGGACTCGGAGGGCTGGTAACCGTTTCAAGTTCCTGGTTCGCTTTACCTGAAATATTCGTATTTGGTGCACCGGCATTTGATACCGGGGTAGTCATTACGTCAGTGTTCATCACCTTTCTGCTAACGACCAATATGATCGCGTCGATCAGAGTCATGGAGGAAGTGATGAAGTCACAAGGTGAGCCTGTGTATGAACGGTATAATTCAAGCGGCTTTGCTTCAGGTATTAACCAGCTGCTGGGAGGAGTATTTTCTGCCATCGGTTCTGTCCCGATATCCGGCTCTGCCGGCTTTGTGACTGCTACGAAAATGTATCGAATCCTTCCATTCATAGCGGGAAGCGCGATGATCATCGTTATCAGCCTGGTTCCCAAGGTGATGAATGTATTCGCAAGTTTACCCGCCCCGGTCGGGTACGCCGTCACAACAGTCATTTTTATAAAGATGGTCGGTCTTGCTTTGGGTGAATATCAAAAAGAAACGAACTTGGAGCGCACCCATTTTGTCGCTGGCATCTCCCTTATTGTCGGGGTGGGTGCCATGTTTGTACCCCCATCTGCGTTTAAAGATGTGCCTGTGGCAGCAGCCTCCATACTTAATAATGGGCTCATACTTGGTACCGTTACGGGAATAGTGGTGGAGCAGACAATCAAGTCAAGAACAGATAAATCCATGAAAAGCGAGTAAACTATTTGTTTACTTGCTTTTTTTCGTATAGCATTAGGATGGTGGAAGATTTTTCATCAAAGACTACCTATATGTTTACCTATTTGGTTCTGCGGGTATTCTTAATATGTTTAGATTAGATTTCAGGCAGGTGATTATATGATTGAATTCAAGAATGTCAAAAAAGTGTACGAAGACGGGACAGAAGCAATTAAAGGAATCGACTTGACGATTCCCGAGGGGAAACTTGTCGCGTTGATCGGTCCAAGCGGATGCGGTAAAACGACTACGATGAAAATGATCAATAAACTGATTGGGCTTACCAGCGGCACAATCACAATCAATGGCAGGGACATATCGGAAGAAGATGAAGTTGAACTGAGAAGGAATATCGGTTATGTCATTCAACGGATCGGACTCCTGCCTCATATGAGAATAGAAGAGAATATCAGTCTGATACCGAAACTAAAGGGATGGAAAAAGGAAAAATACGAAAGCAGGGTCGTTGAATTGATGAACCTGGTCGGACTCGAACCCGGCATTTACCGAAAAAAATATCCCCTTGAATTGAGCGGAGGACAGCAGCAGCGGGTCGGTGTCATACGTGCTCTTGCTGCGGAACCGCCAATTATTTTGATGGATGAACCCTTCAGTGCCCTCGACCCCATCAGCAGGGAGCAGCTGCAGGATGAACTGAAACATATCCAAAACTCCATACATAAAACAATCGTCTTTGTCACGCATGATATCGACGAAGCGTTGAAAATCGCCGATGAAATTGCCGTCATGCGGGACGGAAGAATCGAGCAAATCGCAACACCGGGCGAATTGATTACTTCACCCGCCAATGATTTTGTGCGTTCATTTATCGGGGAGCATCGGATTGATGAAGGCAAAAAGGAAATCGTAATGGCGGATATCATCGATGAAAATCCAATCTTCCTCCATTATGAAGAATCTGAATATGAGACGATTTCCCACGATGCCACACTCACTGAAGCCGCTGGTATTTTTGTTTCCAAAGAGCCTCATACATTGGTTGTGACGAAAGACGGGAAGCATATAGGAAGTGTATCCAGAAGTGATATCCTGAAGGCTGTCGCTTCAGAAAATAGAAGGGAGGCCCCATCACAATGATCCAAACCCTCTCATTTATCAATACGCTCACAACCCGCTCGGATGATATCATGACCGGACTGGTTGAACATCTTTATCTATCGTTCATCTCGATATTTATTGCGATTGTGATTTCACTGCCTCTTGGAATCTACATATCGAGGAAGAAGCAGATCGCAGAGTTCTATATAGGGATAACAGCTGTCTTCCAAACGATACCAAGTCTGGCCCTGTTTGGATTTTTGATTCCTTTGCTCGGTACGGGAAATACAACGGCGATCATCGCGCTTACTGTCTATGCACTGCTTCCAATCCTCAGAAATACGTTTACCGGGATCGCAGGAGTGGATGAAGGTGTCATAGAAGCGGGAAAAGGAATGGGAATGACCAATTCACAGCTATTATTCAAGATTGAACTCCCGCTTGCCCTGCCTTTCATCATGGCCGGAATACGCACGGCTACTGTGTTGACGGTAGGTGTTGCAACACTTGCGACATTCGTTGGAGCCGGAGGGCTTGGAGACCTGATATACCGCGGGCTTTCGACGTGGAATAATTCACTCGTTCTTGCCGGGGCAATTCCGGCCGCACTGTTGGCATTATTTTTTGATTTTCTGTTAAGACTTCTGGAAAAGGCAACAACCCCAAAAGGGTTGAAAGCCCGAAAATAAATCACACAAAAAAGGAGCATACATATGAAAAAGATACTTACCCCATTCATTATCCTGCTGGCAGCTTCGATCATCATTGCGGGCTGCGGCAATAACGGAGGGAAGGAAACGATTACAGTATCAGGTAAAATGTGGACAGAACAATTCATCCTGACACATATCATGGCTGAGCTATTGAAGGAAAAGACAGACCTTGATGTGAAAGTTGAAGAAGGCCTGGGTGAGGTATCGATCCTGACTCCCGCTCTTGAAAAAGGAGATATCGATGTGTATGTAGAGTATACCGGAACCGGACTGGAAGCGGTTCTTAAAGAACAGGCAGAGGAAGGGGCTTCAGGTGACGAGATACTGGATCAGGTCCGAAAAGGATATGAAGAAAAATTCAATGTGACCTGGCTTAAGCCTCTTGGATTCGAAAATACGTATACACTTGCCTACACAGAGGATCAGGATTTTAATGCAAAAACATTTTCTGACTTAGTGCCCCTTTCAAAGGACCTTAGCTTCGGAGCCCCTCACCAGTTCTATGAACGCGAGGGAGACGGCTACGATGCTTTCTCAAAAGAATACGGCTTCGAGTTTAAGAAAAAAGAAAGCTATGATCCTAATATTATGTATGAGGCTGTGAAAAACGGAGATGTGGATATCATCCCTGCCTTTACTACCGATGGAAGAATCGAACGATACAATCTAAAGTCAACAAAAGATGATAAAGGCTTCTTCCCTCCATACGATGCAGCACCGATCATCCGCCAGGAAGTATTGAAAGAACATCCTGAGGTGGAAAAAGCATTAAATGAATTAGCGGGTCAGATATCTGAAAAAGAAATGAGTGAAATGAACGCAAAAGTGGATATCGATAAAAAAGAACCAAAAGATGTGGCACGTGAATTCCTCATTTCAAAAGGTTTTATAAAAGAATAATCAAAAATAAAGTGAATCCTTTTAATCGGATTCACTTTATCTTTAAAGGAACATATTCATAAAATTTTGAAAAATAAAGGAAATTATGCTATAAAAATAGAATAGGACTTTAGAACGCATGAAATAGATATTCAAAAGGACGGTGCATTCTCATGATAGAAAATCCAACACGTGAAGAAATGGGACAAATATTGAAGAACTCGAAGCGGATTGCAGTCGTTGGATTAAGCGACAATCCGGATCGTACCTCCCATTCTGTGTCAAAGGCAATGCAGGACCAAGGCTACGAAATCATCCCGGTTAACCCTACAATCGATTCCGCTCTTGGGATAAAAGCGGTCTCTTCATTAGAGGAAATCGAAGGATCCGTTGATATTGTCAATGTGTTCAGGCGTTCGGAATTCCTTCCCGAAATTGCAAGAGAATTTGATAAAATAGATGCTAAGGTTTTCTGGGCTCAACTGGGTGTCATGAATGATGAGGCTTACTCTTTCCTCAAAGAACGCGGATATACAGTGATCATGGATCGATGCATTAAGGTTGAACATGCTTTAACCAAATAGTTCCCACTAGGTGCAAGCGGCGTCTACCGCTTGCTTTTTTTTCGGATAATTGAATCAATCGCTTTCACAACGGAATTCAAGCATCAAGGCCGGGGGTCATCCTCCAGGAGCACAGTATTAATCAGAAAATTAATTTGCGAAAATCAAATAAAACGCTACAATATAGCATAGTGGTTTACCTAAAATGACGAAAAACAGGTAAACGAACAAATGTTCTTATGTTATAGTAATAATAGAACATAGAAATCCGTATAGAAGTTTAGATACGGGCAGTGAAGTTTGAAAGGGGAATGTTCGTGGCCGACAAGACACAGTCCATGGCTTATAATGATGATGCAATACAGGTTTTAGAGGGCTTGGAAGCCGTTCGCAAAAGACCTGGTATGTACATTGGCTCTACTGACTCCAGAGGGCTGCATCATTTAGTATACGAAATCGTAGATAATGCAGTAGATGAAGCACTAGCAGGTTTCGGTAATGAAATCACCGTCACCATACATAAAGATAACAGCATCTCCGTTCAGGATAGAGGACGCGGGATGCCGACAGGGATGCATAAAATGGGTAAGCCTACCCCTGAAATCATCCTGACCGTCCTTCATGCCGGCGGTAAATTCGGGCAGGGCGGGTATAAGACAAGCGGCGGCCTGCATGGGGTCGGTGCCTCCGTCGTCAACGCTTTGTCAGAATGGCTCGTGGTTACGATCGAGAGAGACGGCATCAAGTATGAACAGCGTTTTGAAAAAGGCGGTAAACCCGAAACTACTCTTGAAAAGATCGGAAAGACCAAAAAATCGGGAACACTCATACATTTTAAACCGGATCCGGAAATATTCAGTTCGCTAACATATAATTATGACACACTTTGTGAACGTTTAAGAGAATCCGCCTTCCTTCTCAAAGGCTTGAAAATTGAAATCATAGATGAACGGCATGATCAAAAGGAAGTATTTTACTATGAAAGCGGGATACAGGCATTTGTTCAATACTTAAACGAAGAGAAGGACAGTCTCCACAATGTTGCCTTTTTCGAAGGCGTGAATCACAGCATTGAAGTGGAATTCGCATTTCAGTTCAATGACGGGTTTTCTGAAAACATCCTGTCTTTCGTCAACAACGTCCGTACGAAAGACGGCGGCACCCATGAAGCAGGCGCAAAGACAGCTATGACAAGGGTGTTCAATGAATATGCCCGTAAAGCAGGGATCCTTAAAGATCGTGATAAGAATCTGGAAGGGACGGATATCAGGGAAGGCCTTGCAGCGATTGTATCGGTCCGGATCCCTGAAGAGCTCCTGCAATTCGAAGGACAGACAAAAGGTAAGCTCGGTACAAGTGAAGCCCGCTCAGCGGTGGATTCCGTCGTTTCAGAGCACCTGCTTTATTTCCTGGAAGAAAATCCGGATACAAGCTCACTGCTGATCAAAAAATCGATCAAAGCGGCTCAAGCGCGCGAGGCTGCACGAAAAGCCCGGGAAGATGCACGCAACGGCAAAAAACGAAAACGTTCTGAAACCGTTCTCTCTGGAAAGCTGACTCCCGCCCAATCGAGAAATCCTCAGCGGAATGAACTATATCTGGTGGAGGGTGATTCTGCCGGAGGTTCTGCAAAACAGGGGCGTGACCGTAAGTTCCAGGCCATCCTGCCGCTGCGTGGTAAAGTCATCAACACAGAAAAGGCAAAGTTACAGGATATCTTCAAAAATGAAGAAATCAATACCATCATTCACGCCATTGGAGGCGGAGTCGGACCTGAGTTCAACGTCGACGACATCAATTACGATAAAATTGTGATCATGACCGATGCAGATACGGATGGAGCACATATTCAAGTCTTGCTGCTTACCTTCTTCTACCGCTATATGAAGCCGCTCGTTGAAGCCGGAAAAATATACATCGCCCTGCCTCCGCTTTATAAAGTGAGCAAGGGGACGGGAAAGAAAGAAAAAATAGAATATGCGTGGACAGATGAAGAGCTTCAAGGAGCCATGAAAAAAATCGGTAAAGGGTATATGATCCAACGATATAAAGGTCTGGGTGAAATGAATGCAGATCAATTATGGGAAACGACCATGGACCCTGAGACCAGAGCGCTGATCAGAGTAAGAATCGACGATGCTGCACGTGCGGAACGCCGTGTCACGACCCTGATGGGCGACAAAGTCGAACCACGCCGGAAATGGATCGAAAGTAATGTAGCATTCGGCTTGGAAGAAGACGGCAGCATCCTGGAAAATGAAAACATCACGGTCGCAGAGGAGGGGTAATACATGACAACAGTAGAAAGATATCAAGATCTGCCTTTAGAAGAGGTGCTTGGCGACCGGTTTGGACGATATAGTAAATACATTATTCAAGAACGTGCATTACCCGATGCCAGGGACGGACTCAAACCCGTTCAGCGACGGATTCTTTATGCCATGTATGTTGACGGTAATACCCAGGAAAAAGGGTTCCGTAAATCAGCTAAGACCGTCGGTAACGTAATCGGTAATTACCATCCTCATGGTGATACTTCCGTATACGATGCCATGGTCCGGATGAGTCAGACTTGGAAAGTACGGAACTACCTTGTAGAAATGCATGGTAATAACGGAAGCATCGATGGCGATCCCCCTGCTGCCATGCGTTATACAGAAGCAAGACTGTCAGCGATCTCAATGGAATTACTGCGTGATATCGACAAAAGTACGGTAGAGTTCATTCCAAACTTCGATGATACGTCAAGTGAACCTACTGTACTTCCTTCCCGATTTCCAAACCTGTTAGTGAATGGATCGACGGGTATATCTGCAGGTTATGCAACGGATATCCCGCCTCACCATTTAGGTGAAGTGATTGATGCTACAATCATGCGCATGGAAAAACCAGAAAGTACAGTCGATGATTTAATGACTGTCATGAAAGGGCCGGATTTCCCTACCGGAGGGATCATACAAGGGGTTGACGGCATCAAAAAAGCCTATGAAACCGGGAAAGGAAAAGTCGTTGTCCGCGGAAAAGCTGAAGTTGAAAATATCCGCGGAAGCAAGCAGCAAATCGTCATCACAGAGATCCCTTACGAAGTAAACAAGGCGAATCTCGTGAAAAAGATGGACGAATTCAAAGTGGACCGCAAAGTGGAGGGAATCGCAGAGGTTCGCGATGAGACAGACCGCGAAGGACTCCGCATTGTGATCGAACTGAAGAAAGATGCAGATGCGAACGGTGTGCTGAACTATCTTTACAAAAACAGCGACCTTCAGATTTCGTATAACTTCAATATGGTGGCCATACATAATAGACGTCCTAAGCTTATGGGGCTGCAAGGCTTGCTGGACGCCTATATTGAACACCAAAAAGAAGTGGTTACGAATCGTACCAAGCATGATTTGAAGAAAGCAAGCGACCGTCAGCATATCGTTGAAGGTTTAATGAAAGCATTATCGATCCTTGACGAAGTGATTGCTACCATCCGTGCATCAAAAGACAAAAAAGATGCAAAGCACAACCTGATTGATCAGTATCAATTCACTGAAGCTCAATCGGAAGCAATCGTCAGCCTTCAGTTATACCGTCTGACGAACACAGACATCACGGCACTTCGTAATGAAGCGGAAGAACTTCAGAAATTGATTGCAGAATTAACAGCGATCCTCGAAAGTGAGAGTAAGTTATATAGTGTCATCAAGAAAGAATTAAAAGCAATCAAGAAGCAATTTGCGGATGCAAGAAGAACACAAATTGAAGATAAAATTGAAGAAATCAAGATCAACCTCGAAGTATTGATAGCAAGTGAGGACGTTATGGTGACAGTCACCCGTGACGGATACATCAAACGCACGAGTCTTCGATCATATGCAGCATCAAACGGCCAGGATCTTGCTATGAAAGAAACGGACAGGCTGCTGGGCCAGTATGAAATGAATACCACGGATGTCCTTCTCGTGTTCACCAATAAGGGTAATTACATTTACTGCCCGGTACATGAGCTGCCCGACATCCGCTGGAAGGACCTCGGACAGCACGTAGGTAACATCGTTCCGATCGATCGAGATGAACAGGTATTGAAGGCGATCCCTATTAAAGAATTCAGTGAGGATCAGTACCTTCTGTTCATAACCAGGAACGGTATGACCAAGAAGTCTGAGCTTTCTCAATATAAGGCACAGCGATATTCACGTCCATTAGTCGCAGTCAACTTAAAAGGTGATGATACGCTGGTGGATGTACATTTAACAGATGGAAAACAGGAAGTATTCCTGGCAACTCACCTTAGCTATGGTTTGTGGTTTACGGAAGAAGAAATAAGCATCGTCGGCCCGAGAGCGGCTGGTGTAAAAGGTATCAATTTGAAGGACGATGACTTTGTTGTTTCAGGCAAGGTCATAACTGATCCTTCAAATGAATTTGTTTTCCTCGTAAGCCAACGCGGTGCAGTGAAGAAGATGAAACTGTCCGAATTCGAAAGAACCAGCCGTGCAAAGCGCGGGGTCATCATGCTCCGGGAATTGAAATCGAACCCGCATCGAGTAGTTCGAATTGAAGTGGTGAATGATACCAATAGGGTTGAACTGATAACCAAAAAAGGCAAGACTGAAGAGGTAAAAATAAAGGATCTCCGGGCTAATGATCGTTATTCCAATGGATCATTCGTGATCGATGAGGCTGAAAGCGGTCCAGTTATAGAAACTTGGTTAAAACCAACCGAAAATGATCAATAAATTCAAAACCGGCTAAGGATGCTTAGTCGGTTTTTTTGATCCTCTAATATATTTCAGCTTTCAGGAAAAAATATCAAGTTTTATAATTATATAATTGTATTTGATTGGAAACGGTTAATTTGATAGATTAAAAAGGTGTCGTCGGGGGTAAACATACATAGGTCGTACATTTTACATTTTATTACAACCAGGAGGGGATACATGTATGGAATTATTCAATACCATACTCGGTACGTTAAATGATTATATGTGGTCTTATATTCTTATTGCAGGTCTTGTAGGGCTTGGACTCTATTTTTCACTGCGTACCAAGTTTGTCCAGTTTCGCTATATTGTTGAAATGGGACGATTACTGACAGATAAAACGACGATTTCAGCAAAAGGAAGAAGGGGGATTTCCTCTTTCCAGGCATTCACCATCAGTACTGCATCCCGCGTCGGGACAGGAAATCTCGCTGGTGTTGCGACAGCGATTGCCGGCGGCGGTCCGGGTGCCGTTTTCTGGATGTGGCTGATTGCATTGCTGGGAGGAGCAACAAGCTTCATTGAAAGTACTCTGGCACAGATCTACAAAGTAAATGATGGTAAAGATGGATTTCGCGGCGGTCCCGCGTATTACATGGAAAAAGGATTGAACGCACGCTGGATGGGAATTCTTTTTGCCGTCATCATCACATTCTGTTTCGGTTTGGTCTTTAATTCTGTGCAATCGAATACCATTTCATTAGCGATGGAAGGCGCATACTCTTTTGACCGATTAACGACTGGTATTATATTAGCGGCACTCACGGCGGTCGTCATCTTCGGAGGAATCAAGCGAATTGCTCACGTGACACAAATCCTTGTACCCGTCATGGCCATTCTTTATATTTTACTTGCCCTTTATATTCTCATCACCAATATCACCATGCTCCCTGATATGTTCGTGTTGATTTATGAAAGTGCATTCGGGATCAGGGAAGTTGTAAGCGGTGGAGTCGGTGCAGCTATCATGATGGGGATCAAACGGGGCCTATTCTCGAATGAAGCCGGTATGGGTAGTGCGCCGAATGCTGCTGCGACTGCCGGGGTCACACACCCCGTTAAGCAAGGATTGATCCAGACTCTTGGGGTGTTTACCGACACATTGATCATTTGTACGGCGACTGCCTTCATGATCATCCTGTCAGATCAATACACGGCTGGCATTGACGGCATTCAGCTGACACAAGCAGCACTGAGTTTCCATGTCGGTGAATGGGCGAATACATTCGTAGCGGTAGCCATCTTCTTATTTGCCTTCAGTTCGGTTATCGGCAACTATTATTATGGTGAAACAAATATTGAGTTCATCAAGTACAGTCCTGCTGCACTGTTCATCTACAGGCTTGCAGTGATCGGGATGGTGATCTTTGGTGCAGTCGTGAAGCTGGATGTCGTTTGGGGGCTTGCAGATCTATTTATGGGTCTCATGGCCATCATCAACTTAATCGCGATTACATTGCTTACCAAGATTGCCCTGGCAGCATTAAAGGACTATCGTGCACAGAAGAAACAAGGGAAAGATCCAATTTTCTACTCTAACTCCATCGAAGGGTTGAAAGGAATTGAATGCTGGGATGAGAAACCGGCTGCTAAATCCCAGGATCTTTGATCACTAAAACCAACTCATGCGCTGAGTTGGTTTTTTTACATACTTTTTCCTTATTTGGTGAAGATAATAGAGAATTATCTTACCGAGGAGAGGACATTATGCGTAAAGAGTTATTGTTTGCTTTTGGTGCATTTTTCATTTTGTCTCTGCATGCAATCGCAGGAAACTATTCGGAAGTCACGAAAGAACAACCCAAGAACGATCAACTGACAATCAAGTCTTACTCTAAAGATGTCACAGGAGATGGGAAAAAGGATAAAATTAATTTGAACGCGATACCGTTTTCTCCTGATGCATTATTTTTAAAAGAGGTATGGGCGGACATCACAACTTCTAAAGGCAGTGAGATTCGTATTGATTATGAAGGAGGGTATGAGCCCGAAATCGAGTTTGTTGATTTGAACCATGACAAGGTAAAGGATATGCTGTATTCGGCTGCAACAGGAGGGAGCGGCGTACTATATAATATGGCTCTGCACACACTTGCAGAAAATAAATTACTTGACTTGGGACTGCCTGAAGGGCTGACGATCCAGGCTCAATTTCAGGACGACTATAAAGCGGTTATTTCTTTCACTGATACAAATCAATCCTATACGGTTGATTTAAGCGACCGGAAAGATGATTACGAGCGACTTGGTATCTATACGGACGGGAAGTTGAATGAACCCATGGAATTGATGATTCTTCCGACTGCCTTTTATGAACCTGCAAAGATAAAAGGAAAGCCAGGGAAAGGGTTAAAAGGATACCAGCAGATCAGCGGTGCATACAAAGCTGATGGCATCGGCACCGCTGTTTCTTACTGGTACTATGAAAAGGGAAAGTGGAACTTGATCGAAATAAATTGGCAGGAGGACTCCAGACAGAAGCACAGATAATAGGCGATTGACATACACTATTATAAGCCCAATTCCGAAGGAGGCTTATCGATGAGTGATTTCAATCCTGAGAAGTTATCTGTTACGTATTTGCCGCCTGCATCAATCTTTAATCCCATTGATAACAGAAAGTACACACTGACTCACTCTGATGCAACCGGGGATTTATTCTTAAGTGTCGGCTGTCACTACGATTTGAAGAAAATAAATGCACAAATGAGAGATGAAGTTCTCGGGGAGTGGCGCCGTGAACAAGGACAATACACATTGTGCGGGAAGGTATATGTGAGCGGAGGAGAATTTGATGCTAAGCTGTCGGAAGTCCGGTTCATGATTTTCAAAAAGGAACTTCCACTTGCACTGGCAGCAATCGTAAATGGGGACCAAGGGTTTTTCACGTACTTTCCATGGCTTCTTGATGCTCCAATTTATATGTTTTTCGAATCGGTATTTGATGAGTTTAATCAGGTTATTTATTTCGGTACACCCAGACAGTATTTAATAAAGTGAATCCTGCATAAAGAGCGGTGGCTCTTTATGCTTTTTTTGAGTGAATGAACCCTTTTTTTGCACGAATACGTATTAATAGTGGATAGGAGGGACTACTATGCGGTTTTATTCTAAAAAAGGAAAAGTGTTGTTCCCTGTACTTATAATGGTATTGATACTAATGGCGGGTTCATCGCTGACATCATACCTGGATTGGGACTTCGTTAAGCATATTCCGGGTATAGATGAATCCGATCGGGTCTCATTGTTCGTTACTGTACCTGTAATGGTTTTGATCCTGTGGTTGATTGCAGGAACATATTACGAAATTAATGGGGAAGTGCTTAAAGTCGCAGCAGGGCCGATAAGATACACCATTCATATTCACACGATCAGTGCCATTAAGGCTTCAAATAATCCGTTATCAAGCCCGGCATTATCATTGGACCGTCTTAAAATCACATACAACCATGGCAATACTGTGCTGATTTCACCGAAAGATAAGCAGGAATTTATCAATGAGATCTTGAAGGTAAATCCGAATATCAAGGTCAATTTAAAGAAAAAGTAAGTGAACTGCAATTATGTAAACTAGAAACAATATGGATGAGGAAGCTGGAACTAAGAAACTCAGCGGTATTCATCCATATTGTTTTTTATTGAAATAAAAATCAGACAGTGAAAATGATCAGTAAACCACTGCAAATCCGGTTAGTGATAAAATATTGAACAGAGCATTTAAATTTAGTTAAAATTACGCGATTAAATACCACATGATAAATAAAACGAAATTTTCATTACATCTCAATATTAATAGTATACTTATGATATGAGATGGAATTGATTATTTTTATTCAACTTCCTAGAATTTGTGTTATGTTAATTAGAAAAATAATATAGAAGGACATCTCCTTTATATTACCTTATTTAAAAACAGGCTTTCATAATCTCATGAAGGCCTGTTTCTCTAAAAATCTTTTATATTTTTCAACCAGATAAAGATCTTTATCTTTATAAATCCAATTAGCAAACAGTGAAATATTATCATGACCCGTGATATATATTCGGTAATACGTTTCAAATTCTTTTAACCTAGGTTTTAATTTATGTGACTCAAATATTTTATGCAAAGATCTACTAAAATCTATAGATCCACTCACTATACAAACACAGTTCCTGCTTTTGGATATGCTCCCATCTCCATCGAAATATCCTCTTACGAAGTGGTTCAAGTAAGGTTCTGGTATTGTTGGGAGTTGAATACTCAATGATTTATTTGGTTGAATTCCATGGAGTGTCATAAGATCATCTTTAAGGATTTTGCTATGTATTCCCAAAGCGTATACTCCTGTATTAGGATTTTGAACTAAAGGATGATTTGACTGCAATTCTATCTTGATTCTTTCCAGTATCTCTATGTTTTTTTGATAAAAACTAATTGATGAAAAATCCTTATTTACACTTCCATCAGCAGCAAAAAAAACCAGAATATAAGCCATATTATTCGTCCAAGTCTTAAAATAATGCTCATTCACGGTGTATTTCCGTTTCCAGCTGCCTTTTGCTCTCCTTTTTACATTATTCTTACGCAGTACATTGTTTACATAACGCGGTGAAACATTGCTCATCTCTGCTATTTCCACTGTCCTCATGCCTTCTTCGTATAACTTTACCATCTCTTGAGCTTCTAAGGTGCATTTCTTCTTTGCCATAACCAGTACCACCTTATTTATCACTAATTCCATTATACGAACATTTGTTCCTATATGCAATTTTTAGCACTTTCAGTGAAAATTTAAACGATTTAACATAAATTGCTATCAGTATTTTAGCTGCTTGTAGTTTATTTAACATCATATCTGGCTATTGAATAAATGAAATTATATTATTATAGAAATGAGGTTGTAAAAATGCGAGAAAATAAAGATCAAATAAAGGGAAAGCGTAAGCAAACTAAGGGAGATTTAAAGAAAACCTGGGGAAAACTTACGATGGATGATCAAAAAATTGCAGAAGGCGAACGCAGCAAGGATAAAGGTAAGATTCAAGAAAAGGTTGGCGATGTAAAAGAATCTTTAAAGAAAAGTTGGTAGCTTCAATATGGTGTTTGACCCGATGGCGTTAAACACCACTGTACATCAATAAAGGACGATTTCCTACTTCTAACAGCAGGAAATCGTCCTTTATTTTTTTGTAATCGAGTTTTAAAGATATGTTTTCAGTTGGAATTGTCGGGATGTATGCTTCCCCTATTAAGTCCTCCATCCTCCGATGTTGATGATCCTCTCGCTCCCTGCTCCTTTTTTTCTTCTTTCATTCAATCAGAACCGCTGCAAAAACGGTATGTTCCTTATACCGTAAAACTGCGCAGTCATGCTCAAAGTATGGCAGCTCACCCGTTTTAATTGCTACATAGATATGATCCAGATGATGGTGTCAAACATTTCATCTACTTCTGGCTAGACTTTTCTGCTTACTGCTTGAGGAGGTTCTTCAAACCATTTCTCCTTTATTGCTAACAGCAAACCCAGTCCGTAAAACTTCTTCATATCATCGGATATTTTGCCTAGTTTTAAAATAATATCTGTCCTTAAACTGGAGGTCATAGCTTGGTTCACCATGTTGAAACAGAATATCCCCAAACAAGTATTCACAAAAAACAGCATTAACTTATCAGAGAATGGAGAAATACCTATATTGGACATTTTATAGTCTCCTGATGCTGATACGGGAATATTTTCTTTATCCAGTATTTCTTGAAGCTGATGTAATACTTTATCGATCTGATCTCTGCCTTTACCAAAGTGTTTCTTTACCTCTTTTGCTTTGGCAAACTGACTAAAAGTGACAAATACCATTTTTGAAAACTGTGCTCTATGGATAATTCTTGACAAGTTGGCAATTTCAGCAGTGTTCAAAGATCTTGAGGCACCCAGAAAACCATTGAGATAAATCATGGAATCAGCAAATTCCACTTCACTGTCTATTTCTATTTGTGGAGGTCTTAAATATACTCCTTGTGATAGCATGATTTGTACAATTTCATTCTGGACTTCCACAGTGAACTCAATGTTTTTTTGGAAATGATCTCGTATCTTCTTTTTAGTGCAGTCTGATAAGGCAGATGGATATGTACTCATGGAAAGATGTGTTGTATCAAAACAGATATACAATATAAATGTGTCTGAAAACACTTTAGGTGCATTCACATTTACATCTTTATCGGTAAATCCAAGAGGAATGGTAAGATTCTCTTGGATAAAAACCTCCTCTAGTTCTTTTATATTAACTTGGGATTGATTTAACAGCTTTCCTATCACTTGTTTTATTTCGTCATTTTCCGTGCTTACATGCAAATACTCAAAGAGCCTTCGATCCATACTGTTCTTCAAATATGAAGACCAAAGGTTAGAAACCTCATTCACGGTCAAATCTCCAAAAGGCATGTTATTTATTGCATCACTCATGTTCACACACTCCTTTATATGTAGTTTTCCGTATATACAATTATTTATTTATAGAAAGTTTAAAGTAATTGGTATATCTTTCTGATTGGTTTTTCGTTTATTCTCTTTGACTCAAGGATATAGATTAATAAAACAAAAATACTAAAAGTGAGGTTGATAATATGAAGGAAAATAAAGATCAAATGAAAGGTAAGCGTAAGCAAACAGAGGGAGATTTAAAGAAAACCTGGGGAAAACTTACGATGGATGATCAAAAAGTCGGAGAAGGCGAGCGCGACAAGGATAAAGGTAAAATTCAAGAAAATTTCGGCGATGTGAAGGAATCCATCAAGAAAAGTTGGTAGCTGTACTTGACCTTATAAGCGTGGAAGCAACATCTCACATGCTCTTAAAAAGGAGGATTCACCTGTTTACGAAAAAACAGGTGAATCCTCCTTTTAGGAATGTTAATATTCTTAGACTTACCCAGTAAATCCCTCCATCATATATTCATTCAAATATTCCCCTATCCTCGCCAGCACTTCACTTCCTGTTCCATTATCCTTCAGTCCATCAATCAAAACCGCAGCATAGACTGTATGTTCCTTATGCCGTAAAATCGCGCAGTCATGCTCAACGCCCGGCAGCTCACCTGTTTTATTTGCTACATAGATATGTTCACGGTTTATCTTTGCCGGTAACTTTTGATTAAATTGCTGGTTATGAAGCATCTTCAGCATCGACTCACGGCTGTTTGCATGAAACATTCCATCCTTATCAATGGCCTTTAAGCAGGTAAGAGCATCCCTGGCAGACATCTGATTATCGACCCCTGATTGCAATGCATCTAAATCCATCAGTTTACGATTTAATTCTGTTTCTTTCAGTCCGAGTCGTTTGCACATTTCATTGACTGCAGTCATCCCTATTCGGTCGATCAGAAGGTTGGTTGCCGTGTTATCGGATACAATGATCATCAATGTGAGCAAATCATGGATTGTCACTTTTGAATGCTGTGACAAGTGGCTGAGGACCCCTGCCCCGCCCACTTTTTCAGGTTGGGGAACAGGAATGATCTCATCAGGATGAAGTTTACCATCTTGAATCTGAAAGAAGCCTTGGAGTAAGATCGGAAGTTTGATTAAGCTGGCTGCTGATAATTGCACTTCGCTATTATGCTTTATGGAGCATGTGGAAAGCTCGATGGCTAAACTGACACGGCCTTGACCTTCATCTATCACTCTTTGAATCTTTTCCTCCAACACTTTAGCTTTGAACACATCCATTATTTCGTCGCTGCCACTTCATCATGATCTTTTCGTATCGTCTTATCATACAGATGACAAGCTACATAGTGATTTTCCTCCACCTCATGCCATTTCGGCACAACCGACGCACAGGCCTCCATCGCGGCAGGGCACCTGGTGCGGAACACACAGCCGCTCGGGGGATTTATGGCACTCGGGATCTCCCCCTTCAGGATCATCCTTTCCCGCTCATCCTCTATATCCGGGTCCGGAATCGGAATCGCTGATAGCAAGGCTTGCGAATAAGGGTGCAGAGGCTTCTTATACAATTCATTGCTGTCAGTCAACTCGACGATGTGACCGAGATACATAACGCCGATCCTGTCGCTGATATGCTTCACCATGGAGAGGTCATGAGCGATGAAAAGGAAGGTCAATCCCTTTTCATCCTGAAGCTTTTTCAACAAATTGACGATTTGCGCCTGTACGGATACATCGAGTGCCGAAATGGGTTCATCTGCAATGATGAATTCGGGGTCCAGGGCCAGAGCACGGGCTATCCCTATCCGCTGTCTCTGTCCGCCGCTGAACTCATGAGGATACCGGTTCGCATGATCACGATTCAGTCCCACATCTTCAAGAAGCTGATAGATCCGCTCCAACCGTTCTTTTTTATCCTTGTATAACCCATGGGCATCCATTGGCTCCGAGATGATTTCACGTACGGTCGACCTGGGATTCAGCGAGGCGTACGGATCTTGGAAAATCATCTGCATCTTCCCGTAAAACGACCGCTTTTCCTTTTCCGTCAGGGTATGGACATTCTTCCCACTATACGATACTTCTCCATCTGTTGCGTCGTAGAGTCCGATGATGGTCCGACCGGTAGTGGACTTTCCACACCCGGATTCCCCGACGAGTCCAAAGGTTTCACCTTTATAAATGTCAAAAGAGACGTTGTCCACTGCCTTCAGCACTTTCCCTTTATCAAGGGTGAAATATTTCTTCAGATTATTGACTTCCAGTAGCTTTTGACTTTTCACGATGCATCCCCCGTCTCCTGCCAGTAGCGTCTTGCTGCACAAAGTTCCTTTTCATAATAGGTCCCTTTGAGTGTGATGATTTCAATCGTCTTACCAGTATTAGGCGAATGGATCATCTGGCCATCACCGTAATAAATGCCAACATGGTGAATGCTCCCCTTCCCTTCTTCATAAGCAAAGAAAAGAAGGTCACCCGGTTTTAAATCATCAAGCGGAATATCTTCCCCTTTCTTTGCCTGGTCGCCAGCGTCCCGGGGGATCAGATACCCATTTGCTTTGCACATTGAATAACTAAACCCTGAACAATCGAATCCGTAACTGCTCATGCCTCCCCACAAGTAAGGGAGATCAAGGAAGGCTTCTCCTGATTTTACGATATCCATTCCTTTGCCTTTTCCGTCCTTAACAGCTCCGCTGGAGACACTTACATTTTCACCCTCTAGATAATGTATCCCCAATGGTGTGCGCACCATAATCCGGTTTCCGTCTTCCCGCTCAATAGGAAGGGAGGTTAAGAAACTCAGTTCAAGTTCTTTTACCCCATCTACTGTGAACAAATCGGCGAATTTGCTTGTTACAATGGCAAACGGACCCGTTTCCGTCTGGGTATCCTGTTTGCTGAGCTGGACGGTGGGAACCCAGCCTGGATATCCCCTCTCGTCTTTTGAGGATGCCTGGTCCAGGACGATTACATGGGACCAGCCTTCTTTTTCTTCGAGCACCAATACCTCCTGACCGAATAATGCTTGCGACTGGATGCGGTTCTCATCACATAGGGCAAGTCTTGTTTCGTGTGTTAAGGAGTCGAGCCATCTTTCAATGTTTACAGGGTTGGATACAGCGTCTGCATCGACTCCGCGAGCTGAATCAGGTGATGTCCAAACCGTTGCTACCGGTACATTGACTGCGGTTTTATTTTTCATATGTATTCCTCCATTTACTTTAATGAATTTGTACTGATTTAACACCTAGACCAGGAGAGTCGGGAATGGTGATCGTTCTGCCTTTATATTGAATACCTCCTGCTACGATGTCTTCTGAAAGCATCAACGGGGCATCAAAGTCAAATCTTGTGATATTCTTTTTACTTGCTGCGAAATGAGCAGCCGCCGTTATACCAAGGCGGGTTTCGATCATACTTCCCACCATGCATTCCACCCCGCAGATTTCAGCCAGATTGTTGATTTTTTGTGCTTGATAGATTCCGCCTGCCTTCATCAATTTGATATTCATGAGATCTGCACTTCGTGTTTTCAAGACCTGAAATGCCTGCTGCGGGGAAAACACGCTTTCATCCGCCATGATGAGCGTATCGACATTGTCCGTTACTTTTTTCAATCCTTCTATGTCATGTGCCGGGACGGGCTGCTCCACCAACTCGATATTCAGGTGCAGGTCTTCCATTTTTCGAATGGCGCGCACAGCTGCTTTGGCTTCCCAACCCTGATTTGCATCGAGGCGGATCTTGATCGAGTCCCCGATAACCTGCCGGATCGCCTGAATGCGTTTGATGTCTGTCCCGATTTCATCTTTTCCCACCTTTATCTTCAGAACATTAAAGCCCCTCATGCTGTAAAGCAAGGCATCTTCAGCCATTTCCGAAGGACTGTTCACACTGACGGTATAGTCGGTTTCCAACGTATTGCGGTACCCGCCTAAATATTGATAGAGCGGGAGTCTGCTATGCTGGGCCAGGCAGTCATAGACGGCCATATCGACAGCAGCCTTTGCACTTTGATTTCCTACCAGGAGCTTATGCATATCCTGGAAAATAGATTCATGGTTTAATAGGCATCTTCCCACAAGGGCAGGCTTCAGGACGTCAAGGATGGCCGATTCGATACTTTTTAGGCTTTCACCTGTAATGACCAGGGTGGGAGGGGCTTCTCCCCAGCCTGTGATCCCGTTGTCACACACCATCCTGACACCGATTGCTTCAGCAGTATGCACGGTTCGCAGAGCCGTCTTGAATGGTGTATGCAATGGGACTGATACGCGGAACGTTTCAACCTGTACGATATTCATGACTCGTCAACCTCCCCTTTTATGCCGCTTTCGACTATGAGTGTTTTCTCTTTTGTATTCATTCTGCCAACCGAGCCGACCGGAATGGCGAGACAAGGAGAAGAGTGGCCGATGAGGAACCCTTTCATTGCCGGCTTATCCGCTGGCTTTATATGCTCTTCAAACAATTGATCCAAGGTAAGGGACTCTTTTCTCTTATCAGGTCCGCAGTTTTTGAAATCACCTATGATGATCCCTTCTGCATCCTGGAATTTACCCGCCATCTTTATCTGGTTCAGCATGCGGTCAACTTTATACGGCTCCTCATCAATATCTTCTATGAAGAAGATTTTCCCTTTCGTATCCACTTCATATTCAGTCCCCAGTGTACTGACTAATAGTGTCAGGTTGCCTCCGATGACCGGACCGCTTGCGTTACCCTCCACTACAGTGTGAAGAGGAGAGGATTTATGAGTAAACTCAACATTCTTTGTTTCAAAAAGCTGCCCGAAAGACTGCTTGGTTAACTCATGAACATCCGGTAAACCAACATCCGAGCTCAGCATTGGTCCATGGAATGTCACGAGGCCCGTTTTTTGGTGAATGGCTGTATGTAGAAACGTAATATCACTATATCCCCAAAAAATCTTTGGGTTTCTTGCAATCAGCTCATAGTCAAGCTTTGACACGAGCCGCCCTGTTCCATATCCGCCGCACGCACAAATAATCGCATTGATCGCTGAATCCGAAAACATAGTATGTATATCTTCTGCCCGCTCTTCATCCGTCCCTGCTAAATAGCCATATTCATTAAGAACAGACGAGCCCATCTTCACGACTAGACCCAATCCTTCAAGAAACGTTATCGCTTTTTCCAATGCTTCTTTTTTAGGCGGACTTGCAGGAGCAACGATTCCGACTGTATCACCATGTTTCAGCTTTGAAGCTTTTATGGCCACCTTTCTTCACCCCTTTAGTAGAAAAAGAGGGAGGAGACTCTTAAAAAGAGCCCTCTCCACTCCGTTTTTACTCACCTTATTTTTTATCTGCCCATTTTAATTCCATGTATCCGACTGGATGGCGAACGATCCCCGAAACATCTTCGTTTTGTAAGTATACGTAGTTATAGAAGTGAATAGGAATAATCGGCATATCTTCCATCAAAATCTTTTCTGCTTTATACATTAATTCAAAGCGTTTCTCTTCGTCTGCTTCATTTTTCGCCTGCTTGATCAAATTATCATACTCTGTATTGCTCCAGGCTGTACGGTTCATGGAATGACCCGTCTGGAAGTTTTCAAGGAAGTTGATCGGATCCCCGTAGTCAGCAAGGAAAGAGCTTCGTGATAGTTGGAACTTGCCAGCTTTTTGCTCATCCTGGAATACATTCCATTCCATATTCGCTAATTTCACATCCACATCCAGGTTCTCTTTGAACATTTGTTGAAGTGCTTCGGCTATTTTTTGGTGAGTATCACTTGTACTGTAGGTCAAGGTGACTTCAGGAAGCTTGTCATAACCCTCTTCTTCCAATCCTTTTTCGAGTAATGACTTTGCTTCTTCGATATTTGTTTTGACAAGGTCACCGCTTGTTTCGCGGAAGTCATTACCGGACGGATCATTGAATCCGCTTGATACGAAACCATATGCCGGCTTTTCCTTATTCTTCGTTACGAAGTCGACCATTTGCTGCTGATCGACAGCCATTGCAAATGCTTTACGGATGTTTTTGTTCTGGAAAGGTTCTTTATCTAGGTTGAAGCGGTAGAAATAGGTGCCTGCCTGATCTTCAACGTTCACTTTACCTTCCTCGAACAGTTGTTTACTCAAGTCAGCGGGTACATCTGACGTATCAAGTTCCCCTGTTTTATACAATTGATAATCGGTATTTGAATCATTGACCATTGCCCAGTTCACTTTGTCCAATTTAACGGAGTCTGCATCCCAATACTGCTCATTCTTTTCCATCACGAAGTGGCTGTCATGCTCCCACTCTGTTAATTTGAATGGTCCATTCGCTACAAACGTATCCGCTTCTGCAAACCATTCAGGGTTTTCCTTTGCCACTTTTTCATTGATCGGGAAGAAAGCGGGATTGGAAATGACACTCAAGAAGTATGCTTGCGGGCTTGTCAGCGTCACTTCAAACGTTTTCTCATCCACAGCTTTGACCTTCACTTCATCTGCTGAGCCTTCACCATTATTGAAGGCTTCTCCACCTTCGATGAAATAACCAAGGAATGCAGCCGGCGACCCTGTTTCCGGATCTAACAATCGTTTCCACGCGAATACAAAATCACCCGCGGTTACATCATCGCCATTTGACCATTTAGCATTGTCGCGGATATGGAATGTGTATACTTTCCCATCTTCAGAGACATCCCATTTCTCGGCCATGGCGCCTTCAGGCTCATGATCTGCGTTCAAGCGTGTCAATCCTTCCATCAAATTGTTTAACGCTGTCCATGAATAGGAATCAAATCCGATAGGCGGGTCAAATGATGTCGGTTCAGCACCATTGTTCAAGTACAGTACCTTTTCCCTGTTTTCCTTACTGTCCTTGCTGCCTTCTTCTTTCCCGGCATCCTGTGTCGCAGTACATGCAGCCAATACAAATAGAAGTAAACCCATTAAACATAACGATACTACCTTTTTCATCTTTCTCCCCCTCTTTGTTTTTTTCTATCACTCTATCAGCGTATATTTAAACTGATAGTTGAAAGCATCACTTTTGCCCGCGGATCCTGAAGCCAGCAATCTACGTGATGGTCACTGGAAAGCGTTGTCTTAACCGGATACACACGGTCGCAGACTTCCATGGCCATATCGCAGCGGGCGGAGAACGGGCACCCTGCCGGATGCGAAAATAAATCCGGCGGTGATCCCGATATCGGTGTAAGAGCCGCTCCATCAAGATCGAGCCGCGGCACCGATTTTAACAGCCCTTGTGTATAAGGGTGCTGAGGCTTATAAAAGATCTCTCTTCTAGTACCTTCTTCAACGATTTTCCCGGCATACATGACCGCAATACGATCTGCAACCTGGGCCACCACACCTAAGTCATGTGTGATCAGTATGATAGAAACGCCCGTTTTACGCTGGACTTCTTTGAAGAGCTCCAGAATTTGGGCTTGAATCGTAACATCCAGCGCAGTGGTCGGTTCATCGGCTATCAGAACATCCGGCTGACAGACAAGGGCCATCGCAATCACGATACGCTGTCTCATCCCGCCGCTGAACTGGTGAGGATACTGTTTCAAACGTTCCTCGGGATGAGGAATCCCTACCAGATTGAGCATCTCAACGGCTTTCTTGGATGCTTCTTTCTTTGAAATATTCTCATGCTGCAAAATGCCCTCCATGATTTGTTCCCCAATCGTAAGAGTAGGGTTCAGGGCCGTCATGGGATCCTGAAAGATCATGGAGATATCTTTTCCCCGCACATTTCGCATCTCTTTTTCTGATAACTTCAGTAAGTCCTGTCCTTTAAATAGAATGGATCCCTCTGTTATCCTTCCTGGAGGATTCGGAATGAGCCTCATGATGCTCTGTGAGGTCACGCTTTTTCCACAGCCGGATTCCCCGACGATGGCAAGAGTTTCCCCCTTGTTCAATTGAACATTCACTCCCCGGACTGCTTTTACTTCCCCTCCATATGTAGCAAAGGATACATGTAGATCATGAACGGATAGTACAGTGTTTTTCATAGATGGTTACCTCCTCAGCTTAGGATCGAGAGCATCCTGAAGCCCGTCACCTAACACGTTAAATGAAAACATCGTCAACGAAATAAATAATGCCGGGAAGAAAAGACGCCACCAGTAGCCTGAGAGAATCGTAGATAATCCATCATTGGCCATTACGCCCCAGCTTGCATAAGGTGCCTGGATCCCGAGACCGAGAAAGCTTAAGAATGCTTCTGCAAAAATGGCACTGGGCACCGTCAGCGTCATCTGGACGATGATCGGTCCCATCGTATTCGGCAGCAGGTTCTTCCGGATGATCCTGGCCGTTTTCGTTCCAAACGTTTTTGATGCCAGGATGAATTCATAATTCTTGATTTGAAGCACCTGCCCGCGTACAATCCTCGCCATTCCGATCCAGCCTGTGACGGTCAATGCTACAATGATGGTAGACAAGCCGGGGCCCATCACGACCATCAATAAAATGACAACCAGTAAGTAAGGAAGTCCGTATAGAATTTCGACGATACGCATCATCACGCTATCCGTTTTTCCGCCTTTGTATCCGGCAACTCCCCCATAGATGATACCAATCACAAAATCAATCAATGCGGCCATGAAACCGACAAACAGGGAAATGCGTGCGCCGTACCAAGTCCTCGTAAACACATCCCGTCCTAAATCATCCGTCCCGAACCAGTGCTGGCTCGAAGGCGGCAGGTTCTGGCTCGCCAGTGTCTGTTTCGTCACATCGTGCGGGGAGATGATGGGACCCATGACAGCCATGAAGATCAACAGAATCAAGAAGACGAATCCCAGCATCGCCAATTTATTCTTTAAAAGGCGTATCCATGCATCCTGCCAGTAGGAAAGGCTTGGCCTTACAACAGCTTCAGCTTCCTCCTTATTTTTCTTTTTTGGAATGAACCATTCGTCCAATGCTTCGTCAGGCATCTTAGAATGTTGATGTTGTGGTGCCCCCATTATTTCGCCTCCTTCTTATGCAGTTTGATGCGCGGGTCCAGGAAGCCGTATGCTAAATCAACCAGGAACAGCATGACAATCAAGAATGCACTATAGAAGACGGTCGTTCCCATGATGACCGGATAGTCACGCTGGTTGATGCTCTCTACAAAATATTTTCCCATCCCCGGGATGGCAAAGATTTGTTCAATGACGAACGTCCCCGTCAGAATGCCGGCCGCCAGTGTGCCCAGGACGGTCACGACCGGAAGCAGTGCATTACGCAGTGCATGCTTGATGACAATCTTGAAGGGGGATAAACCTTTAGCCCTGGCAGTACGTATATAGTCCTGTGTAAGAACCTCCAGCATGCTTGAACGTGTCAAACGGGCAATGATCGCCATTGGCCCGGTGGCTAATGCAAGCGTAGGAAGAATCATATGTTTCCAGCTTGTCCATGTGGCCACCGGCAGGATTTGCCAGTTTACAGCTACCTGTTGAATTAACATCGTTGCCATGACAAAGTTAGGGATTGAAATTCCCAGTACCGCAAAGGTCATTGCCATGTAATCGATCATCCGGTTATGCCGGAGGGCAGCCAATATACCAAGTATGATTCCTGACAATACAGCAATCATCAGGGTGATCATCCCTAATTCGAAGGAAATCGGGAAGCCTCTCCCTAATAAATCATTAACGGTTTGAGAAGGCTGTGTGATCGAAGGACCGAAATCCAATGTTACGAGTGATTTTAAATAAAGAGCGTATTGAACCAATAATGGTTCATCAAGATGATAGTGCGCTTCCAGATTTTTTTGAACCATTTCACTTGTGTTTCTCTCCTCGTTGAATGGCGAACCCGGAATGGCATGCATCAGGAAAAAGGTAAGAGTGACAATCAGCCACAATGTGATGACCATGGCCAAAAGCCTTTTTAACAAATATGTACCCATCAGTTTTCACACTTTCTAACAGAATGTAGTTTTCATCGCCAGTTCGGTCATCACGACCATTGCCCGGTAAGCTTCTAATATATCTTTTGCCTGAAAGCGGACAGTCGTTGTGCCTGGCTCAAGGACAGTGCCGGGCATGATGCTCGCCCATTCAGCCTGTCCATAGTTGGCAAACTCGATCCGGAGAACCGGGTTATCAGGCGGTACGAGCGGCTTTACATTCTTGCGGTTCAAAAGAGCTTGTTCCGTTTTCTCTTTTAATAATGTTTGTGCTTTAGCAGGGGTTAAGCTTTTGGCAACAGAGCGGGAGATTGTTTCCTTTACAACAGCTGTCGTCACATTTGGGATGAGGCTCTCCGCTTCGAGTGCCGCCTGATCGTCTCCAGCCACCAGCAGGACAGGGACACCATAATGCCCTGCAACATATGCATTGAATCCCATTTCACCTATGGGCGTATCATCTATATACATATGCCTGACACCGAAAATCATCGAATGAGACATCACACCCTTCATCGAGGCCCTTGCATGATAGCCAACAAAAAAAGCACCTTGGAACGTCTCATCCAGTCCCTGCACCATCGAAAATGGTTTTACTCCACCGGATATCAACTTTGTTTCAGGGTGCAGCTTTTCAATTAACAGATTGTTCATTTGAGAATGGCTGTCATTGACCAACACATTGCTGCAGCCGCTGTCAAAAGCAGCATGGATGACAGCATTGGCTTCTTCTGTCATGATGAGCCTTCCTCGTTCGTAATTGTGCTTCGTCGAATCCACATGAGTATGATCGACCAGACCCGTGATTCCCTCCATATCCACTGACATGTAGATATTCATATTTATCTCACCTCCTTTATAGGAAAAATTATTTAAATTTTCTTAATATTATAGATATTATTTCAGAATATTTCAATAACATTTCAGTCAAAAAGGAATATATTCCTATTTTTAAATATTACAGGAAATTAGACTTATTTTACTTCGAGATCTCTTTTTGAAGGACGTCTATTTGAACTATGTTTGGGCAGGGTTTCCTTGAATAGTGAACGAGGATCCCGAATATGTTATACAACTGATACCTTATCCTTATTTACCATAGGTTAATTCCATATGTAAATTGCCCTTCTTTTTTCCTACAAAAAAAAGCCAAAGCACTTACACATGCTTTGGCTGATTCAATAACTTCATTTATGAAGCTTTCTGTTCGTTGAAAACAATTTGTGACTCTCTTTTTCTTGCAGCATTAAAAAATACATTCAGCACAATCGCTGTCAGGCTCCCTGCCACGATTCCATTATCCGTCAGGATCCTGATGCCCGATGGCATTTGGGAAAAGAGTTCTGGTACCGCTGTGACGCCAAGCCCCATACCGACGGAACATGCGATGATCAGCAGGTTTTCCTGTGAAGAGAAGTCAACTTGACTCAGCATCTTGATGCCATACGCGATGACCATCCCGAACATGGCAACCATCGCCCCGCCAAGAACAGGTGCAGGGATAATGGTGGTCATAGCCCCGATTTTCGGTACAAGCCCGAGGATCACAAGGAAGAATCCGGTTAAATAGATGATGTGATTTTTCTTGACTCCCGAAAGCTGGATGAGGCCGACATTCTGTGAATAGGTGGTATAAGGGAAGGCATTGAATATACCGCCGAGGACGATGGCCAATCCTTCCGCCCGGTAGCCTCTTGCCAAATCCTTTTCAGCTACCTCTTTTTTACATATATCTGCTAATGCAAAGTACACACCTGTTGATTCGACAAGGCTTACCATCGCCACCAAAATCATCGTCAATATGGCCGAAAGTTCAAATGTCGGCATCCCGAAGTAAAAAGGCTGCGCCAGATGGAACCATGCAGCGTTTCCTACTTCACTGACATCGACCATCCCCATAAAGGATGCAGCGACAGTACCGATCACCAAACCTGCCAAAATCGAAATCGAACGGATGAATCCTGTGAAGAACTTGTAAAGAACTAAAATGATCAACAGTGTACCGAATGCCAATGACAGATTCGTCAAGGAACCGAAATCTGCGCTGCCCTGACCGCCAGCCATATTGTTCATGGCCACGGGAATCAGGGTGATCCCGATGATGGTCACAACCGAGCCCGTTACGACAGGGGGAAAAAATCGCACCATCTTGCCAAAGTACTTGCTGATAAGAACCACGAACACCCCAGAGACAAGGATGGAGCCGTAAATGGCTGATATGCCGTACTGACCTCCGATGGCAATCATCGGACCTACGGCTGTGAAGGTACAGCCCAACACGACAGGAAGTCCGATACCGAAGAAGCGGTTTTTCCATACTTGGAGAATCGTTGCAATCCCGCACATCAAGATATCAATCGACACAAGATACGTGAGCTCTTCTCCTGACAGACCCAATGCCCCTCCTACGATTAACGGAACAATGACAGCTCCTGCATACATGGCCAATACATGTTGAATACCCAAGGATACATTTTTCATGAACGTTTCGCCTCCGCTGCCTTATCTTCTTTAAATCTAATGTACTCATCTTCCAGTGAATCGATTTCTGCCAATGAATCAACCCGGAAGCCTTTCTCTCGCAGAATCTTTCCTCCATCCTGAAAGGATTTTTCGATGACGATTCCAACCCCCGCAACCTCAGCCCCGGCTTTATCTGCAAGTTCGATAAGACCCCAGGCAGCCTGTCCATTTGCTAAAAAGTCATCAATGATAAGAACTCTATCACCTTTATGTATGTATTTGCCGGATACGGAAATTGTATTCTCTTCCTTCTTCGTGAAGGAATACACCTTTGAAGTGATCAATCCTTCCGACTGTGTAAGGGATTGACGTTTGCGTGCAAAAACCATCGGGACCCCAAGCTTAAGTGCAGCCATCAATCCCGGAGCAATACCCGAAGATTCAATGGTCAATACCTTTGTAATCGATTCTTCCCCGTACCTTCCAGCGAATTCTTCGCCAATTGCATCCATCAATTGAGGATCTACTCCGTGGTTTAAAAACGAATCCACTTTCAAGACAGAATCGGAAAGTACGACTCCCTCTTCACGAATTTTCTTTTTTAATAAATCCATTTATTCATGCTCCCTTCAGACGATTCCTAATATAACCCCAATAAAAAAACCTAAAGACCATCGCACTCAAAGACTGAGTGAACAATGATCTTTAGGTATATGAAAAAGGCAAAGAAAGCCGCACAAATATCCCTGTCATCCATTGCTCACCCATAGTCGAACGATTTACGGTCATTCGGTAGAAACTTGCAGGCCCTATCCCCGCGATTATATGAGTGAATGTTTGTTTGATTACCGTTAGTATAAAGGGTATGTACGTGGTTGTAAAGATAAATCACATACATTTTAATAAAAAATATGATTTTTGTTCGTGTTTAGCCGTGATTATTTGATCGCGCACCTATTCGGACCGATTTCCATTTCACGCTGCTTGTCATCATCAGGTGTTATCTTACCCATATTGGTTTCCCTGATTTCCTGATATGCATTCGGCTGAGGGGGAAGGTCCTCACTGACTGCTTTCCTGAATTCACTTTCATCCTCGATGTTCAATCCATGATTTTCTTTGTACAAAACCCCCAGCTTCTCAGCGACGCTGCCATCTTCATTCATTTCCTTAATCGTCATGAAATGAGCCGGAAGGACGATTAATTCATCGTCTAAAGCCTTGTATCTCTCATACAATGAGTGACGAAGATCATTAGCCCAGTCACCGGCTTTACCTGCAAGATCCGGACGTCCGATCGAGTCGATAAACAAGATGTCACCCGTCAATAAATAAGATTCATCAATGATTAGGGAGGTACTGCCGATGGTGTGGCCAGGTGAATATAAAGGATGGATGGAAATCACTGAATCGCCAATTTTGATGTCATTCCCTTCTTCCAACGGAGTGAATCCGAATATCACTTCCTCTGCATCTTTAGGAGGAAGAAAATACTCTGCACCGGAAGAGTCGGCCAGTTTTCTTCCTCCAGAAATATGATCAGCATGCAGATGGGTATCAATCAACGCTTTGATTTTCACGCCTTTTTCCTTGGCAAAGTTTTCAAAGACTTCGGTCATTCTGGTTGTATCCACCACAGCCCCTTCTCCATTAGATTCTATAAAGTAGGACAGACAGCCTTTCCCTATTCGTACAAATTGATAAATCGTGCCGCCACTCTTTAAATCACCGACTTTGATCGGCTCTAAATGTTCACTCCAGGCTTGCATGCCGCCCTCAATGGAATATACATTATCATAGCCGTGTCCGGCAATTTGTTCCGCTGCTTTTTTTGAAGAGTTTCCTTTTGAACAAATCACATAGATCGGTTCATCTTTTGGTAAATGATCGACAATAGGGTCAATACCGTCCACCAAATCAGAATAGGGGGTATTTAGAACTTCAATTGATTTCCCTTCCACTTTCCAGTCATTAAAATCCCCCTTTTTTCGGACATCAAGAATGAACGCTTTTTCATTTTTTATGACTTTTTGTGCTATTTCTTTTACTGATATTGATTTTACAGACAATGGAATACCTCCTCAATAATAAAGATACTTGGTTATTTAGTTTGGTGTTGGCACCGGTAACTTACTAGGTCGATAAAAATTTGGGGTTAAAAAAGGGAATGCATACAATTAGTAGCATTCCCTTGATTCACACCATTATTTAATTTATTCAAACTCTACTATTCTTCAGCAATAAAATCAAAAAAAGAGAGATTTTCATCTATAACTCGTCCGCCATATCCTTTAGTAACTTGAACTTTTCTTCCCTGCTAAGTGCAGTTTGGTTGATTTCCTTTCTTCTCTTAGCCAAGTACGATAGTGATTCAATAAATAAGTCATCAGATTGTTCCATGAACTGGCTGCATAATTTTTTTGCTAAATAAGGGCTGGCACCGTTCGTTGACACAGAGATCGTTAAATATCCCTTTTGCATAAATGAAGTCATTTGAAAATCACTATTTTCTCCTTGATCTACCAAGGATACAAGTTGATAAGGGGATGCCTGCCTTTTTATCCATTCATTTATCTTTTTCTGATCAGTTGCTGCAATGATGAACCAGGCATCCTCCAAATCAGCTTTTTCGACTGTTTTTTGTTTCCACTGAATTTCTTTTCTGACAGCAAGCTCCCTGATTCCTTCAACTGCCTGCGGGCTCACCACTGTCACTTCTGCTCCATGTTCCAAAAATACAAGAAGCTTCCTTAACGCGATTCTCCCTCCGCCTGCCACGGTTACTCTTCTTTCTTTCATCTCAACCATAAGAGGAAGCAATGTGTTCTCCCCCTTTCATCGTTTCTTTAACCCGGTCTATAAACGCTTCTGCAACCATAGAATCTTTACCTAAGTAGCCACCGAGCAATAGACGGGTGTTTTCATCATTCATGTCTTTTTCTATTCCTTTCATCAATAACCCGGTAAACAGTAAGTAAGGAATGAAGACAACCTTCTTCCCTGTGTGCTTTGCTTTTTTAAGTGTGTCTTGAAAGCTCGGCGGAGCGGCGGTCAGAAAACAGATCCAGACATATTTTAAACCCGTTTTTTTCTGAACAATTTCAGCAATCATTGCCAAATCCCTTTTCACTTCAGGGTCCGAGCTTCCTCTTCCGATCAAAACAGCAATGGTCGAAGGATCCATTTCCCTGCATTCATCGATTCTGTTAATCACGGAGTCAACCATTTTTTCATGTACCCCTATCGGTTTTCCGTAATTGATCGAGATGGATGGATGTTTAGCTTTACATGCTTTCAGCACGTCAGGTATATCCTTTTTCGAATGGGCAGCAGTCAGTAATAAAAGAGGAACAACGGAAATTCGTTCTGCCCCTTTCTTCACACATTCATCAAATCCCTCTTCAATGGAAGGGGATGCAAGCTCAAGGAAACAGATTTCCTGAATGTCTGCGTCTATATGAGGCTTGCATTCATTAATAAAACTGACTGCTTCTTCCCGTGCCTCCCTAAGTCTGCTCCCATGACATACATATAAAACGGCATGTGCCATCTATAATGCCTCACTTATCTGACGCTTTTCAACCATTTCTTCAAACCACTGGATTTTCTCCCGATAACGGACAACTTCCCCGACAATGATCATACTCGGATTTGAAATCTTTGCTTCCTTCACGATATCCACGATGGTCTCAAGCGTACCTGTGACGGTTCTTTGCACTTCGGTTGTACCCCAGTGCACGAGGGCGACCGGCGTATCTTTGCTCTTTCCATATTTCATAAGTTTCCCTTTAATATATGGGAGATTACTGACCCCCATATAAATGGCCAAGGTATCGATTCCTTTCGAAAGACCTTCCCATTTTTCTTCCTCAAATTGGTTATTCTGGCGATGACCCGTCACGAAAGCGACCGACGAACTGGCGTCCCTGTGCGTGACCGGTATCCCTGCATAGGAAGCTGCGGCAATTCCAGACGTGATTCCCGGAATGATTTCAAACGGGATGTTTTTGTCTGCGAGGGCTTCAGCTTCCTCCCCGCCCCTTCCGAATACGAAAGGATCGCCTCCTTTCAACCTGACGACTTCTTTTCCACCGGAAGCGTATCTCACAAGAAAATGATTGATGGTTTCCTGTTTCATTGTGTGATAGTTTGGCAGTTTTCCACAGTAGATCAAATCCGCCCCTTTCCTGGCATATGTCAGAAGTTCTTTATTCACGAGACGGTCATAAAGAATCACATCCGCTTTCTCTATCGCCTTCAGTGCCTTAAGCGTAATCAAATCTGGATCTCCCGGACCCGCTCCAACCAAGTAAACCTTTCCCATCATCGAATTCCCCCTACAGAGTTTGTACTTGTTTCCTGTTCGTGAAGTACATATCCTGCACCGTTTCCTCGTATTCTTCGTTTCTCATAAAGAGAAATGTCCTGGATTACTGGTTTTTTCAAGAAATACTTTTCCAGCTCTATTTCTACAAGATCGAAGGCTTTTTCATCTTGTTCTGCAGCAACGATGACACTTGTCACAGATGCAGGCGTCGTTACTTCAAACCGGTACAGATTCATGCAGATCCCTCCCATTATGCTTCCTGAAGCATCTCATCCAGTGATTGCTGCAGAGAAGAACTCCCTTTACGATTGATATAATCAAAGAATGATTCGCCGGGCTTTTTTGTATCCCTAAAGTGCACCAATAACTCTTTCACCACAGAGGTCAAATTCTCTGCGTTCACTTTTCCCTTCAATTTTTCGTTCAGCTTTCCTCCGCCTTCCAGGGTTCCGCCAACATATATCTCAAATGCTTCAATCATTTTCTTGTCTTTGGTCCTCATTTTGATTCCCTGCAATCCTATATCGGCGATCTGCCGCTGACCGCATGAATTCGGACATCCGACCATATGGATGCGGACAGGCACGTCGAGCGACAAGTTCCTGTCGAGTTCGTTTGCAATCACTCTCATCCGCTCCTTGGTTTCAACCAGTGCCAGATTGCAGTATTCAATCCCTGTGCAGGAAACCGAGTAGCCGATAAAAGAGAGGGGACTGGTGGATATACGGTCGAAGATCTTCTCTTCGAGTAAAGCATCGACATGTTCATCCGGTATATTGGGAATGATGAGATTTTGAGAATTGCAGTTTCTAAGTTCACCGTTCCCATATTTTTTTGATATTCTGGCAAGCTCAAGTACTTCATCTGAATTCAGCCGCCCAACCGGAACATTCAGCCCCACATAATTCAGTCCTTGCTGTTTTTGATGGTGCACTCCGTAAAAGTAGCCGGCATTCCATCCTGATACCGCATCCTCACCTGCCGGTAAAAGGTCAACATACTCTGCCAGTTTCTCACGGAATTTTTCCGGTCCCCAATCTGCCATCAGAAACTTCAGACGTGCCAAATGACGCTTTTCACGGTACCCGAAGTCCCGGAAGATCGTCGTCACAGCTGCAGCTGTATCTTTCACCTGGTGAGGGAGGACGAAAACATCGATCTCCTCCGCAAGAAACGGCCGGGCAGACAAGCCGCCGCCGATTTTTAAATGGAAGCCGACTTCCTCTTTACCATCAATCACTTTTTTTGCAGGGATGAAAGAAACGCAATTGATCTCTGCATTGGCAGCATTGTTGACATTTGAGCTGATTGACATTTTGTATTTTCTTGGAAGGTTTGAAAAATCATCATTATGCTGGAAAAAGTCATATACTTCTTTGACGATACTTCTTGTGTCAAATAATTCATCAGGGTCAATACCTGCCAGGGGGTTCCCGACGATATTCCGCGTAATATCCCCGCATGCCCCTGCAGAAGAAAGTCCCACTTTCTCCAACCGATTAAAGATATCAGGAATTTGTTCAATCTTTAACCAGTGGAATTGAATCGCCTGTCTAGTGGTGATGTCATAAACATCCCGGCCGTACTCTTTGGCAATCGAAGCCTGCTCCCTTGCTTGTTCATAAGTAAGCACTCCGGAAGGGACATTGACCCTCATCATGAAATATCCATCTTCTTTAGGTCGCTGCAAATAGAGACCCGCCCACTTGAATTTATCCCATTCCTCTTTCGGAATAGATGAAAATCCGTGCTCCGCATAATAAGGGATATCCTCGAAAATGGCCAACCCGTCTCTCTCCAGCTTCCATTTCTCCGTTTTATTCAGTTTTTCATTTTCAGACCATGATTTTACATAAGCCATATCATTCACTCCTTAAATAAGACGATTTCGCTTTAATTCATTCAGGATTTTCTCCACGCATACATCAATCGAGTCCTTTTCGGTATCCAACACGATTTCAGGATTCAACGGTTCTTCATATGGCGCGCTGATTCCAGTGAAATGTTGGATTTCGTTTCTTCTGGCTTTTTGATAAAGCCCCTTTGGATCTCGTTTCTCACATTCTTCCAGGGAGCATTTCACATGCACTTCGATGAATTCACCCCTATCCACTAATCCCCTGACCAGATCCCGGTCATCCCTGTAAGGTGAAATGAAGGCGGTAAGTACGATTTGTCCGCTCTCGACAAATAATTTGGATACTTCTCCGATCCTTCTGATGTTTTCTTTCCGATCCGCTTCTTTAAAACCCAAATCATTGTTTAAACCATGGCGAATATTGTCGCCGTCCAACACCACTGCCTGTTTCCCTCTTTCGAAAAGGGAATGAGCCAGCTTGTTGGCGACTGAAGATTTTCCGGATGCGGACAAACCTGTGAACCATAATATGAAGCTTTCATGACCATTCTTCATCCGTCTCTCGTCCTTTTTTACAGCCGCCTCATGCCAGACTAGGTTCTCTGTCCCTTTACTCATCTTTACTCCTCCTTACCATTTAGCGAATCTCCTGTGCCAATCCGTTGATTAATACATCAATCACTTCCCGCCTGCTGAAAGTGGGAGGGGGCACTTCGCCGTTTCGCAGCATTCCTCTCACTTTCGTACCTGATAGGATGAGGTGATGTTCTGAATCATGCGGGCACGTTTTTGAAGTCGCCATCCCTTCACACCTTTCACAATAGAAACTATGTTCGAACCGTAATGGAATAATGCCGACTTCATCCGGGCTGAACAAATCAAAGATTTTTTGGGCATCATACGTTCCGTAATAATCCCCTACACCTGCATGATCACGGCCAACAATGAAATGGGTGCATCCGTAATTCTTCCGTACAAGCGCATGAAAGACCGCTTCCCTCGGACCTGCATACCTCATGGCAGCCGGGAAGACGCCAAGCGTCACTTGGTCCTCTGGATAATAGTTCTTCAACAGCACTTCATAGCTCTCCATTCTGATATTGGCCGGAATGTCATCCTTCTTGGTTTCTCCCACCAAAGGGTTAAGGAACAATCCATCAACTGTTTCCAAGGCTGTCTTCTGAATGTATTCATGTGCCCGGTGAACAGGATTTCGCGTTTGAAAACCGACGATCGTCTTCCAGCCTTTTTGTTGGAATTTCCTGCGGCTCTCCAAAGGATCGAACGAATAGGAAGAGAAAGGTTTCGTTAACCTTCTGTGCAGCGTGATACTTCCTCCAGCATAGACATCACCGCGATCGAACAACTTCTTCACACCAGGATGATTCGAATCCGTCGTGCCATAAACATAAAGTGCTTCCTTTTCTTTATCAGGCTGATAAATGTCAGTCACATCAATTGTTCCGTACGTAACACCCTTATGGATCAGCTTACTCTTCTCCCCCTGTTTCAATTGGTCCCGCTTATTAACCGGAAGGGTGATAGGGATGCTCCATACGGTTCCATCATTCAGGCGCATTTTTTCCACTACACTGGTATAATCCTCTTCTGTTAAAAACCCCCGGATCGGACTATAAGCACCAATTGCAATCAGTTCCAGGTCGCTTAATGCTATTTCGTCCAATTCAATTTCCTTTGTTATCCCATCCAAGTTTGCTCTTGGATCAAAAGCCTGTATCAATGTTCCTCCATGCGGTTGTAAACTCATTTTCATCCTCCTTAAATTTATCGTTTTAGTTGGTTTTGAACTCAGATGCCTCCACCTTCTTCATGAACAGATCTTTTTTCTTCATTTATGATCTTCATTAAGGAAAGAGCACCTATGGTGGCAATGATCACGCTGAAAGGGACAACAATTGAATACAAATCTAGTTGGATCAGCAGTTTGATCATAAAATAGGACATACTGAGCGAAATAAGAGGTGATACTACCCAGATCTTGATGATTTTCGATACAATTTTCTTCTTCAGCATCACCCTGCCCCTTTTCGCAGCCCCGAGACCGATGATGGAGGATGATGTTACCTGAGTAAGCGGCATCGGCAACCCATATAGTGAGCTGATCATCAGAAGAATAGCTCCTGTACTCGATATTACGATGCCTTCCATTTTTGTTAGCTGAACAATTTTCTTTCCGTTGGTTTCAACTACCCTGCTCCCTAATAAAACGACACCGAGAGCTACGAATAATCCGCCCAGCCAAATGCCTTTCCCTGCAGACAACATCCCTGCCCCAACGAGTGGTCCAACAGCATTGGCTACATTATTCATGCCAGCAGAAAAAGCTTCAAAGAATCCTGTTATTACAAGCACCGCACCCATCCACCTTCTCTTGAACTGATACCCCTTCATCTCCAGCAGGTACAATATTTTTCCGGTCAACCAAGTGATTAGGAAGGCTGCCAGTGGCACAAGAATCCAAAACATGATGATAACCAGTAGAGATTCTATAATTAGGACCTGATATGCAACCCCCGCTCCTACGACTGCCCCCACTGTAACCTCACTGGTCGAGAGCGGAATGCCCAACATGTTGGCAAGAAACAGCGATAGAGTAGAAGAAAGCAGGATAATAACCACGATCTTAGTAGTAAGGATGTCTTGCGGGATAATTCCTGAACTGATCGTTTTCACCACTTCCCCGCCTCCGAGCACAGCGCCAAGAAGCACCCCGGCAGAGCATATCAGCAAGGCTGTTCTCATGCTTTTCACCGCTCCAGCCCCATATGCCACACCCATCGATGCAGCCGCTCCACTCGCACCGATATTCATCGCAAAAAATAGACATATAAAAAGTGCGGTCACTTCAAGCAACGATCTTCACCCTCCTTAATGAAGACCGCATTCTGTCTTTCCTGAGCCTTTCCATCTGCCGGAGCGTAAATCGTCCATGTTATAGGCAGGTGCTGTACAATGGGAACACCCTATGCTGGGATAGCCTTTATCATGGAGAGTATTGTAAGGAAGTTGGTGTTTGTGTACATACCTCCACACTTCTTTCCACGTCCAATGGATGAGGGGGCAAATTTTTATCGATTTAAACTTTTCATCCTTATTAATGAAATTTACATACTTCCTGCTTTCTGACTGTTCCCTCCGCAATCCTGAAATCCAGGCATGTCCTTTTGATAATGCTTCTTCCAGGGGAATGAGTTTTCTTAAACGACAGCATTGATTAGGATCTGTCTCCCATAATTTTTCACCATATTTCAAAGTCTGCTCATCTAATGTCAGCGCTGATTTTTTAGACGTTATGTTTAAATCGGGATACTTGGTTCTTACTTTTTCGATCGTTTCGTACGTTTCTTTGAAGTGCACATCTGTATCTAAAAAGATAATCTTTGCCGAGGGTTTGACCTTAGCAATCAAATCAACCAGTACAATTCCCTCAATCCCGAAGCTGCAGGCATACACGATATCATTTCTGTAATGTTCATAAGACCATTCAAGGACATTCAAGGCACCTTTATAGGTTTCATCAATTTGGAAAGAACAGGATGGGTGTTTCCAATTCTGATAAGTTAACAATATACAACCCCCTTTATTGAGCTGAAAAAAAGAAAAAGAGACGTTAGACACAGAGAGGGATATCCCTCAAAGTGTTTAACGCCTCTAGTTTGTCTAGTCAGCATTTCAGTTTATTTAAGTCTGACCTTTTCATTTTTCTCAATCTGTACAACTTTTCCATCTTGGACCACGACTGTAATAGACCCAAATTTCATCGTCTTTAACATTGACTTCACATTTTTTACAACTTCATCAAATGCTTTTTGATTGTCTTGATCTGCCACATGATTCCCCCAAACTTCATCTTATCCAGTCATAGCCTGAAAGAAAAAACAACCTTCCAGAATGGAAGGTTGTTCAGGCATAGATACCTTATCTTCCAAAATGAATCCACATTTTGCTGGAATTGGCACCTTACTGACTAATAGTAGGTTGCCGGGCTTCAAAGGGCCAGGTCCCTCCACCGCTCTGGATAAGAAATATTTAATTTAATATTCTAAATAATATCACGTTTTTCAAAGATGTCAACCCGAGTTTTTCGATAAGATTTATAAACTTTAAAAAAGTTCAATAAATCTTTTTATCTTGGTTTCACTGAACATATTATTCATGGGGGTTATTTTATGGTATACAAAAAGTGAGTAATGGTTATTCTTCTGCCGTTTGCACCCCTTGATAAACTTCGGGATCCAATTCGCCAGTCACTTTGCTTGTAATAATCCCCGAAGTCATGGCCCCGCTGACATTCACAGCAGTCCGCCCCATGTCAATCAGCGGTTCTACAGATATCAGAAGACCTGCAAGCGCGATTGGAAGGTCCATTGCAGATAATACGAGAATGGCGGCAAAAGTCGCTCCTCCACCGACACCCGCAACTCCGAATGAGGATATGGCTACTATCAGGATAAGCGTCAAAATGAAAGAAGGTGTCAATGGATTGATTCCCACAGTAGGGGCGATCATGACAGCAAGCATGGCAGGGTATACTCCTGCACACCCGTTTTGGCCAATCGAAAGCCCGAATGATCCAGAGAAGTTGGCGATCCCTTCTGAAACGCCAAGCTTTTTTGTCTGAGTATGAATGTTCAACGGCAGGGTACCTGCACTGGATCTCGAAGTGAAAGCAAACGTTAAAACGGGGAATACTTTTTTCACATACGTTACAGGGTTCAACCCTGACATTGTCAACATAATCAGATGAATGACAAACATAATGAGCAATGCAATATAGGAAGCTACTACAAATTCACCAAGCTTGGTGATGGCATCAAAATCACTTAAAGCAACCGTCTTTGCCATAATCGCCAGCACCCCATATGGAGTAAGCCTCAATACCAATGTGACGATTCTCATGACGACGGTATAGACGGAATCGACCATTCTTTTAAAAAACGAAGCTGCTTCCGGATCTTTTCTTTGGGCTCCGAGATAAGCGACCCCAATAAAAGCAGCGAAGATGACGACAGCAATCGTCGATGTAGCACGCTGACCCGTAAAGTCATAGAACGGATTGGCCGGGAGCAGCTCGAGTATTTTTTGCGGATAGCTCTGCCCTTCCATTGCCGCTGCCCGTTCTTCCAGCTGTGCCCCTCTAGCCGATTCTGCGTCACCTTGTTCGATTTGAATCGCTTCGAGATCAAATGCTGCTGTCGTCGCAATTCCAACAGCCGCCGCAACGGCCGTCGTTCCAACGAGCAGGCCGAGTATCAATACAGAAATTCTGCCCAGATTGTGGGATTGTTTCAACTTGGTAAAAGCAGAAATGATCGATACAAAAACCAGCGGCATGACAATCATTTGCAGAAGTTTGATATAGCCGCTGCCAACGATATTGTACCACTCGATCGACTGCAGCAGGTTTTCATTACCGGGATCATATAACCACTGCAGGAGAAAGCCGAATACGATGCCGAGACCTAGAGCAGTGAACACCCTCTTTGAAAACGAAACCTTCCTTTTTTGCAAGTAAATTAAAACACCAATAAGAACGATAAACATCAGAAGATTCAACAGCACGACCCAAACATTCATCATAAAACCTCCTTTTTCCGGGATGTAATGACTTGCTGGCCAAAGGCTTAATGTATTGTATGATGCGTATGAACAAGATATGATGAAAAAGCCCGCCACTCTAACGCGTTAATGCATCGAGGGACGGGCTTTGTTTTTTATTCAGCTGAAATATCGATGATAGAGTGATTTTGCTTCCATTATATCTTTTGTTCCATGGATGAGCGCACGGCCATCCCGAAATAGGACAATCCGGTGTTTGCCTGTTTTGCAGGCAATAAGATAAGGATTTCTCTCGACACGTTCCATAAGATGTCCCATCTGGACTGCCAAACGATCAAGGTCCACCTCTCCCGGTCGTGCAGGACGGATCTGGACCGCATCCCTTCCGCACAGCACGGCCGATTTAAGCTGGTTTTCATATTGAAGGTACGGGTAGCGGGGTTTCTCTCCGCAAGAAGGGCAGTCCGGTTTCTTCAATGTGCGGACATTCACAGAGCTGTGTTCATTTTTCCAGACATCGAATGATGTAAGGGTTTGACGAACTGCATTGAAGTTCCCTGTCAATACTTTCAATGCTTCAGAGACTTGATAGGAGACCACCATAGATACTGCAGGTGAAATAATCCCTGTTGTATCACATGTCATACTTTGGGAAGGGATGGTTTCCATCATGCAATTCAGGCATGGTGTCACCCCGGGAATGAATGTATGGGTGATACCATAGCTGCCTGCACATCCCCCATATATCCAGGGGATCTCATTTTGAAAAGATACATCATTGATCATCAGTCTGGTATCAAAGTTATCTGTTGCATCAATGATGAGATCCACGTCTTTTACAAGGCTTAGTATGTCATTAGGTCCGACATCCATGATAAGTGCATCGATTTCAACTTCTGAATTGATTTTTCTCAAATGTCTCTTTGCAGCTGCAGCCTTAGGGAGCCTCTCTGATGCATCTCTCTCGGTGTAAAGCTGCTGCCTTTGAAGGTTGCTCCATTCCACGTAGTCGCGGTCTGCAATCGTAAGTTTACCGACTCCTGCCCTGACAAGTGCTTCTGCGCTTCCTGCACCAAGTGCTCCCGCCCCGACCATAAGCACATGCTTGGAAGAAATGCTTATCTGGCCGCTTTCCCCAATCGGAGCAAATAATTGTTGTCTGGAATAGCGTTCATTCATCAGCTGACGATACCCTCCATCGGGCTGCTTGCAGAAGCATAAGCCTTCTTGGGGATCCTGCCTGCTTCAAATCCCATTCTTCCCGCTTCAGCAGCAAGCTTCATCGCCCCTGCCATTTTCACTGGGTCTCCCGCAGCGGAAACAGCCGTATTTAATAGGATTCCATCCGCACCGAGTTCCATTGCATAGGCAGCATCCGCAGGAGAACCGATGCCTGCATCGATGATCACCGGCACAGTCGACTGTTCGATAATGAATCGTAAATTGACAGGGTTCAGGATACCCTGCCCTGAGCCGATCGGAGAAGCACCCGGCATGATTGCGTGTGCACCCGCTTCTTCCAATCTTCTTGCAAGCACGACATCATCAGACGTGTATGGAAGAACCGTAAACCCTTCTTTTACAAGCTCTTCCGTCGCCTTTAATGTTTCGATGGGATCGGGAAGGAGTGTCTTCCCGCATCCGATGACCTCCACTTTGATCATGTCACACAATCCTGAAGCCCTTGCAAGTTTTGCATGCCTTACCGCTTCCTGCGCGGTTTTGGCCCCAGCTGTATTGGGAAGGAGTGAATATTTATCCAGATCCAGCTGTTCCAGCAGGTTTGGCTGACTTTCTTCAAAAATATCCATCCTCCTTACAGTAAACGTAAGAATTTCCGTCTCCGATTCCTCCACCGCATTTTTCTGTATATCGAAATCAGGATATTTTCCTGTCCCCAGTAATAATCGTGATTGAAACTCATATTTCCCTATCTTTAACATTTCATCCGCCTCCTACGAAATGAACGAATTCAATAGAATCCAATTCTTTGATAGTCGTTGTGTCATATTTTTCTTTCTCTGTAATATCACCATTCACTTCTACAATGAGGATACGTTCATTTATTGAAAAGTGATTCACCAAGTCTGTGATTGTCGACAGTGTATCGGGGATTTGCACAAACTGACCGTTAATTTTCACTTTCACTTTTTCAACATCCTTTCATCCTTTTCTCCCAGCCTGAAGAGGGGGAATATTTCTTTTCCTTCCATTAATTCTGCCATCATGATCCCTGTCAGGGGTGCCAGCAGAATCCCATTCCGGTAATGTCCCGAAGCGACCGACAGACCTTTCCAACCTGGGACTCTCCCTATTTGAGGATGAGTGCAAGCTGTTTTCGGCCTGACTCCGGCCCAGGCTTTTTCCCAACGGCCATAAGCGAGATCCGGAAGAAGTTCAATCGCTTTATTCATTAATTTATTGATTCCCCCCACGGTAATCGATTCATCAAATGAATAAGGGTGTTCAGTGGCTCCAACCAAAAGGTGATTCCCCTGTTTTGGAACAAGATAGCATCCTTCTGTGAAAATCGTCCTTTTTATTTTCTGACTTTCCAGCACGACAGAGAAACACTCTCCTTTGACAGGGTACCCGCTGATATCGACCCCTGCAGTATTCAAAATCTCGCGGCTCCAGGCTCCGCCCGCGACAATGACCTCACTCGAGTAATAGGAATCATGCTGCGTCCTGACCCCGTTGCAGCTGCCGTGGGCCTGAAGGAAACCGATCACCGGGGAGAACTCCTTTATTTCTGCACCCAGCCGTACTGCAGAGCTTGCCAGTGAAAGAGTGAGCTTCCGTGCAGACACATGACCGTCTTTGTCCGCATAGAGGCCTCCCTTATTCCTCTTTGATAATCCCGGTTCAAGCTTTGACACTTCTTCTTCCGGAAGCCACACTGCATCTTTACTTACATCTTCCAGTCTCTGTAAAGCGCTTTGTTCCGAATCAGTGAACGCGAGCTTGATCATTCCATTTTGAGTGAATTCAATGTCAATTCCGCTTATTTCCCGTAATTCCTGCGAAAGCGCGGGAAACATATCCCGGCTTTTAATGGCAGCCCTCAATAGTTCTTCATTTCCATCGAACTCAGTATGGACACCGAGCATACCGGCTGCAGCCGAGGAAGCTTTCTGGCCGATTTTGCCCTTTTCGAGGACCAGCACCTTTTTCTTTCTTTTAGTTAATTGATAAGCGATCGAGCATCCGATCACCCCGGCTCCTACAATGATGACGTCATAAGCTTTTTTCAAATTTCTCACCCCTGTCAAGCTGTTTTCGATATTCTTTTGCGGAGCTTACCGGATCCTTAGCAAGAAAAATTCCGGATAAGACGGCTATCCCGGAAGCACCCGAAGCAATGATATCCTGCACATTTCCTGGTTTGATGCCGCCGATCGCTATGACGGGGACCCGGACTGCATCGACAAGCTCCTTGACTTTCATCGTCCCCGATCCTGGCTTGCCTGCTTTGGAAGGTGTCATGAATATGTTTCCGAAAAAGACATAATCCGCTCCTTTCTCCTGAAAGGAGATCCCTTCATCTATTGAGTGAATGGACACACCGGTCTTCATTGAAGGAAACATTCGTTTAACCTCTGACACTCCTAAACTATGGTGGGCAAGATGCACCCCTCCAGCACCCTCTGCTGCAGCAACATCCACCCTGTCATTGACGATGATCCTATTTGGAGAAAAACCCCCTCTGACCAGTTTCCTGAAAGCCGTCTTCATTTCCCGTGCTGTCCAGCTCTTTTCCCTGATATGGAGAAAATCGATGAATGGCATGATGGCCAGTGAAATGCGGACCATTTCCTCTATTCCCTGTTGACCGGTTGTAACTGCATGAAGCTGCCTCTTCATTAAATCCCTCCTATCCCTGATAACGTACATCCCCAACAGGAAAAATCGGATATGTACCCGAAGCATAGTAACTGATCATCACCATAGCGATGATCACGCCTAAAAACAATCCATCTACTTTCGAAAAACCGATGTAGTAGAAATATGTCCTCTTCCCGCTGCCCGAGAAGCGTTTAGCCTCCATGGCCACAGCAATCCGATGCGCACGCCTGATGCTTTGTGCAAGAAGCGGAAGAGCATAGGACCGGAATGTAAAAAAAATTCCGCCAACCCCTTTTTTACGATTCACCCCACGCACTTTCATGGCATTGCGGATGGTTACAAATTCTTCTGCAATGATCGGCAGCAGCCTGAACCCCGCCATGAAGCTGTAAGCGTATGCAGGTTTCAGTTTCAATTGCTGCATCAATGAATAGAACAGCATGACTGGACGGGTAGACAACGTGAACAATAATCCCAGCAAAGCAAAAACTAAGGCCCTGAAACCTATGTGGATTCCCCGGTAAAAGCTTTCTTCTGAAATCTGGATGAGCCCCCATTTCAACCAGATGACGTCTCCTTTACCAAACAAAATCATCGAAGACGCCGTAGAAGCGAATACAAGGATGAAAGGCAGCAAAAGAATGGATTTGACTTTCACATTATGACCGGAGAACAACCAGAATAATAAGAAGGAAAAAGCCGTTAAATAAACAAGCATATTCAATTGATGGATCAGCAAAATCATGATAAACAAGATGACCATGATGATGAGTTTGAAGCTTGGATTGATTCGATACAGCCAAGTCTTCTTCGAGACGAAATCGACCTTCATAGGATCCCCTCCTTGGCTTCATACGGCCTATAACACGGTTCATCCTTCACCAATTCACCTTCTTCGATCGTCCATATCCTGTTCGAAACGAACCTTGCAATATTCTCATCATGCGTCACCATCAGTATGGTAGAACCACGAAGCTGCAACTCCTTCATCATCCCAAGCAGCTGAAAGGTATTTGCCGCATCCTGTCCGAACGTTGGCTCATCCAATAGAATGAGATCCTGACTGATTGAAATCGAAGCAGCAACACTCAGCCGCCGCTTTTGGCCCATGGATAATTGATATGGATGCTGGTGGCGATGTTCTTCCAAATTGAACCGGTGCAGAATGTCTTTTACTTTTTCCTCCATCCATTCACCGCTGCTATTTTCCTGTTTCAGGCTGAATGCAATTTCATCAAAAACGGAGTTTGCAACGAATTGAAACTCAGGATTCTGAAAAACGAATGTACAACGTTCAGGAGTTTTTTGTTGTTGAACCTCATGACCAAAAAGTTCGTATCTACCTGTCGTTTTAATAAATTGCATCAAACCGTGGAGAAAGGTGGACTTACCTGCCCCATTCCTTCCCAGGATCGAAATCCATTCCCCTTTTCTGACAGACGCACGGCCGATTGTTATTTTAGGCTGCTTATTAAGATATCCCTTGAAATGTTCAAGCTCCATCGCCGATTCGCCCGGCAGCTCATCTTTATTCGGAAGGGGAAATGACTCTATGTACTCATCCCATGCTCCCGGATACCATACTCCATCTTCCTTGATAACCTCTTTGTTTTCTTTTAAGACTTCTTCAGCTCTTCCATCCGCAAGTATCTCTCCATGCTTATTGAAAAGGATGATCCGGTCGACTAAGTCGACTACGTGCTCCAGCTTATGTTCAACGATCACCACCGTTTTATCCTTGCTGATATGTTTGATCGTTTCCCAGATTTCCACTGTACCTGCCTCATCCACCAATGCAGTTGGTTCATCTAAAAATAACGTGTCCGGCTCCATCGCGAGTACTGCTGCAATGGCAAGCCGCTGTTTCATTCCCCCTGACAGTTCGGAAATCCGGGTATGCGGATGCGGCAGGCATAATCCCACTTTCTGCAGGAGGTCCCGTATTTTATCCTCCATTTGTTCTCTGGGTACATTCAGGTTTTCAAGGACAAATGCGATTTCCTCATCCGCATACGGCATGCAGAACTGTGCATCGGGATCTTGAAATACATACCCCCAGGAGGAAGGATAAGTAATAGCGGATGCTTTCATGGGTACCTCATATGAATGCGGGATCAAGCCGGCACATACATTGAGCAATGTTGATTTGCCGCAGCCGGAAGGACCAAGCAGCAGGACCTTTTCCCCTTTTCCGATAGAGAGTGAGAGATCTTTAAATAAGAAATTTTTCTCACCCGGAAACTTCAACCTCAGTTTTTCAATTTTCAATTCCATCCACACCTATCTGTCAAGAGCTTCGTAATCTTCCTTGTCTGCTGGTCTGACAAGGCTTGTTACCCCCGTTTGCTCTAAAGCTTTCACAAGGTAGAAAGCCCCCACACCTGCAATCAGTACAGAACCCAGTAATCTTGCCCCCAAAAATAAAACTAGATTCCAAACAACAAGATCTCCGATATAGCCTTTGTACATATCCATCAAGATTGAACCGATTGCAGACATCACGGCGGCCAAGCTTATGATCATGAGGCTGTTTCGCTTGTATCCTGTAACGAAGAAAACGGCTTCAGCAAACAGCCCTTGAATGATCCCGAAGAGCAGCACCTCAAGCCCCCACTCCGATCCCATGAGGAATTCCCCTGATGAAGCGGCGATTTCAGCGAGCAGTGCGACTCCCGGCTTCCGGATGATCAGGAAAGCGACTGTTGCAGCCATGAACCACATCCCGTAAATGAGCTGATCAGCATGCAGACCGAACGGCTTTATCATGTTGTACAGCGGTCCCCAAATTTTATAAATGACACCGAATCCGATTGAGATGACAACCGTAACAAGAATATCTGTCAATCGTAACTTAGTCATTTAATTCACCTGCTTTCCCGCGTGTAAATGATCTTCAAACGGCCATTTTTCCATGGAATAGGCCATCTCCCAAAATTGAAGTTCATATATGCTGCTTATCATAAACAGCTCTTTCATATGGGCTTTTTCTTCATCGGATGCTTTTTCTGCTAACTGGTCCAAACGGTTGATTTGCTCTTTTACCAGTTCCCCGAACCACTCTCCTCCGTAAGCGGCAATCCACTCGCGGTAAATAGTCTCGTTTGGAGAACAACATTTCAAACGCTCACCGACTTCATGGTACAGCCAATAACATGGAAGAATGGCCGCGAGGATTTCACGAAGCCCTCCAAATTGTGCTGCCCTGTACATATGTGAGGTATAAGCATATGCGGTCGGAGCAGGCTTGAACCGTTTCTTTTCTTCCTCAGTGATACCCAATTGGACAGAAAACGTTTCATGCAGGGATAATTCTGCTTCATTTGTCCCCTGCGCGTGGGCTGCCATTCTTGAAGTCGTATGTAAATCTGTTGCTTTAGCGGCTCCGAGCGCCTGAACCCTGGAAAAATGGGAGAGATAATAGGCATCCTGCAGCACATAATAGCGGAATTTCTCAAGTGGAAGTGTGCCGTCACCTATCCCTCTTACAAAAGGATGATTGAAGCTTGCTTCCCAAATCTCATTCACTTCTTCCCTTAATTCTGTTGAAAATGTCATCTTTGACTCTCCTTTTCCACGACGACCCAATACAGGAGAAACAAAAAGCCACTTTCCATTACGCAAAAAGCGAACAGAAAGTGGCTTGAAAAGGCAGTACATCAGAGAAAATATGTAACCTTCAAACACCACTTCCCTACGCTGGTCTCAACCAGATCAGGTTCAAAGGGTCTTAAAGTTACACTTTAATCTCAGCCTTCATAAAAGGCACCCCTAGTGGATCGTCATATGTAATTTTGAATTCGATGTAATCGTAACACGTCATTTTTTCTTGTCAATCTTTTTTTACAGCAACTTATACCCCATACGGTTAAAAAACCCATTAAAGACGAGAATCCGAAGCTCGTATTTTTTCTTCTGTTTTTATACGAAGGTAAAATTTTGATACCCCACGTTCTGATTTATTTAAACCAGCCTTTTTCTTTTGAGTGAGTAATGGCTTCAATTCGATTTTTGACTTCAAGTTTGTCGAGAATCGTTGAAATATAGTTTCGTACTGTACCTGTTTTCAACTTAAGTTCATCTGCGATTTCTTTTGTGTTTTTTCCGTCTGCTACAAGTTCAAGGACTTCTTTTTCCCGATCTGTCAAAGGGTTTTCTTCACTGTACATATCATCCATCAGTTCAGGTGCATAGATCCTTTTTCCATCCATGACGAGGCGGATCGAACTTGCCAGTTCTTCACTCGGGCTGTCTTTCAACAAGTATCCTTTGACACCGGCTTTTATTGCGCGCTGAAAATAGCCTGAGCGTGCAAAAGTGGTCAGGATGATGACTTTGCAGCCTTCCCCTTTTAATTCTTCAGCTGCCTCCAGACCGGTCTTCTCTGGCATTTCGATATCCATCATGCAAATATCAGGCTGAAGGCTGCGGACCAGGGATACGGCTTCATCCCCATTGCTTGCCTTCCCCACAACCTCTAAATCATCCTCTAAACTAAGCAAAGAACCCAGTGCACCCAGCATCATCCGCTGGTCTTCCGCAATGACAATGCGAATCATGTCATTCCCTCCCTATCTGTTTGATTACTTTTGGAACTCTCATAATTAATGTGGTTCCTTTATCAGAAATGATTTCGAGCGTGCCGTTTACAAAATCCAACCGTTCTTCCATCCCTCTTAATCCGCTTCCTTTTGATAAGTCCTGGTCTTTTTGCAAACCAATGCCATTATCCCTTACCTTTATGGTTAATTCATTATCGTGTTCTTCGATGGTAATTTCACATGTATCAGCCTGACTATGCTTTACGACATTTGTGACCGATTCTTTTAAACACATGCTTAAAATATTTTCAAGAAAGAGTGATGTTTGGGGTAAGTTGGATGCATCGTCTATGATCAATTCGATATCTGCCGCTTTCAGAATTTGCTTAATCCTTACGATTTCGTCTTCCAACCGGATTCCCCGCATTTGGGATACCATCGTTCTTACCTCTGTCAACGCGGTTCTCGCTGTTTGTTGTACGTCTTTCAATTCCTCTTGTGCCTGCTCAGGATCTTTATAAACCAATTTTCTGGCTAAGTCACTTTTTAAGCCTATCAGGGAGAGCTTCTGTCCCAATGTATCATGCAAGTCACGTGCAATACGCTGTCTTTCCTCTTGTTTGACAAGTTCAGAAATCCGTTTATTCGCATCCTCAAGTTTTTCTTCGAGCCACCCTTGCTTATTACGATTGTAAATATTGAAAGGGAGCAGGATCACACTGATCCAGATGATCAGGATAAACGGTATTTGAGAAAGAAATAAATCTTCCTGCTCCACAAATTTATAATTAATGGAGGCCGTTGTAAGGACAAGATGTATGATGTACAGTGTCAAAAAAGCAATCCGGTTTTTTATATTCCCGTTATAGTAAGCAATGTAAAATGCAAAGTAAATAAAATTAAACTGTATCGTCATCGTAATCGATATCGCAATTAAGAAGGATGTCCATAAATAAACCGGCCACTCCCTGGAAAGGAAGGCAAGCCTCAAAAAGATAAAAAATAATATCGTCAGCGTAATGCCTACAATGATTTCAATCGTTGATGATGATTGGAATATAAAGTAAAAAGGTAAAATGCTGATGATACTCCATATGTAAGGCGAAATTCCTGAACTTTTTTGAATTCTAATTATTTTATCGGGGAGCTGCACGATCCATACCTCATTTGTGAATGTTTGTAGTTATCTTACCATAATCGTCATCAAATATATGAACAAAAAGCGTATACAGATCCTTATTGGATTTGTATACGCTTTTTATATGTATTCCTGCCGTCAGTATTTCCGGTTTTGAATCGCAATCTGTTTCAGCATGAGCTCGTGAGATTTTTTGATGATATCTGTCAAAACATCACCTTTGTATATTCTGCCAATCTTCGTTTTTCCCTGATAATATTCCACAATTTCATCTAATTGCTGAGCGGTTTCTTTCTCGATTCTAACATTCAACTGGATTCTATTACTGGTACTCATTTGCTGTATAACCCTCCAAAATCCTCGTGCTGCTGACTGCTAGCACATTTCTATCATCATTATAGCATACGCTCACAAGATGATACATCTCTTTATTTCCAATGGTTCCAGCCATACCAAGATAAATTTGGCAGATTTTGTCCCACCCCGTGATTTCACCCTTACAGATACAAGAAATCTATTGGTGTTTGTTATCTTGCATAAATAAACCAAAGAATATTAATAGTGTTCAATCATAAATTTAAAAAACTCTTTATTATTTATACTAAATAAATTATTATTATTGTAGTTTTAAACTTCCATGAGATGCATTCATTTGAACTTGAAAGGAACTTGAGTTTATGAAAAAGAAAATTTCATTAGTAATGTATCTTTGTTTATATTTCATATTTATTTTCGCTTTAGTATATAAACCTCCCAATAAAAGCCTGTTTTTATTTTTTTTCATTTTCCTCTCCCTTCTTATCGTTTTACTCTTGGTTTTAATGCATCTAGTATCCTCCACAAATAAACCACGCCTCTTTCATGAAGAAGACAGTCCCTATAAAAGATTAATAGACAACCATCCTGATGGCATCCTTATTCATGAAAAAGGAACAATTATATATGTCAATCCTGTTGCTTTAAGCTACGTAGGGTATGAAGAGAAAGAGGTGCTGGGTAAAACTCTTCTGGATTTCACACCTGCTTCCTCACACCACAAAATACTTAGAAGAGAAAAAGAGATTTACTCATCCAGTCAAGAAATCATGTATGAATTAACAGAATATGAACTTACTACAAAAAAAGGAGAGCCTTTTTTTGTAGAATCCAAAGCAATATCATGTAAATTTGACGGAAAACGCTGTGTTCAGCTTGTACTAAGGGATATAAATAGGAGGAAAAAACAAGAAGAATATATGAGAGCTTCTGATAGACTGGCTGCAGCAGGTCAAATGGCTGCGGGTATAGCCCATGAAATAAGAAACCCGCTGACAAGTATTAGGGGGTTTGTCCAGATGCTTCGGGAGTCTCCTAAAAGCAGCCACTTTTATGAAGTGATCTTAAATGAAATCGACCGGATCAATCAGGTAACAAATGACTTTTTAGTTCTAGCAAAACCTCATGGGAAGAATTTAATCACCCACAACATCAATGAACTGATAAAGGAGGTAATTCATCTGATGCAGCCCGAGGCTGCAGCTAACAATGTGAAATGTGACCTTTCAGTTAGTGAACAAGACGGTTTTATATTATGTGATAAGAATGAATTAAAGCAGGTATTCATAAACCTTATCAAAAACGCTATCGAGGCTATGCCGGCAGGTGGCCTTATAACCATAAATGTTTCGAAATATCAACATACACTTACAGTGATGGTTAAAGATACCGGCATCGGAATTCCTAAAGACATATTAGCGTACATTGGCCAGCCGTTCTATACATTAAAAGAAAAAGGGACCGGCCTTGGCATCATGACCACGATGAAAATAATAGATGATCATAAAGGAAATTTCAAAATCGATAGTATTGAGAATAGCGGAACCACGATCACCGTTACTTTCCCTTCGGCCCATCATCCCGGGTTCGGCCGTCTCTCTGGCAGCGGGTAAATCGAGCCTAGAGAAAAAACCCGCCAACACTCGGTCTAAGGGGCTCCGTTTAGGGAGGGAAAACCTTAGATCACAGGCAAATTAGCAGCAGAAATAGTATGTAAATAACACCAGTAAGAAACCCCGGAGCTAATGACTCCGGGTTTTTATGTCTATATTAACTTCTTGTTCCGTTGTACTCCTTTCAGAAACCTCAATATCTCTCAAGTGGTCTGCCTTAATATTTATTTAAATAAATCTCTGTAAATATTGGCCCAATATTTTGTTCATCACTCTGGGGGTGTTTTCTAAGTAAACATTAATTTGTTCACTGTTTGATTCGAATTTATCAGAGTTTCTTTCATCTGTTGGAAAATCAGATATTCCTTTTATAATGATACATTCAATATCATTCTTCTTACATATATAAGCAATGGCACCCGCTTCTGTATCGGCTATTGTTATTTCGTTTTCTTTAAGTTCTAAATAGTCCTTCCACATAACGACTGCTTTATCGGCAGTGGCAATGGTTCCGGTATTAAAATCATTTCCATATATTGATAGATCAATATCGACTATGAAGGATTGCTTAATAAGAGGCTCGATTTCTTTTACTGTGCAATAATATTGTACAGCTTTATCGGGTACAAAAATATCCAAATTACTAAACTTATCATCTATTCCTGCACAGGTTCCAGCAACGATTACTTTCGTTAAATTAAATGTAGAAATCATATACTGATTACCACCAACACCATTTACTTTTCTTACACCGGTACTATAAAAAATAAGTTCGGTATCATTCATAGTTCTTATGAAATACTCGCCATAAGGATAACCGAAACGATCATTATCACTTATGCCAAAATATTCCAATGCCGCTTCATATTCCCACTTCGTTGCTATACTTATTCCTATCATCGACTTATCACCCTGCAAAAATAATTTGTCACAATTGAAATTGAATGTCTATACGGACTGAATTTCATTTTTATCACTAACCTTCTTTACTCTCTCCTTCAACAATTCGTTAATGTTATGTATACATCTTTCTTACTAACCTGAAATGCAATGTAATTCCATTATTTACAATTTTATCACACAATTCCTTACAAAAGACTCATCTCTTCAAGAACAGGTTTTGAATTGATAAGTCATTTAGCACCCAGTTGTACATTAATGATTGTAATCCAGATTATAAAGCTGCTATTACAGGTGCTAATTCACCAGAAGACCGTATGACAACATGGTTATAACAACAAATAAAGCAGGTCTAATTCATATGCGAATTAGCCTGCTATTTATAATGCTATATGTCATTTTCTCTACCGAAACGAAACCCCTTGCACTCGGTCGATGGGGATATATTCATTAATCTTGAGCAATATGTTCTTTGCAATACTTCAGGAGCAAAGCTTCTTCATCCTCTTCCAATTCAAAGTCAAGAATCGATTCTGTATTTCTTTCAATGATTTGGTGCTGTGCAATTCGAGGCACATCATCGTCATGAACAAAAATTGCTTTAATGTATAAGCCGTTCTCTGAATATAGTTCATCATCTTCTGGTACTTCGATCGAAAGCATCACCTCGTAACGCTTTCCGCTTAAAATACCAGTAGGATCTTTAAGTTCTTCCATTGTATGATCAGTAATAATCATTTAAAAGATAACTTCCTTTCACTTTACATATCTCTCCATTATACACAGGTTCTTTAAAAATGAAAACCTGTATACTCAATGCATGCGTTAAGATGGGATTCTGGCCTATCCTTCGTTATAATGATAACGATAGAGTATTGAAGGAGAGACTATGAATATGAATAATAAAGAGATTGAAGAAAAAATCATTTCTAATTATCAAAAAGATGAAAACATGATGATTCTCGTTTTTGCACAATGGTGTGTAAATAATGACCTAGACCCCGTTGAAATCTATAAAAAAGCTTATCCGCATCAGTCTGCAAATCCCGCTCTGCAGCAAGGAGTCGAGTTGACTGTGCCCAAGGAAGAATCAGAAGAGATCCCCGACTCCACCTTGCTCGGGGTACTTTCTTTATTCGGTAATACAGACCTTGCCATTGTGGTATCGGAAGAAATAAACAACAGAAAATGATGACTCGTTCAAAAGAACCTCGGGTATATACCCGAGGTTCTTTCCATTTATTTTCCTTCTTTTATTTCTTCTATCATCTCAAAGAGAAAGCCGCAAATGATTTCAATAGCGCCAATAAGAGACATACCTTCGTTATATAAAGGAAGGTCATTGATGGATATATTCACATCCCACAAACCATCATCGCCATTGAAAAGCAGCTCATACCTTTTTTCTCCTTGGAGTGTACGCTCCAAATACATCTCTATTTCACCGCGATATTTCTTTTGCAGTTTCAAGCCGAACATTGCCTCAAAATTACCGAACACATCATCCAGCTCTATCGACAAACCGTCAATATTCATTTTATCAAACCAATCTGCCTCAAGGAAAATGTATTGATTTCTATTAAGTTTCAAATAGTCCAAAGAATCCTCTAGAAAGGAGGGAGATTCTTGCTTAATCAGTTCATCCGTTTCTTTATTGCAACGCTCGATTGTTAGTTCCTCAACATTCAGGTTTTCTTTAAACATACAAGGGCCTCCTGTTCGTTAGCTGTTTTTTTTATCCAATTCCAAGTATACCGGACAATGATCGCTTCCCAAAATACTGCAATGAATATCCGCTTCTTTAATGCGTGCAGCGATCCGCTTCGAGATGATGAAATAATCAATTCTCCAACCGATGTTCCTTTCCCGGACTTTACTCATATAAGACCACCATGTATAGGATTCATCTTTATCAGGATATAAATACCTGAATGAGTCAACAAAACCAGCTTCCAAGAAAAGAGTCATTTTCTCTCTCTCCACATCCGTGAATCCGGAATTACCGCGATTTGAGCGATCATTCTTAAGGTCTATTTCTTTGTGGGCAACATTCAAGTCCCCGCAGTGGATCACCGGCTTCCTGCGATCAAGGTCAATGAGGTATCCCCTCAGCTTATCCTCCCATTCCAGCCTTTCATCGAGCCTTGATAAATCTCTTTTTGAATTTGGCGTATATACATTTACAAGGAAGAAGTCATCATATTCCAGTGTGATGATCCTGCCTTCAGGCTCCGATTCACCATCTTGAAAGCCATAGGAAACAGTGAGGGGCTTTATCTTAGTGAAAACAGCTGTACCAGAGTACCCTTTTCGTTCTGCGTAATTCCAATACTGTTCATATTCAGGCAGCTCCAGTTCGATCTGGCCTTCTTGCAGCTTCGTTTCCTGAATACAAAATATGTCTGCATTTACCTCATGAAAATAATCCAGAAACCCCTTTTTTACACATGCTCTTATTCCATTTACATTCCATGAAACCAATTTCATTGTCTTCAAGAATCTCCTTTAGCTATTAAAATCTCTTTTAATATAGTAACATAACTGAATTAAATTCTATTGTTATATTGATATAGCATTATATATTCAAGCTATTATTTTAGTATAATTTGTACATTTTCATAAAAAAAAGAGACATGCAGAGTACTCTCCAATGCATGTCTTCACTATTATTTATTGGTTTTTTTTGAACGGTATGCCGTCTTTTTATTTGATTTCGCAGGTTGGGTATCGCCTTTTTTCATTTCTTTTGGTGTTTGCGCTGCGGACCCATCAGATGACGTTGGTTTGCTTTTCTTTCCTGGCCGTTTACTGTAAAATCCATCGTCTTTCATTTTTTGCTGGTCATCGCGTTTACTTTTTGATTTTTTTTGTGCTGAAGAAGTTCCTTTTCTCTTATTTCTTTTCTTTTTAGAAGATGAGCTGTCTTTATCTTTTAAAGAAATGGTGTTGCCTAAATTCTGTTTTTGAATTCTCGTTTTTAAATCACTTTCGATTTTGTCGAGTAACGGCCTGTCTTCCGATGTGTATAGAGTATAGGACAAACCTTCTGCCCCTGCTCTTCCCGTCCTCCCTATCCGGTGGGTATATGTTTCCGTGTTTTCCGGAATATCATAATTGAAGACATGCGAAACTCCTTCAATATCCAATCCCCTTGAAGCTACATCAGTCGCAATCAGGAGAGGTAATTCTCCTTTTCTGAAAGCTTCCATTACTTCCTCTCTTTTTTCTTGAGGAATATCGCCATGAAGCTCACCGACTTTGATGCCTTTGGATTTAAAAACTTGAAAGAGCTTCGTCACTCTTCTCTTGGTACGGCAGAATATGACCGCTTTTTCCGGTTTGAAGGCTTCAACTAATTGAAGAATGGTTTCCTGCTTTGCTTTATCTACTGTGAAAATGGCAAATTGATTGATCGACGAAGGGGCTGCATTCTCCTCGATTTCTATTGTCTTTGCATTTTTCATGTATTTATTCGCGAGTTTCTTAACAGGTTCAGGAAGTGTAGCGGAAAACAGCATCATTTGTCTTGAAGAAGGGGTTGCCCTGATGATTTCCTCTACCTTGTTCAGGAAACCGATTTGCAGCATCTGATCCGCTTCATCCAAAACAAAAAATTTAACATGCGACAGGTCAAGATTCCCTCGTTTGATTTGATCCAATATCCTGCCGGGTGTCCCGACAATATACCCCGGGTTTTTTTTGAGTTCAACAATCTCTTGATCATGACTCTGTCCGCCATACATGGCTAAAACTCCGCCATTCTTATGTTTCTTTGTCAGCTGTTTCAATACACCCGCAATTTGGATGCTCAATTCTCTTGTAGGAGTGACAATGATTCCCTGTATGTGGCCCGTAGTCTTTTGGCTTTTTTCAAGTATCGGTAACACAAAAGCATACGTTTTTCCTGAACCGGTTTGGGCTTTTGCCATAATATCGCTGCCTTTTAACAAAACAGGTATCACTTTTTCCTGTATGGGGGTCGGGGACGATATTCCCATCTGTGACAAAATATGTCCCATCTCTTCTGAAATCCCTAGGGATATAAATTTACTCAATTGCAGTTCCTACTTTCTTTTTCTATTAATCGTTCGATTATTAATATTGAGGGTTTCACCGCTAAAAAGCAATAGGGCGAAAAAAAGAAGGAGCCTCTTTGACTCCTTCTAGAAAATTTTTTGCAATAGTAAAATGACTCCTGCCAGGAGCCACAGCCACATTCCCGGTCATATAGGCGGTATATGACGCTTGCGGCTTTTTCTGGACGAAATGTTTCAAGTTCCGTTTCCACAATTCGATTTCTTCCAATTCATAATTTACCTCCTTACTATAAAAAGATTAAAAGTGTACAAATAAATCTGCAGAGCTACTTTCATTTAGTACCCATTTAATAGGAACCTGCTCTGCCGGGTACATCAAATCCAATTTTTCATGATGATCTGCATCGACTATATAAAATTGCACTCCTGATTCTGCCGCTATCCCCAGTAATTCATTAATTGTAGGGGCATGAAAAGATTTTAATGCCTTTGGCAAATGTTCAAGCCCTTTAGAAGGCTTGGGAAGATAATGTCTATCCAAAATATTGACACCATCCCTGGAAAAGGCAAGTATGACTTCTGCTCCAGACGACGCAGCGCCAACTGCTATATTCAGCGGCGGATAAACAGACTCCAACTCATCATGCAATGCGAGTACTACAACTTTTCTATCAGCCATACCATCCGACTCCCTTCAATAGCTCAATACCGCATCCGCTTCATAGGCAGATTCAAGGAAGGTGACCACTCCCGCAAGTTCTACACCGTCTACTAACTCTAAACCGTCAGCCACAAGAACATTCATTTGGCACCCGTAGAGATGGATCCCAGAAGAAATTGCTTTCTTGATAAGCAAGTCCATCTCGACTCCATGAGATCTTTCTATTTTCTTTGAGTAACGTTTATCGAGTACATACGCACCGTCCAAATCAAAGAATATCGATACCTCATCGCCTTCTTTCTTTCGTTTGATGCCTTCTTTGATAACATAGGGGGCATTGGAACTTAAAGTGACAAAGTAGACCCATCTTTTCATAAGGATCCCTTCTTCCATTGAGTAATTGTCAAACCAGTCTTTTAAAAAAAGAGCTATCGGAAAATCCAATAGCTCTCTTCTTCTGTCATTATTTCATTAGAATGTTAATGTAACATCTGCATCTTTAGCAAATTCAAGGAATGTTACTGCGCCGCCTACTTCGATTCCATCTACGAATGCTTCCTTATCTAATCCCATAACATCCATTGTCATTTGACAGCCGATAAATCGCACACCCATTTCTTTCGCCATTTCCACCAACTCTGGAATGGCTGGAACGTTTGCTTTAGAGAAACCTTCTTGGAAATGTTCTTTTCCTTCTGGCATTGGAAGCTGTTGATGAGCTTCTTTATGGATTAAATTTAATCCTTCGAAAGTGAAGAAAATCGCTACCTCTTGATCAGTTGCTGCCGCAGCAGTTGCAATATTATAAACTTTATACGCATCAAATAATCCACCATTACTTGCGATAATTGCTACTTTTTTACTCATATCTAATTCCTCCAATTGTTTGATATTCATTATTATTTTTCAGGATAAAAACGCGCCTGCCGTATACCTGTATAGGTATAGAATTCATCAAAAAAATTATTCCACATCGCCTTCCCAAGCTAACATTCCGCCTGCCATATTGATAACATTAAAGCCTTGGCTTTCAAGGAATTGAGCAGCTCGTCCGCTTCGTCCTCCTGAGCGGCAAACCATGATATATTCCTTGGACTTATCCAATTCATTCATTCTGGTTTCAATGGATCCAAGTGGAATATGCTTTGCTGCTGGAATTTTACCCGCAGCCACTTCATCATCTTCACGAACATCAATAATGTTTGGTTTTTCACTTTTTAATAATTCTTGTACTTCTTTTGTTGATAGTTCTTTCATCGGTAAATTCCTCCTGTTGTTTTTTTATTTATAATTGATCTTGATTAAATAATATACCTATACGGGTATATTGTCGATGATTTGTATGTAAAAAAATCACGCGGATGGAGCACGCGTGATTCTCCTATATCAATTCGATTCAACAATGGAATTTAACTTATTGAATATCTCCTCTTTTACCTGATTGACCTTGTTAAAATCCATTGCGTCTATATAAATGGCCTCTAGAGTTTCACGGAGAGCCTTTGCTTCACTCAAATAGGAAATCGCCTCTTTCATTTTATCCTTATAACCTTTAGTGGTCCTTGCGATTTCGCCTTCAAATTTCTCATCCGTTCCTGGAGTGATGCACCTTTCATACATATCGATGATTTCATCACTATCGCGGTCCGGAAAGTATTCATGCGGGGCTGTACTGTCAAATATGGCAATACCCTGTTCACGGATGATGACCATATCTAAACTATTTGGATCGAACCCGCAATGGTATACCTCCACATCGAACCCTTTTTCCTCACCCGCTGCAGCAATCTTCTTCAGCATAGTCGACTTACCTGAACCTGCACGACCCTTGATGAAATACCTTTTCTCTACATCCCGGGTTAAATTTTGTATATAGTCAACAGCCCCGTTCGGCGTTGCGGCACCCAAGAAGCGATGAACCACTTTTGCTTTCTTATCAAGAGATGCATTCTGATAAAATAATGAAATCAACTCTTCTGTTAATTCGTTCGCTTCAGCAAAGTCCATATTGCTAATGTAGATTTCTTCGATGTCATCATGTGCATCAAGTGCTTCAGCAAAGGTTTCGTAGGCTTCCTGAAATTTTCGGGAAATTTCTTCGTTCAACTCGAGGATCTCTTTTTTGTGCTTCGCCAATTCATCCGAATTCCAAGCAGCGCCTAAATTTACATACTCTTCAATCACACCCGGTGCATTCGGTTCGATGATATGCGGTGCAGTGCCATCTACAATTCCAAGTCCCCATTGAGGCAGTATCACCCCATCGATCGACTTGTTATCTGAAGCACAGTGTAAGTACTCTACGTCGATTTCCTTTTCCTCAAACCTCTTTCCAATATCCTTCATTAAGGACGATTTGCCTGTCCCCGGTCCACCCTTTAAAATAAACAATCGGTTCAAACCATCCAGTACCGAATCATATAAGCTGTAAAAGCCTTTCGCCGTATTGCCGCCTGCATAATAATGTCGTACGATCCCTGACATAAAACCACCCTTTCCATTCCATCTAATAAAACTTATGACAAAAAGAACAAATGGGTGAATGACCAAGAAATGCGGAAGGGCTTCGCTCAGAGGCGGGTGGCATAAGACGAGCCGGATATGAAGGAGGATAAGGTATCCTATGAATCTAAAAATTACCAACTGTTAAAGGAAAATTTTTCCGTTAATTTGCCGAAGCTCGCTTGAATAGGGGTAAATAAGGGGTAAATTTTCTTCTAATCTTGCACAGATCCCCCATTTCACTGTTTTTTAAGTAAATAGAAGTAAAACTTCCCTTTATTTTAACTGTTTTCCGTTCGATTTCTTCAATAAGGGAAATTTCTCCCCTTATTAAAATCCAATGTTACTGCTTCTTTTATCTGGCTCGAGGGGTTCCGCTTTTGTTCACTTTGTCGGGTAAGATTTCCTGTTAATGCATCTGCATGTGTTAAAAACACTGTAATATCAATAAAAAAAGAGACTCCAATTCGTATTTCGAATTGCGTCTCTAGTTAGTAATTTAATTTTTGTTTTTGTACTCAAAAACCGAACCTGTTAGAAAAAGTATGCTGTCTTAAATTTAATCATCTCCGTTTAAGAAATCCCCGATTCCGCCTAATATACTTCCTTCCCCTGTGGATTTCCCTCCGCCAGGTGCATTTGCATAAATTCTTTCAGCAAGTCGGCTGAAAGGAAGCGATTGGATCCATACAGTGCCGGGACCGCGCACCGTTGCGAAGAACAGACCTTCTCCCCCCAGGAAAGCTGACTTGATTTTGCCTACATACTCAATGTTATAGTCCACGTCTTTTGTCATGGCAACAAGACAGCCTGTATCGACTCTCAGCAATTCTCCAGGCTGCAATTGCTTTTTATGTATGGTCCCTCCCGCATGCAGAAATGCCAGACCGTCTCCTTCGAGTTTTTGCATGATAAAGCCTTCACCGCCGAAGAATCCGGTTCCTAATTTCTTTTGAAAATCAATGCCCACAGCAACGCCTTTCGCTGCGCATAAGAATGCATCCTTCTGGCAGATGACTTTTCCGCCTAATTCGCTTAAATCCACCGGGATGATCTTACCGGGATATGGAGCTGCAAAAGAAACATGTTTTTTACCGCTTCCCTCATTCGTAAATACGGTCATAAATAAACTCTCACCTGTTAACAACCGTTTACCGGCACCCACAAGTTTTCCAAGAAATCCGCTTCCTTTTCCCTCTTGTGCCCCGTCTCCAAAGATCGTTTCCATGCTAATGCCATCATCCATCATCATCATGCCTCCCGCTTCAGCGACGGCACTCTCTCCCGGATCAAGTTCTATTTCAACAAATTGCATGTCATCCCCATGCAATTTAAAATCAATTTCATGTGAGTTCATGATAATCCTCCCTTTGATTGGCTTCTAACATCATTATACAGATTGTATTCGTTAAATGGGGGGGAATATCTTTCTCAATAAAGAAAAATGTAGCTTGGACAAAAGTGTTTTAGCCTAAGTAAAACCCGAACTAATTCGCCATCTAGCTGGCAAGTTAGTTCGGGTGTTTAGTTTAAATGTTTATTAAGAAATTAGCTCTTTCCAGCGATTGATTGGAGTGCAAGACGAAGACTCCTGCGGGAAGAGTAGCTAATAAGAAAAGCGGAAGGGCTTTGCTCAGAGGCGTGTGGCATAAGACGAATCGGTCACGAAGGCGTTCTTTGCCTTCTTGGACGGTTTGACTTATGACATGTGCCTCTAAGCCCTGCAGCTAGACAAGTGAGACCCCGCAGGAACGCAGTGACGAGGAGACTCACGGGCTAGCCGCGGAAAGCGAAGTCTTGCACGGAAATCATTAGCGGCAATAGAGTCTATACTGAATTTGTTCACTTTATGTGGTCTTTTTTAGTTTTGTCCCAGCCTCATCACCCTAGTATGGATTGTGAATGTTTTTTCCGTAAAAGATTTCATCCATTTCCATTTTTAATTTTTCGGTTATTTCTTTCGCTTCTTCCTTATCAAGTTTTTCCTTCGAATATCCGAACAGATAATTATTTAAGTCAAAATCTTTTAATTTACATTTTGTATGAAAGATATTCTGAGGATAAACATTCACATCGATCATATCGTACTCATCTTTAATCTCTTCAGGTATATAGTTTTGTATGGAATTGATATCATGGTCAATGAATAATTTACGTCCGTTGATATCACGTGTAAAACCCCGGACCCTGTAATCCATCGTCATGATATCGGTATCAAATGAATGAATCAGATAATTCAATGCTTTCAATGGTGAGATCTCACCGCATGTCGATACATCGATATCTGCACGGAATGTACTGATCCCTTCATGGGGATGGTATTCCGGATAAGTGTGTACGGTAATATGACTTTTGTCCAAATGCATGGTGACGGATGACGGAAGAGGTCCCGGTGACTCATCGAAATGTTCAGTCGGAACTTCTACGATCGGCCCTTCTGACACCAGGATCGTCACGCTGGCACCTTGAGGGACATAATCCTGTTTTGCCACATTTAAAACATGGGCCCCAATGATATCAGAAACATGTGTCAGGATCTTTGTCAGTCGTTCGGCGTTATATTGTTCATCAATATATTCTATGTATGCTTCACGCTCTTCTCTCGTTTTCGTATAGCAAATATCATACATATTGAAGCTGAGAGATTTAGTCAGGTTATTGAATTCATGCAGCTGGATTCTTTCCTCGTGTGTTAGTTTCATACTATAATTCCCCTTTATGTTTATTTCTCGGACTGGAATAGATCTATTTTTTATGTTACCCATACAAAACTATACTAAAACTGGTAATTTGGATTGAAAAGATGTCAAATGGGGTAAATACAAACGAAAAGTTTCCCTTTCGTTTTTTATCCTGAATATTTTTGGGTAAAATGGAGGATAGAATGGAGTGTTAATCATGAAGCGATTACTTATGCTTATCGTTGTCATACTACTAGCATACGGCACTAAGCCGGTTTGGGAAGAAAAAGTACATGCAGCCGGTATAGACTCTATGCTGTCTAAAATAGAAGAAATGAAAAACAACCCCAAAGTACAGGACGCCTTTGATCAGTTTTATAATGAAGTGAACCTGCTATTGATCAAATTGGATGAGTCATTCCGGGATTTAGAAAATGCAGAACACGACCTGAAGGGAAAAAACATCGATAAACCTTCCTTATCTGCTCCTGATCATCAGGTATTTTCCATACATAACCTAGAACTGGGTGATACCCGGACTGCCGTCGAAAAAGAGCTTGGAGCACCTGATCGAACATCACTCAATGAATATGGCTCAAAATGGCATACCTATCATGAAGAGTATCAAAATTTCTTCATGGTTTCTTATGATGAAGAGCAAAAGGTAAATGGTTTATATACGAATCAGGACTTACTGACCTCATCAACCGGAATAAAATTGGATAGTCCAAAAAAAGACGTACATGACCAACTGGGTGAACCGTTGGAGAAAATCCGAAAAGGACTGACGGTGTACCAGCTGCAAAACAATGGGGAACATGAAGTTTTTCAAGTCGATGGCAGCTTTGTGACCGTTTTTTATGATAAGCATGAAAAAGATACAGTGACCGCAGTACAAATCATTGATGATAACCTTGAGCAAAACAAGAAGGGGTTTTATACGGAGCCGGATCCAAAGCTCAAAGAAGGATTTGAGCTTCAGTTATTCGACCTTACCAACGCAGCCAGGGTGAATCACGGCTTGTCTCCACTTATTTGGGATGATCAGGTCAGAGAGACTGCCCGAAAACACAGCCTGGACATGGCAGAACACAATTATTTCAGTCATACCAACCTAGAAGGGGATTCTCCTTTCGACCGTATGGAAGAAGATCAGGTTGCATTCAGGACAGCCGGGGAAAACCTTGCATATGGACAGATGAGTTCCATCTTTGCTCATGAAGGATTAATGAATTCAAAGGGTCACAGGGAAAATATCCTACAGTCACATTATGAATATCTAGGAGTGGGGGTTGCCTTTAATGGGGATGCACAACCTTACTACACCGAAAATTTCTTTAGCCGATAAAGAGAAAAAGCAAGTGGGAAGATCGAATCCCACTTGCTTTTTTATCGTATCTCATTCTTTATCATTCGGAACTTGGCATCCATTGTCATCACACTGCATGCCGGGCTCTCCTGTCACCGTTTGCAGTGGCGAATGACTGTTTTCTTCTTCCCAGACCTTTTGCAATGTGCTTTCAAATACCTCTGCAGGCTGAGCACCGGAAATTGCATATTTACGATTAATGACAAAGAATGGGACTCCCTGTACGCCTAACTGGCGGGCCTCACTTTCATCAAACCGTACATCCTCTGAAAAATGTGATCCACTCAATATTTCCTTCACTTCTACAAGGTCCAGTCCGATACTTTCAGAGATGGATAAAAGAGTTTCTTTATCCCCAATATGCCTGCCTTCAATGAAATGGGCTTTAAACAGGCTCTCAGCCATCGACGCTTCCAATCCTTTAGATGCTGCAAACTTGGCTATTCGGTGGGCATCGAACGTGTTAGTCGGGATACTGTCGTCAAAATTAAATTGAATCCCTGCCTGCGCACCCTGCTCCATGACACCTTTGGACATGTTTTTGGCTTGTTCGATGGATGTTCCATATTTTTTTGAAAGAAGCTCATACACATTCATATTCATTTCAACTTCAGCCTCTGGATCAAGCTCAAAGCTCTTGTATTCAACCTCTACATCATGTTTGAATGTATCCAGTGATTCTTCGAGCCTGCGCTTTCCAACATAACAAAAAGGACATACAAAGTCAGACCATACCTCTATTTTCATATTCGTCACCTCAAATGAACTATTTATAACCTATATTAACAAACATACAATAAGTAAGCTTTTATTTTGCCCATCTTACTTACTCCCCCGCCTTTCCCTTCTCTTGCGATTCAACGCATGGCAGCGGTCGCAGATAGGGAAACCAAAGTTAGGCGGAAGTTTTTTTCCGCAATGCTTGCATGTTTTTGAAATACTCCTCACTTCCGTCCTTAAACTCTCATGCACCCCATCGGCGATCTCTTCTCTCGTTCGCTCCCAATAATAGGCTTCGGTCTGCCTTCCTAACCGATAAAGCAGCAATAAGTGAAGTCCCACCGCTTTGTATGAAATTTCTTTCTGTTCAAGGTTCTTATTGTTAATATCGGGCTCCGGAAGCTCTTCATCATGGACGATTGCATACATGGAATCGAGCCATTGCTGAGTGAGTCTGTTTTCTTTCTTTGAAAAAGGAAGATGTAAAAATCCGTATAAATCAGTAAGAGAAAGTCTGGCTTCTATCTGGGTACCCCGGATGAGATCATACAGCTCTTTTTCTTCTGTTAAAGAAGCTTTTTCTGTGCCATACGGACTTTCAAACCGATCCCATAATTCGAAAAAGGTATCCATATCATGATAATAGCGCTGGAATCGTTCAAATACCTTGCTTGTAGGCGCTATTGCAAATGTTTGCAGGGATGGATCTTCCTGGTTCAGAAGCTGCGACATTCTTTTTATATCCTTGGTAAAGGCTACTTTTCCAATTTCATACATGCCTTTTCGACCGGCTCTTCCTGCGATCTGCTTTACTTCCTGAGAAGTAAGCAGCCTTCTTCTCGTCCCGTCGAATTTATCGTTTTCAAGAAATACGATCCTTCTGATGGGAAGATTCAACCCCATCCCGATAGCGTCTGTGGCGACGATCACCTTCGTTTTTCCTTTAATGAATTGCATCATTTGTTTCTTTCTGGTCTCGGGAGGCATGCTTCCGTATATCATACTGACTTTGTGGCCGTTATTCTGCAGTCTTGAAGCTGTATCCAGTACTTTTTTCCTTGAAAAACAAACCAGGGCATCCCCCTGCCGTGCGTGTTTTAATTTGAATTCCTTCTTTTCAACTTGTAAAGGTATCTCTCTTTCATAATTGTGGATTTCTACTTGATCTTCTCCCACTAATTCCAAAAGCAGACTGCGTACGTTCTCACTTCCGATGATATGGACTTCCTTTGCTCTCGCTTTCGTGATCGCCTTATACCAGGAGAAGCCTCTATCCTGATCTGCAAGCATCTGGGCCTCATCGATCACGACCACTTCATATTCATCTTTTTCATGGAACATTTCAACTGTGCATGCAACATGGCGTGCCTGCTCGACCTCTTTTTCTTCCTCTCCTGTCTTGAGATTGCATGGCACACCCTCACTGTTTAACTTATCAAAAACTTCGAGTGCCAATAAACGTAAAGGGGCAAGGTAGATCCCGCTTTCTGCACCTTTCATTCGATTTAATGCCTTATGTGTTTTCCCCGTATTGGTTTCTCCGATATGCAAAACGTATTTAATGCCTTTACTGTAGGACGGACTGTATTCCTGACCGAATATGTCTTCGAGAATACGTGCCTCTTCTTCTTGTTTACGCTTTAACAATGCCTTCTCTTCTGCTTCACGTTGTTCTCTTTTAGCAATCGATTCCTTATAAACTGAAAGGTGGGCCTCTGCATCAAAAGGCATATCTGCAAGCTGCACCAAATCAATGACATATTCATCCTGAATCCACTTGAAAAAGAGAGATTTTTCCTTAAGGAGGACAGGCTGGGACCAATTAATCAACCGCTCTTGAGAGAGTTCCTCCCCGAATATCCCCTGATAAGAAACAAGGATATCAGCAGGAAGGTTTTCACATACAAAAGAGGTAATAATATGTTCTGTATAATATGAGATAAAACGTTCATAAGGAAAATAATACGTTTCATATTCCCAAAGGTTACGTTCCCATTGTTCACTTTTCTTATGAATGGAACCTGTGAATTCCGTTAGGATATCCGAAACGGTTTTGAATACATGGCTGCTGAGAAACCCTTCTTCTTCTAACTTTTCCTCGAGTGCATAAGGTTCCATTTGCTTATATTTCGGCTTAGTATTCATATCACTTATTAGCTTTTTGGCGAATAAGTACCTTAATTCGATATACCAATTAAGTTCCTGTGCCTCCACTTGTTGTTCGAGAAAATAGAGAATGTCTTTTTGGACACCTTTTCTTTTAGAAGCCGTCACCTTTTCTTCCATCTCTGTGACATAACGTGCCCTCGCCTGTTGATGCCGCAATTTCCACTGCTGTTCATCAGGAGCATGATCAATCACCCATTCCTTAACTTGAAAAGGGTGTTCATTTCTTATTTCATTTCGGAACATTTTATTCAAGAGCTTTTTATCGACGCCTTCAACGTCGTATCCCTTACTTCTCAGAAATGCTTTTTTATGGCTTCTGAGAACATTATTCGTTACTTTGTTCAGCCAGGTATTCAACCAAATCTGATGGAAAAACTCACTTCTTTCAGAAAGATAGTCCTGGAAAGAAGGACACTCCTCATGTGAAGCCAGATAAAGTGAAATATCCTCTTCAATTTTAACTTTCGTTTCCTCAATCGCTTTCTCCCGGATAGAGTCAAGGTTTTGCATGATATAACCCCTTTTTTAAATCTTACTGCTGCTAGTTTATGTATTTTTAAAGTTATTTTTCATGTGGCGGTGGCATATTTTACGTAAGCCAAATTATACCTTAGCATAACCTATGTTTTTTCTGAGAACAACATCTCATGTTTATATGACTGTTTATTGAACACTGTATAACATTTTTTTAAAGAAAGAACCAACGGATTTATACCCGCTGGTTCATAATGGTCTGCTTTAACGGCGAGCAGAATATCTTTTTTGTATTTCACTGACGACATTATTTGTTAACTCTTTTGTCATGTCAGGTACCGTTTTTTCAATGATTGGGCTAACCAATTTTGTCATCGAGCTGTATGGACGTATGGACAGCCGCCCTTTTACATTTGTCTGGGACCCCGACAGACTGCTTGCTTCAAAAGAGCCGTCACCTGAAAACTTTTCGTTTATCCCCGTCAGAGTAAAAGTTACTCTGTTGGGCTTACTCCATTCCTGGATTTCCACCTTGGCATGGACCTTTTTCTTAAATAGACCAGTATCGACCTTAAACTTCCATTCCGATATTTCATCACTGATGATTTTATGGTTTATATATCCGGGTGCCAGTGGGGCCCAATGATCAAGAACGCTTACAAAGTCCCACACATCCTCGATCGCTGCGTCCACCACCATCTCATGAACTCCTTCTCCCATCCGTGCGCCTCCTTCAATGTGGCCATAAGCCATTATGCAGTGCTCATTTTATGAGATATGGACATCAAATATGTAAGTCTTCTAAAATTGCTTAATTAAATCAAGAAGTTCAGTCAGTTCCTTGATTTCATAATCAGGGATGACCTCTGAAGGCTTGCGGTCATAACGGTTGATCCATACATTTTTTATACCTGCCCGCTGCGCCCCCTGGATGTCTGTCATCAGGTTATCCCCGACCATCATCACATCTTCTTTTCTAAGTGAAAGTCTATCAAGAGCGTGAAGAAACATAGCGGTATCCGGTTTGCCTTTACCGATTGCTCCCGAAATCACGATTTCTTCAAAATAAGGAATCAGTTCTTCTGTCATTTGTAATTTCAGGTGCTGCAGTTGAGGAGAGCCATTGGTTAAGAGAACTAAAATGTATTCGTCTTTTAACGTATTCAATACATGGAAGGTATCTGGATAGACAAAAGGATGATTCTTTCTTTCAACCCTGAAACGTTCAGCTAATTCCTTCCCCAACGCTTTGTCGTTTACCCCAAGACTTTCAAGGCCGCCAGTCCATGCTTGTTCGCGATATACAGGCACGATTTCCTTCATTTTCAGAAACTGCTCATGATGTTCATCGTGAAATTCTCCCCACAATCCTTCAAAAGGATTGATCCCGATCATTTGTGTGAATTCATATGTATCATATGAGGAATATAATTCCCTTGCCGTTTTCCTTACTTCTTCTTCTAACTTGAATGGATTAACATCCACCTTTGTACTGGCGTATTTACATGTTTCATCGAAAGCACTTTGGATGCTTTTGGAATCCCATAATAATGTATCGTCCAAATCAAAGAATACAGCTTTTACCATTCTCTTTCCCTCCGCTCTCTTTAAACTTATCAATAGATTACTAGCTCCATTCTGTTTAGTAAAGGGATACACAAAGAATATGCTAATAAGAATACAAAAATCAGTTATTTTTAATGAAAATAGGGAAAATAAAAGAACATCAACTGAAATCATACAGAGGTGAAGAAAACATGTGGATCGTTTACATCAGTATCGCGATTGTGATTGCAGCTCTAATCATGCTCGTCACAAGCATATTAAAAACGCTCAAAACCACCCGTCCGATCATCAATTCAATTAATCAGACAGTCGACAACATGCAGACAAATGTAAATCGAGTCACTGCAGAAACCGACCAGCTTCAAACCATTCAAGGAGAAATCCAGGAAGACATCCAAATGAAAAAAAGCTCCATCATGTATACCGTGGAAGAAGCAAAGAGAACCCCTGAAGTTGCGAAGAATTTTGCAAAAAGCATGAGAAAGTAAGAGAGAATATCATCCTGAAAACTCAGGATGATGTTTTATTCCACTAATGTTTACATAATATTATTATGATAATTCAACGTATTATTGTATTCCTCTCACTCTCTTGGACAATACTTGTTTGAATTTTTTCTAAGTAAAACCAGAACTAATTTGCGCTATATGAGGCAAATTAGTTCTGGTTTGTGGATTTGCTTATAGTACAATGAGTTTTTAGTCCTTTCCAGCGGTTGATTGGAGTGCAAGACGAAGACTCCTGCGGGAAGAGTAGCTTATAAGAAAAGCGGAAGGGCTTTGCTCAGAGGCGTGTGGCATAAGACGAATCGGCCACGAAGGCGTTCTTTGCCTTCTTGGACGGTTTGACTTATGACATGTGCCTCTAAGCCCTGCAGCTAGACAAGTGAGACCCCACAGGAGCGCAGCTCCGAGGAGGCTCACGGGCTACCCGCGGAAAGCGAAGTCTTGCACGGAAATCATTAGCGGTATTAAGAGTCTAAACAGAAATTGTTCTTCTTTGTGAGAAGAATCCTCTTTTTCATGAAACCACTGCCAGCATAATCGGAATCGTTATGATGCTCATCAAGGTGGTCACCAGCGTACTGGCGGATACTAAATCAGGTTCCGTATTAAACTGTAAGGAAAACATCGTGGTATTCGCAGCAGTCGGCATGCTTGCCAAAATAATAAGAATCGATCCAAGCATCGGGGAAATAGGCAGAAAAGAAACCACGACGAGAGCAATGAGCGGTGAAGCCACCATCCTCATAATAACGATGAATGATAATGCACCTCTTTCCACCTTTTTACCACCCAGGGTAGCCAGCTGCATCCCCAGCACCACCATGATGACAGGAATAGTCGCCTGTGAAATCAGATCGATCGTCTGCTTCATAAACACTGGGACATCCAGTTGCAGCAATTGAAAACCCAATCCCATCATAGCACCGTGAAGAATCGGCATTTTGACAATCTTCATCCAGATCTCACTGGTGTCCCTTGTTTTCTCACTGCCGCTCACCGCATAATACAGACCGATCGTATTCATGAGAAATGACTGGATCACCATCATGATGACCGCGTAGCGAAAACCAAGTTCCCCAAACGCAAACAGGATAATCGGTACACCATAGTTACCGCTGTTCATAAATACACCTGAAAGAATCATGGCCGACACTTTCGGTTTAGGATAATGTCTGATTTTAGCCACGATTTTAATAGAAATAATGAGTATTAGACAAAGAGCTATACAAAAGAGGAAAATATAAAGATAATCCATATTCAGTTCATTCTCGTAAAATGTCTTGAATGCTAGAAATGGATACATTAAATAAATGGCCATTTTTGAAATCGAATTGATTTCGAATCCGAGTTTCTTTTGGCCGATATACCCAACCGCAAAAACCAATAATGCAGGCAGTACTATCAATATGACGTTCATTTTTTGTCACCACAATCCAATGAAATGAGTCAGGCTTGACTACTGGAGTCAAGCCTTAGTGTATCATATTTACAATAAAGGTATGATCAGCCCGGCTAATAGCAGGATCAGTGCGCCGCCAAGGCGTGATGAAATCTGCGCAAACGGCATGAGCTCCATTCGTTTTGAGGCGGATAATACGGCAACATCTCCCGTACCTCCCATATTGGCCATACATAAGCCTGCCGTGATCGCTGCTTCGATCGGGTAAAAGCCAACCAGCTTACCTAGGATCCCCGCCCCGATGATCGCACCCAGCACCACCCCGAATACGGTTAAAATATATTGAAGAGTCAGAGCTTCAAGAACCGTGTTCAGGTCCGTATAAGCAACTCCGATTCCAAACAATAAGGCAAAAGTCCAGTTACTGGCTACAAATTGGTACCACTGACTTGCCCCCTCTACAACATTTTGAGGGATGATATTTGAAATCTTTGCTGCCGCTACAAGAATGATCATGATGGCATATGGATGAAGCGGAAGAACAGTGCCAAGCAAAGTCCCGACTGCAAAAAACGTCAATGCTGCAAGTAATCCGACTCCCATTTTCTCTACATTATACTTCTGCTTTGTTTTTTCATAGGTGAAGCCTTTCATCAATTGTCCGTTTCCGCTCAGTGAAGGAACTTTCTTTCCGATCATATCCAGTACCGAGGCTAAAATGATGGCGAATACATTTCCTAATGCAAGAGCAGGCACAAGCATTGAAATATAGTAGCTTGGATCATTTCCCATCATCTCAGAATAGATTTGACTCATGGGGACAGCTCCCGCTCCCATTCCGCCGCCCATGATTGGCATCGTGATTACAAGAATGGCTTCTTGCAGCGTAAACCCGACAATGGATCCGAGTAATCCGGCGATGATGACAGCTCCTGCTACAGCCCCGAATATCGGCAGGAAATATCTAAGCCCCACTTTTACAAGCACTTTTGAATTCATCCCTAAAATACTTCCAGTAATCAATGCAGCGATATAAAAATTTAAAAATCCGCCAGATTTCATGAAGTCAGTCATCGAAGTGACCGTTGCTTCCGGAAGTAAACCGGCGTATACCATAAAAGCAGAACCAAAAATCGCAATGATTGCCCCTCCACCTAGAAACGTTTTCACGATAGGTGTCCGGTCTCCTGCCCAGCCCAGCAATTCACCGAGCACCATCATGACAAGCAGTGTTCCAATCATTCCCCCTGGAAGATTTCCAGTATACAGACTTACGAGAGTGATCGCTGTAAAGACCAGAAACCAAAGAATCGGCATATTGAAAATTTGCAGCGTTTGATCTTTCGTAAATGTCACTCTTTCTTCCACTTTCTCATCCTTGTATGAGAGTGTTGATGTTGCTTGTCCCATCTCATTCATCCCCTTTGCCGTATTTAATCCTTTCCTGACTGAACATTTCCCCTTAAATGACTTACCTCTTCTCGACAATCCTCGTAACCGCTTACAATGTATTTCAATCTTATGAAAATACTTTTAAGTTTCATAGATTTTGAAACTATTGTTTGCTTTTTGAAATTAAAAAAAGCAGCCGAATGGACTGCTTAAAGGTAGTTTTGTAGTCGTGAACTGTTTAATTTGTTAAACGTGTATTGATAGACCGGCCTTCCGATTCCATAAATCAAGGTTTCATCCACCACCCCGATATCCTTCAGGAACTTAAGGTATTTCCTGATCGATACCCGCGAAATGGATGTCACCCCTGCAATATCATCTGTTGAAAACGACTTTTCCCCAAAGCTGAGGATCTCCTCGCAAATTGCTGACAGCGTACTATTTGTCAAACCTTTAGGAAGTGGAGTCCTCTCCTCGGATTCTTGAACCTCTTTCAACAAAAGCAAATCAAGTTCTCTTTGATCGATGTTCGTTTGATTTTGAAGCACTTTTTTACTGTGACGATAAGATGTTAAAGCTTTTTTGAATCGTTCAAACTCGAAAGGCTTAATCAAGTAGTCGACAACCCCCATCCGAAGAGCGGTTTGAATGTTTTCCACTTCGGATGCCGCCGTAATGAGAATAACATCTGTTTCTTACTGTTCCTTCCGGATTTGCTCCAATAAGTCCATACCGGTTTGGTCCCCGGGCATGTAGACATCCAGCAGAATCAGATCAACCGTATACTCTTTCAACTTTTCCTTGGCATCTTCAATGGAGTTTGAAGTTCCTACTAAATCAAAGCCCTCAACACCCTCTAAATACGTTTGATTGAACCTGGCCACCATTGGGTCATCTTCAACTATCAATACCTTAATCATTCCCTTTCCCCTCCGTATAAAAAGCTCGTGCAATCATGGTTGTACCCGATCCTTCCTTCGATTCCACATACAGGTTCCCATCCAGCTTATCCAGGCTTTCTTTCACTAGGAAAAGTCCGTAACCTCTTCCTTCTCCTTTTGAAGAATATCCTTTGATGAATATATCTTCCATCATTTCCTCAGGAATTCCTATCCCGGTGTCCGTAACAATCAGTTCAAACTGTCCATTCCAAAAAGATAGTTCCATAAGTACCTCTTTTACAACACAATCCCCCGCAGCTTCAATGCTATTATCCAACAGGTTCCCGATCACCGTGATCAATTCATGCGTAACAGCCGGGTCACTGGGTTCGGGGATAATATCATGACAGTCGATGGTCAATACTACGTTCTGTTCTCTGGCATAGCTCAGTTTCCCCATGATAAATCCCGCGAGAGCAGGCTCTTTGACCTTTGAAGAGACGGTAGTCACTTCATCTGCGCGAAAAGAAACAAGCTCCGTTATGTAACGGTCCAACCGCTTATACTCTTCCATCTTCACCAAGCCCAGAATCACATGCAACTTATTCATGAATTCATGGGATTGGGCCCGAAGTGCTTCTGCATAAGACTTCACCCCGGTCAACTGTTCAGCCAATTGATTCACTTCCGTCTTGTCCCGGAAGGTAGAAATCGCTCCGACGACTTCATCATTGACAATTAAGGGAACACGGTTCACCAGGATTGATACCCCATTGATCGTTTGCTCCTCATCCAATTCAGGTGTTCCTGTTTCCATGACTTTTTCCAGCCTGGTTTGAGGCATATATTCTTTAATAGGTAATCCAACTGGATCGCTGCTTAGCCCTGCTTTATTGAATATCCTCAAAGCAGATTTATTCACTAATGATATCGTTGTATCTTTATTTACGGCCACTACCCCTTCATGGACCGATTGAAGCATTGTGTTGCGTTCTTCTAATAGTTTCGCAATCATAATGGGCTCCAGCCCAAACAATATTTTCTTTATATACCTGGCAATAATAATGGCCCCAATGATGCCGACAATGATCCCGATGATGGATCCCACTAAAATATTCCGGTGGCTTTGATTTAGTGCTTCTTCCACCCTATTCAGAGAAATCCCTACCGCTACAGCTCCGATCTGTTGATTATCTTCATTATATACGGGAGAGAAAGCCCTTACTGATTTCCCCAATGTCCCCTCTGAAATGGACAGACTTTCCTTACCTTGCAGTACTTCCTTCTCGTCTCCGCCGACGAAGTGTTTACCGATCCGTTCAGGATTAGGATGAGATTTTCGTATTCCCTCCATATCCATCACCACTACGAAAAGAACTTCTGCTGACTTTTGAATATCAAGTGTGTATTCTTGTATACTATCTTCACTTTTTTCATTCTCTAAACCATCCTTTACAATCGTCGAATGGGCGACCGTCCTGGATACGATCTTTGCTTTTTCTTCAATGGAAGACTCGATGTTCTCATTAATTGTTCTGGAAATGAGTAAGTCGGTCAGTACAAGCGATACCAGGACAACGATGCAAACGAATAGGATGATGATTGTACTTAATTTAAGCTGCTTCTTTTTCACAGGAGTCACTCCAGAATTTATTAGTATGATTATTTATTTTACATGATTTAAGTGTGATGGACAGAGCATTATTCAAAAGGCGGATTCTTGCACTTTCCCATAAGGTGATTTAGTATAATCAGTCATAAGGCATTGGTGAGAAATGCATATGATGCTGGAGGTTTCAAAATGAAAAAGTGGGCATTTGTTTCTGATTTTGACGGTACGATCACAAAAAAAGATTTTTATCACATCGTTATTGAGAAGTATTTTGAAGATGGGAAAAAGCTTTATAAGCAGTGGAAATCCGAAGAAATCAAAGATATTGATTTTCTGGCGGCTGTTTTCAGTTCCATTGATCAGGAGGAAGATATCATTATTGATGATATCAAATCAATCGAGATCGATGAAGAGGTCCCCTCGTTCATAAGAAAAGTGCAGAAAAGCAATGGTGATTTTTTCATCTTAAGTGCGGGAACCGATTATTATATCCATCATCTGTTAAACCATCATGGTGTAGAAGGAGTAAAAGTGTTTTCAAATGAAGGGTATTATAAAGATAAAAATGTGCACTTGAATATTGACAGCGGCCACCCTCATTATTCCGAAAGATATGGAATAGATAAAGAAAAAGTGATTACTGAACTGAAAAAAGAATATGAGAAAGTTTACTTCGCTGGAGACAGTGAACCGGATTCGCATCCGGCAAAGGCAGCAGATCTGACTTTTGCTTTTTCACAGCTGCAAGAACTCCTGAAAAATAAAGGATTATCCTATGTAAATGTAAACAGTTTTAAAGAGATTGAAGATCACTTGCAGAAAAAGGGCATTCTTGACTGATTTTCATTAAAAATGCCCTGAGCTTTACGATTCCCGTTAAAAAGTAGTATACTAAGAATGCCTCTCCCGAACATTCGCTTGTTGCGGGACACTTAACCACTGTACGGACGGGAGAGGCCTCGAATATGACAACCCATGCTTCAATGATTCCGACACGGGAAATCATTGAAGTTTTTTATTTATATATCAATAACGCAAAAAGCACCTGCCTCAGGCCACGATAACATCGTACGTGTGTATGGGCAGGCACCTGTTCACTCTTGAGGGTCAGCCCCTCAAAAACAATTTTTAATGTTGATGGTCATTTTCATTGTGATCATGGCTTGTTTCTTCTTCAAGCAATTTCAATTCTTCCTCGGAGACAGTCCCTGCTAGTATGTGCTTGATTGGCATGACGTGCATATCGCGTGCTGTGACGTGAGTCTGCACGTAGTAGATTCCGTCTTCTTTAAACATAGTTTCCACTTGGTAGATACCGTCTTTCATATATTCGGCTTCAATCATTTCACTATCGTCCTTGTTGCTGCCTTTCCATATTTCAAATTTGACTTCATCAGCATCCTCTACGTTTTCGTCTCCTTGGCTCACCTTAACTTTCAGGTTTGTTTCCTGATTAAGGGAAACTTCTTCAGGTGCCATGATTTCAGCTTTGACTTGTTCAGGCATCGTTTCATTACTGTCAGGTTTATCCTGATCACTGCCTTCCGTGCAGGCCGACATGATCATGATACCAGTCAGCATAGTAAGTAACATCATAAATTTCTTCATTTTCTTTTCCTCCGATCAACCTATTTTCTATCATCCAGGTTCAAATACTTGCGATAATAAATGATCTAACAATGTACTAATGTACAGCTTCAATTCTATCCCCAAGTCTCACCTTCAGAATTATCATAATAAAAAATTGTGAAGAAAGAATGAAGTATCAATACCATTATCAAAGTCCTGACCATCTGCCTTTGATTATTTGGCCTACTCACAAATACTTCACATTTTTACGGTATAATAAGCTACGATAAAAGTAAAAGGGTTACTAGGAGGCCAGTAAGAGATGAGCACGACCGTGATGATCATAGATGATGAAGAGCAAATGAGAAGCTTAGTTCAAACCTTTCTGCAAAATGAAGGATACCAAGCAGCAGAAGCTGCAAACGGTATGGATGCCCTGCAAAAAATCCGCCGGACTCCACCAGACCTTTTATTGGTGGATGTCATGATGCCATATATGGATGGCTTTTCTTTTGCCGAAGAATTGAAGAAAACGCATGATATCCCCCTCATATTTCTAACTGCGAAAGGAGAGGAATGGGATAAAGTGCACGGGCTGCGCTTAGGAGGGGATGATTATATCGTGAAACCCTTCCACCCGGGTGAATTGATCGCAAGAATTGAATCGGTTTTACGAAGAGCAAAATCTGCTGCAGTACAACCTGACTCCTTTAGGGCAGGTCCCCTAACGATCGGCGTGGAAACACATTCCGCTTTCCTTCATGGAAAACCGCTTTCTCTGACCTTGAAGGAATTTGAATTACTGCTGCTATTGATAAAAAATCAAGGAAAGCTCTTCACCAGAGAACAGCTTCTTCATTTGGTATGGGGTGATCACTATACAGGAAGCGAACGTACAGTGGATACACATATCAAAACAATACGTCTTAAGTTAAAAAATGATGGACAGCTCATTCAGACTGTGTGGGGTAAAGGATATAAACTAGAGGTGCCGCTTTGAAAAAACAAAAGAATTCATTAAGTCAAAAGGTTTTTCTCCTGATCCTTGGGAGTATCGGGACGACCATCCTTTTTTCTTTCTTCTTCCTTCATTTTCTATATAAAGACTTGTACTTGAAAAGCATTCGGGAATCTGTCCTCCATCAGGGTGAGAGTACGGCTGCCCATTATCATTATGGCACGTTGAACGAAGAAATCATCGAAAAGATTCACTGGTTCAATATTGTTTCTGAGTATGAGGTCATCGTTGTGAAGAGCTTTGAGGAGCTTGACGAGCACTTTCCCTATCATATCGACAACAAACCTCTCCTCAGCCAGTCAGATCGATCAAGGCTTTCAGAAGGAAAATCCGTTTTGAAAGAAGGATATGTAGAAAGTTTCGACCGGGATATTGTCAGTGCCGTGTTCCCTATACAAAGTGAAACCGAATTAATCGGACTCGTATTCATCTATGTTCCGCTTGAGGCAATGCAGGAAGTCTTTCAAGCAAGCATGCCGATTTTGATCCTTGCCGGTGCAGTTTATTTTATCCTCCTTTTCCTGGTGGTCAACCGGATCCGGCAATCATTGTTCAAACCTCTGCACGACATGCAGAAGCTTTCTCAGGAAGTGGCAAAAGGAAACTATACCCACAGACTCCATCCTGCCGAATATGATGAAGTCGGACAGCTTGCGGAAGCTTTCAATATCATGAGTTCGTCACTGGAAGAACAAGAAACACGAAAAAAGGAATTCATTTCTAATGTAGTCCATGAACTCAGGACGCCTCTCACTTATATTAACGGGTACACAGAAGCCCTGAAACAAAATATGTATTCAACAAAAGAAGAAGCCGATAGTTACTTGACTACGATCCAGCGGGAAACAGACCGTCTAAACCAAATTGTCCATGATTTGATCGACTTAAATTACCTGGAAGAAAGCCTGTATGTCATCAATAAAGAGCCGATCGCCGTCGCTCAACTCCTCTATGATACCCTGGATCTCTTTACGATCCGCCTATCACAGAAGCAACTCCAAACAATCGTAAACATTGATGAGGATATGATCATTCTCGGGGATCAGAAACGGATGGAACAAGTCTTCTATAATCTTGTGGATAACGCGGTAAAATACTCACCGGAAAATGAAACCATCATGATTGAGCTGACCAGGAAAGAACACCAAATGGTTTTCAGGATTAACAATAATGGATTGACGATCGACCAAAAAGACCTGCCGCGGCTCGGTGAACGTTTCTTCCGGACCGACAAGGCACGAACACGGTCGACAGGCGGGACAGGTCTGGGTCTGTCGATTGTGAAACAGATCATCGCTCTTCACGGTGGAACGATCACCTATAACAGTGATGCAGAATCAGGTACGGAGGTTCTGGTCGTGATGAACTTAATGGAGGATACTCTTGATTAGACAAACAATGGATAAAGAAAAGAGGTTTATCATGAAAATCGTATACATCCCTCTTCTCCTGCTCATCGTATTGCTGACGACGGGCTGCGGAATCGACAAAAACAAAGAATATCAAATGAAGCCGTTCACTTTTACCGACCAGAACGGAGAGCCTTTCGGAACTCAATACCTGAAGGGGAAAGTATGGATAGCAGACTTCATCTTCACAAGCTGTGAAACCGTATGCCCCCCGATGACTGCCAGCATGTCGGCATTGCAGGAGGAAATGAAGAAAAAAGGGATAGAAGTGGAGTTTGTATCATTCAGTACCGATCCCGAAATTGATACACCGGCAAAACTGAAAGAATTCAGTGAGAAATTCGGTGACAATGGCGGCAACTGGCATTTATTGACGGGATATAAACAGTCAGAGATTGAAACATTCGCCAGAGAGGAATTCCAGACACTCATCCAAAAACCTGAGTCATCTGACCAGGTCATCCACTCCACCAGCTTTTATGTCATCGATCAGTATGGCCGAATAACGAACAGCTTTGGCTTTCAGAAAAGTCACTTCGACGAAATCGTGCGGGAAGTTGAGAAGCTGCAATGATCACTGGTTCGGTGAATCGTTGCTTGTCCAAGTCGAGGCAAGTCTTGCCTGCCCACTGGGTGTATGTCTATTCCCCTCTGTTGGCAGGCATTTCTTTATATCTTCCCGATGTTTTTCGGATCTCTGGTGATTCCAGGTTGACCCGGTACCCAATTGGCAGGTACTCCCTTACCGGTCCTGCGATTGTACTGCAAACCCTCGATTATCCTTAGGATTTCGTAAACATTTCGTCCGACTTCCAAAGGATTCACCAATTTAGTAACAATCTTCCCTTCTGGATTGATGATGATGGTTGCTCTCAAGGCAGCCCCTGTTTTTTCGTTAAGAACCCGATAAGCCTTACTGATTTGATGTGTCCGATCACTTAAAAGTGGAAATGTCACTTGTGAAGCTGAAGGAGATACCTCGGTAAACACTTTATGGGCGTATACACTGTCGGTACTAATGGCAAGCACTTCGGTGTTAAGTAATTTCAGTTGCTCATGAATAGCAGCGACCGCTGCCAGCTCTGTCGGTCAGACGAAAGTAAAATCACTTCCATAAAAAAACAGGATCACCCATTTTCCCCGGTAGTTTTCCAGACTGACCTCTTTTAACTTTTTTTCGGCATTATCATAGGCTTCGGCCGTAAATAAAGGAGCTTCATCCGTTGTTTGGGCACAAAACGGCAGGGTACATCCTGCTGGATCATCCTCTCTTCCATTAAATTCCACGTTCTCACCTCCAGTCCCTGTACACGATATTCAAATTTTATTGATTAAACAGAAGGCACTTTCATTCGCATCTTCCATTTATTACTTACGTTGATAAGTATATGCGTGATTTTTTGTCCAGTTGAGAACATAAAAAAAAGGCGTCAGCCCCCGGCTGTGTTATGGTAACAACACAGTGAGGGACAGGCACCTTTCACATTCCATATTCTTTCCTGAAATCATCATGATTAGGTTTAAATACATCTTCATTTGAATGCCTCACGACCGAGAAATGTTCAACGTTATAGTGTCCATGAAGGGCTTTATTGTGATGCTTGATGATCTGTTCACCGCTCAAGACGGATGAATCCTTTGTGGAATGACCATCCTCCACCAGGGTCACGTCCATTCCGCTGACTGTTGCGTACCTGACGGCTGTATCAATGCAATGCTCGGTTTGACATCCCATTATCACCACATGCTCAACTGCATTTTCTTTTAAATAGCTCAGCAGCGGTGTGTCATAAAACGAATTGGTCGCAGACTTGTCAAAGGTGACAGCACCCTCCGGAACCTGAATTTCGCTGTGCACCTGAAAACCGGCTCCATTCCCTTCGGCGACATCCCTGTCCCGGATTAAGACCAGGCTTGCACCCGCCTCTGCTGCCTTCCCGATGACGAGATTGATTGCCTCAATCAGTTTCTCTTTCTGAACCACGGGTTGTTCCTTTTCGTTTCCATCAATTAATTCCTGTTGAGCATCGATGATGAGCAGTGCCTGCTTCAATAATAATCCCCCCTGCAGTGTAATTCCTTTACTCAATGATTTTTCTAAAAATTTTCGCTATGAGGGGTAGCGTCAGGAAAATGCGGATTTACAACGTTAAGCAAATTTTCCTGACGATTACCCCGTTTTTAACAACGTTAAGAAAGTTTTAATGGTCTTAAAGAATCTAATGAAACCATTTTCTCCGGACTGAAATGGTATTCCCCTAGTAAATTAATATGCTCCCAGCCTAAAGGAGACATATGATGCAATAAGTCCTCTTTAAAATCCCCTACACCCTTTTGGTATTCCACTGCTTTTGTCAGATGTAGCGTATTCCAAACACTAATGGCATTGATAATTATGTTTAAAGCACTGGCCCTTTGTAGTTGATGCTGTATCGTTCGTTCCCGAAGTTCCCCTTGTTTCCCAAAGAAAATAGCTCTTGCGAGACCATTCATCGCCTCTCCTTTGTTTAAGCCTTTTTGAATTTTTCTTCTTAAAGATTCACTAGTAAGGTAATTAAGAATAAATATAGTTTTTTCAATTCTTCCCATTTCACGCAATGCTGTAGCTAAACTGTTTTGTCTAGAGTAGGAGCCAAGCTTCCCCATAAGAAGTGATGCCGAGACAGTTCCTTCTCTTATTGAATGAGCTAATCGTAAGACATCATCATAATTATCTTTAATAATTTTTGTATTTATTTGACCACGTAAAATAGACTCTAATTTTGGATACTCGCTTGCCTTTTCTAATGTAAACAGCTTTGAATCTGACAAATCTCTTATTCTTGGCGCAAACTTAAAGCCTAAAAGGTGAGTTAATCCAAAAATTTGATCTGTATAGCCAGCCGTGTCTGTGAAATGCTCTTCTATATTTAAGTCGGTCTCGTGATGCAATAATCCATCTAGAACATGAATAGCATCTCTTGAATTAGTATGAATAATTTTTGTATAATACGATGAGAACTGGTCGCTGGTAAATCGGTAGATTGTTGTACCTTTTCCGGTTCCGTAATGCGGATTTGCGTCTGAGTGTAAAGATGAAACGCCTACCTGCATTCTCATTCCATCTGACGAAGAAGTTGTACCGTCACCCCAATAGGAAGATAAGTCTAACTTGTGGTGAAAATTTACTAATACAGCTTGCGCTTTGTTCATGGCATCTTCATGCATTCTCCATTGAGATACATTGGCAAGTTGTTTATATGTAAGATCAGGCGTTGCTTCAGCCATCTTACTTAGCCCAATATTCAATCCCATTCCTAATAGGGCTGCCATGATGATTACCGTTTCTTCTTTATCTGGTTTACGGTTATTTGATGCGTGAGTAAATTGTTCATGAAATCCAGTTATATGAGCAACATCCATTAGTAAATCGGTTAATTTTATCCTAGGAAGCATTTGATAAAGGCTAGCACTAAATTTTTTGGCTTCCTCTGGAATCTCCTTCTCCAACCGTGCAATTGAAAGCTTTCCTTTCTCGAGCGAAACTCCCTCTAGTTTATTCCAATTGTTAGATAACCATTTTAATCTCTTATTAAGACCATTGGTCCTTTCTTGAATGTAGTCTTCGAACGACAAGCTAACTGATAATCGTGTATGATCTTTGTCTTGGTTCCACGTATCTTGTGAAAACAAATATTCCTCAAAATCTCTATATTGCCTACTGCCTGAGATAGACACATCACCGGCTCGAACATGCTCTCTTAATTCCGTTAATACAGCCATTTCATAATAGTGACGATTGATTGTACCGTCTTCTTCATATAAATGCTTTTTCCAACGATTTGAAACAAAATCTACAGGAGCTTCTATAGGGACTTTTCGCTTTCCGGAATCGTTCATTCCACGTATAATATCAACCGCCTGCAAAAGTGGTTCGTTTGACTTTGTCGAATGAAAATCGAGAACTCTCAATAGGGTCGGTGTATACTTTCTAAGGGAATAAAAACGCTTCTGGAGTAAATCCAGGTAATCATAATCAACAGGTCTGGCTAGTTCTTGGGCTTCTTCTACTGATGTGACAAAGGAATTCCATTCAATAATGGACTCTAAAACCTCAAAGACATCTAACCCTTCCGTTTTCGCTTTTATTAATGCTTGTCCTATGTTAGAAAAGTGAATTACTTTTTCATTGACTTTCTTACCATTTCTTTTCTGAATTTCTTCTTGTGCTTTTCGTCCTTTTGACAGCAGGCTAAGTATTTGTCTATCATGAATTTCAAACGCCTTATCTGTTAACTCCTCAGTAAGTTGCAATAAATATACGGTTAGAATTGTATAACGTTTGTTTTCTTGGAAGTCACGAAAAGCATAAGGTTCATATCTTGAACCTAGTCGAGAAAATTGTAAAAAGCGATTCCGGTGTAAATGATTAACTTTAACGCTTCCTAGTTCCATTCCCCGAATATATTCAAGTCTTTCTATTACTTTTAAAAATGTCTCAGGAGAAGGATGACCTGGTGACTCCTTTAACCAACCCAATATTGTCTTATTAGTTTCAGATCTATGCTGAGAGGTAATGATTTCTTCAAGCTTTTCCTTTTGGTCATTAGTTAAAGATTGACTGACGGTATTAAATATCTTCTTTTCTGCCATTGCCCTAGCTTCCCATACCATCCTTTCAAGTGTTGTAATAGCAGGCAGTATAACTCTATTCTTTCTCAAAAAATCTATGCTCTCGTGTAGTAAATGAATAGCATCTCCATTTTCCAATGCTAATTGATAAAGGTGTTTAAATGTCATTCGATATTCTTTTAGAGTGAATGTTATAAAACCATATTCGTTCCGAATCTCTTTCAAGTGATCCCACAGCGTATTTTCTCTTTGAGGATAAAGACTAAGTGAAGAAGGATCCACATTGATTTGATTTGCTATGTATCGCATAACCGAATCAGGCAGGTTTTTAATATGTGTATATGACCAGCCTGGATATCGAAGAACAGCCAATTGCACTGCGAACCCTAATCTATTTTCTTCCCTGCGTCTCTTATTAATAACTGCCAAGTCTTGATTAGAAAATGTATAGTAGGTTCCTTCAATTAAGTCATCTTCCGGAATCTCCATAAGAAGATTCCTTTGATCCGTTGTAAGTAATTCTCTTCCTCTTGCAATTTTCAAATTGTATCATCTCATTTCTTTAACTATTCAGTTTATTAGTATTATTATATATCAATAGAGTGTACACTATTGATACAAGTGTTGTAGACTGATCAAATCATAGTTAAGAGCGTCTCATAAGACTTGTCTCAAAAATGAGGTGACATTTTGCGAAAAATCGGTTATATACGTGTTAGTTCGACTAGCCAAAATCCTTCAAGGCAATTTCAGCAATTGAACGAAATTGGAATGGATATTATTTTTGAAGAAAAAATTTCTGGAGCAACAAAAGATCGGAAGCAACTTCAACAAATGTTAGAGGATTTACGAGCAGGCGACATTGTTTATGTTACAGACTTAACTCGTATCACTCGAAGTACACAGGATTTATTTGAATTGATTGATTTAATACGATTTAAAAAAGCAAGCTTAAAATCACTCAAGGATTCATGGTTAGATATATCAGAAGATAATCCATACAGCCAATTCTTAATTACGGTAATGGCTGGTGTTAATCAATTAGAGCGAGATCTTATCCGTATGCGTCAACGTGAAGGAATTGAACTGGCTAAGAAAGAAGGGAAGTTTAAAGGTCGGTTAAAGAAATATCATAATAATCACGCAGGAATGAATTATGCAGTAAAGCTATATAAAGAAGGTGGTTTGACTGTAAATCAAATTTGTGAAATTACAAATGTGTCTAGGGCTTCATTATATAGAAAGCTGTCGGAAGGGAAACAATAATCGTTCCTTATTCCATTAAATAGATTGTTTAAGAACATAGAGTTGTTTTTACGATTGAAGAAGGAGAGGGTTTCTTGAAAGCTAAATGTCTTAAATTCACTGAATTTGGTAACCCCCAAGAAGTACTTAAAGTTGAATATAAAGACATTCAACCCCCAAAAGAAAATGAGGTACTTGTACGGATGGTAGCCAGACCAATTAACCCATCTGATTTAATACCGATAAGAGGTGCTTACTCTCACAGAATTTCTTTACCAAATATTCCGGGTTATGAGGGAGTTGGAATTGTTGAAGATGTAGGTTGCTTAGCGTCTCAAAGTCTTATCGGTAAGCGTGTTTTGCCTTTGAGGGGAGAAGGTACTTGGCAAGATTTTGTTAAAACATCTGCAGAATTGGCAGTAGTAATTCCAGATTCAATTGATGATTTTACAGCTGCGCAAATGTACATAAATCCGATTACAGCATGGGTCATCTGTACGGAAGAGTTAGGATTAAGCCCAGGTGACGTACTCTTAGTCAATGCCTGTGGCTCAGCTATCGGGCATATTTTTGCCCAATTATCTAAAATTCTAGGCTTCCGACTAATTGCGATAACCCGGAATGATAAATATTCAAAGGAGTTACTAAGGCTTGGTGCTTCTTGCGTGATTAACACCTCTAAAGATCCATTACGTGAAACAGTTATGGAGTTGACTGGAGGGTTTGGAGCCAATGCAGCTATTGATTCAATTGGAGGCTCGTCTGGTAATGACCTAGCTTTTTGTGTTCGTCCCGAAGGTACTTTATTGACATTAGGTCTTTTATCGGGAATCCAAGTAGACTGGGCGAGAATTATAAATAAAGCAAAAGTAACCATAAAATTATTTCATCTGCGGCATTGGAATAAAAGAGTTTCAATAGATGCTTGGCAGAAGACATTTAACCACATAATAACATTGGTCAAAGATAAAAAGTTAGGGATTATGAGACCTGAATCATTTTATAGATTAACAGAAATACGCGAAGCCGTTCGGATTGTTGAAACTTCGGAAGGAAATCAAGGCAAGGTGATTTTAACGAATTGATAGAGACGTTTATTCCGTTAAAGGGCCATTTAACGGAATTAAGATTGTTTAAGTAATTTAATTTAAAACAATTGGTATGAGTATTTGTTTGCATAATAAATTAGAGGAAAGGTAACAATTTGTTACCTTTCCTCTAAAACAAAAACAATTACAAAAATAAAGTTAATTATATTTATTATTCACTTCATCTTCTATATGTTCATATAATTCGATTTCATCTGTATGATCAGAAATGAAATTATAAGGTTCAGCTTCTTTTAATAGACTGAAACTACTCAACTTACCATTAAACTTTTTCTCATTTTTTGAATACTTACCGTATGCTAAAGACACAACACCATATTCGTTTTCATCATCTCCTTTTTGTAAGAAGAGGGTATAGTCTTTTCCATCGTCCATTTTCAAATATGATTCAACCGAGTAGTATTCGTTATCTTTAACGAATGCCGGCTCAACGATAACTATTTTATCTCCTTTCTTTAAAGAATTTTTGTAGCCCTTTAGAACCTCTACTTCTTTCCTCGATCCTAACGATTCTCCATTGACAACATCATCGCCTAAATCCTGAATGGCTCTTACATTTACAATAAATTCTGCTCTTTCTTCGAGATTAGTAAGATCAGTTGGTACATGGTAGTCTGCAATACTTACAGTATTACTTATTTTAGTCTCTTCATTGATATAATTAACCATTTCCCCCTCATTTTCACCTTGCTTTTTAACTGCAAACTTATCACTGGCCACATTGTTACAACCGGCCAGTATAATAGAAAATGCTATAGGTACAGTGAGTATTTTTTTCATTTTAAGCCCCCGATAATTAATATTTATATGCGAAATTTGATTTATCTAAAGTAGTGTAATCAGTATAAGAGTATTTACCTTGCTTCATTACACTGGATACACTGGAATGTTGATGGACTGCATAATATGCATGACCTAATTCATGAAGTGCGACTTTATTATAGTTTGATTGTGAAAAACCATCATTCTTACATACATACTCATTAATTCTTAGAGTTGCATATCCTGTATCGTAGTTCGCATAACCATACCAATCATATGAAGACGAATTAACGGAATACATGTTTATTTCAATTGGATCACTTTTTGAACCGGATGTAGTGTGTAAGCTAATACTCGTGTTGGCAACTGCGTTCATTTTGCTAGCTGCATTTGAGAAAGCTGAACGATGTGAGGAATACGAAGCGTTATTATAATATCCAGTGCTACTGTAGTAATAATTCTTACCTGAGAATGCATCGGCGTTACGCAACTCAACCCCAATATCTGCACTAGCTGGGGTACCGAAAGACAAAGAAGAAATTAATCCTAATAATAAAACGAACAACAATGGAATTTTTTTCAACATTTACCATCTCCTCCTATATTATATGAAATTATACAATATTCTGAAATTTTTGTATACTAACATTTTTCAATTTCTTACAAAAAAACCACTCTTTAATAGAGTGGAGAAAGGCTTATTTTATAGTATATACCTTGTTTTGTATATAAATCATGTCTACATTTTCGTCATTATTTATTTTATAGATTTTTGTTCCCTTCCCAATAAAAGTAGCTTCAGTATTTTTTAATTCATAATTTGGGTTTTTTTCTTCTTCACTTCCCACCACTGTGAAAGTGATTTCTCCAATTTCCTTCCCAATGTCATCTTTTGTAATAGTATTAGTTTGTTTTTCATTATAATAGTATTTTTTGTCTTGCCATTTTACAACATCAACCCACTCAACAGAACTTTGTTGATTCTTTTGATTATCTGTTTTACTTGAACACCCAATCAAAATTATTAGCAAAACCAAAGCTAACCCCATGATTTTTTTCATGCATTTTTCCCCTTCATATTTAATATTACATATTATTCTAATCTTAAAACTATACTACACAAATTACAATAAAATTTATCTGAGACAGAATATGGGTTACTCATAAGTTTAACAGGAGTGGGTTCTATTTTAGGGGCAACCATTGTTTCGATGGTGGCAAAAAGGTTCTCAGTAAGAGTCCTAATATCCGTTGGTTATTTTATGGTTTCAGTTGGCTATCTGGTCTATACTTTTTCATTTTCGTCAGTAGCTATTGGATTTATGGTTTTAGGTTTTTTAATTCATTTTCTAGTACTGGGTTTATGACTTTTTACCAGAGTAAAGTCCCAATTAAGATGATGGGTAGGATTTCGAGTATATATGGTATTTTTCAGAGTTTTCTCCAGGTGATCTTCATATTATTGATTGGTTTTACAGGTGATATTATTCCAGTTAGGTACAGTATTATTGCGGCCTCTCCATCAATACTTGTCATAAGTATTTGGCAAATAAAATTGGTTTTTATACCAAGTGAATCTGAGTATTTTTCAGAAGAGACCGAACTCAAAAGCACCTCTCTTTTTTTCTATGTTGTAATTTGCTTAACGTTGTAAATCCGCATTTTCCTGACGATACCCCTATGAGCCTTATATTATTGTTCGACATGAGAGAAGAAGAATCCTTTCGGAATGATTCAACAGACAAATACCCTGGGCACTCCCAAGACCCGCCAAACTGTCCGCCTCTGTTTTCTAGGCTTTCATGAACGAAATCGTTTCCTCAATTCCCTTTTCATAAGGAGTCCCCTTCAGTTGCCCCATGAACATTTCTATTTTTTCTCCTGAAAGAATGGTAGGTTCAGAGTTTATATATTGCATCTCAATGGCTTCGCGCATCCCTTTTCCAGCGAAGAGAGCGAATATCGCGAACATCGGTTTTGTGATGAAATAGAGCTGCTTCTCTTCGCCGAGTTGTTGTTTCAGAAGCTTCTCCAGATCCTGTCCGGTTATGGGTGCAACGGCTGGAACATTCCAGCTATGTCCATATGCTTCCGGGCTGCATGCCAGTTCCACCATCACCTTTGCCCCGTCCTTTGTATAAATGAATTCTCGTGATACATTCCGCGGGCCTACGAATCCTGCCTTCTTCTTTTTTATGATTTGCTCCAATGTATAGTGAATATATGTGTTGGCGGCGTTAGGGCCATAGAAGTCCGGAAAATGACAAATGAACGCCGGAACAGATGAGGTCTTGATCATATTTTCCATTTCCAATCGCAGCTTCCCTTTTCGCGTATGAGGAATCTTCACTGTATTCTCCGTCAGTTTATGGCCTCCACTTTTTCCATAACCATATATATTGTCCACCACTGCAAGTTTGGCGTAATTTTTTTCAGCTGCCATGATCACGTTTTCCGTGATGACCGCCAACTTATCTTTCCAATCCTGATATGGAATGTTCATTGCATGGAAAATGACATCACAGTCCTTCCCTGCCTCGATAATCTGCTCTTTCACTTCCGCATCCCCAGTGTGGATTTCAATGAGGTCTATTGCGCCGAACAATCTGTGTAACTTTTCTTTCCCCCGTGCAAATGCAACCACTTGGATTCCCCGGTCGACCAACTCATTGACGAGCGCATACCCCATTCCTCCAGATGCACCGACTACCATTGCCTTTTTCATCTTATATCCCCCTTTAATTAACCGCTGGTCAAATAATCTCAAAAAATTTCATCCTATGGATTTCAGGATGAAATTCACATGGAAATGTGCCAGATTCTCCACTTCTTCATATGTTTCCTCACAACGGCAGTAATGACTGACAAACCCGTGCAGCGACAGGAAAACCGACCATGTCTGCTGGATGGTGATCTTTCTTCCGCTTAGCTCGATAAGCGACCGTGCGAATTTTTCATAGGATTCATTCGGTCCTTTATTCACATAGCTTTTGACTTCTTCATCAGCAAGCAGGAACATCATTTCATACTGGCTTTTGTGGCTCAAACCGAAGCGGATGAATGCCAGCAGGACCTCCCTCAATTTACTTTCTGCTTCCAATTCCTGCTTCATCACGTCATCCAGCCACTGATTGAGAAGTTTAAAATCCGTTTCGATCATGGCATAAAATAGTTCTGCTTTATTTTTAAAATGGTAATAAATCGAGCCGTGGCTGTATCCCAGGACCGCTGCAATCTGCCTCATCGATACCTGCTGATATCCTTTTGTCCGGAAAAGCTCTCTCGCCGCTGTCATGACCATTTCTTTTGTGAGTTCTTGTTTTACTGCTTTTCTGGGTGCCATTTTCTACCTCTTCCTTTTTATTGACCAGTGTTTAATTAAACTATATTCCTTTGACAACTCTTTAGTCAAGAATATTTTTCCAAAACTTTTCAAGATCTTATTGAGTCACATTAAAAAAAGGCCCGTCCCAGACTGCTTTAAAGCGTTAGCGCAGTCTGGGACGGGCCTTATGATTATTTATTCAATGTCAATGTAGCGACACATTCCACATGAACGGTATGCGGGAAAAGATCCACTGGCTGAACAGCATCGAGTGTGTAACCGAATGGCTCCAGTTCCTTGATATCCGTTGCGAATGTATCGGGGTTGCATGATACATAAACGATTCGTTCCGGCTGGGAGCGTCCAATTCTTCTCATGACTTTCCCGCCTGCGCCTGAACGCGGCGGATCGAGCATCAATAATTCCGGATGTCCGAAGCTTTCGAGCACCTGATCGATCCCTTTACGTGCATCCTTTGCCAGGAAGTACGTGTTTGTGATCCCATTATCCTCGGCGTTCCGCTTTGCGGACTCGATCGAGCTTTCGACGATCTCAATGCCGGCAAGCTTCCCTACTCTGCTGGCGAACGGAAGGGAGAATGTACCGACTCCGCAGAAGAGGTCGATCATTTTTTCCGTTTTCTTCGGCTTGCTCATTTCTACCGCCAAGTCAACGAGTTTCTGGGCCTGTTCCGGGTTTGTCTGGAAGAACGTATCGAACCACAGGCGGAAACGGTATCCATCCATTTCGTCATTGATGTAATCGCGGCCGGCAAGCAGATGAATCTTCTCAGCCTGTGTGCGGTCCGCCCAGTCCGTGTTTTCCATCCACAGCAGACTTTTCACATGCGGGAGCTTCTTCTCCACACGGGCTTTCAGGTCGTCCACCGCAGATTGAAGTTCACCTTCAGGACCTTTCGTAGAAAATACGGCAAGCATCAACTCACCTGTTGCAAACGACTGGCGCACCATCAAATGGCGAAGCAGTCCTTCGTGGGTATCTTTGTTGTACCCTTCCAACTCATGATCCTTCACCCAGTCTGCCACTTCCATTGCGGCTTCCACCATTTGTTCGCTGGCGATCAGGCAGGTTTCGAGTGAAATGACTTTGCGGAAATTCCCCTGCTCATGAAGACCCATGGAGCCGTCAGGAGCAAACGTGAATTCCATCTTATTACGGTACTGCCAAGGCTCGTCCATTCCAATCGTGTCGCGGACAAGCGCCGGGTCAAAGCCCTCGGCTTCGATGGATTTTCTCACATGTTTCGTCTTTTCCTCCAGCTGGCCTTCGTACGTCCAATGCTGCCACACACAGCCGCCGCAGCGTTCAAAGTGCGGGCACGGCGCATCCGTACGTTCAGGATGAGCCTCCACGATTTCATCAGGCATCGCTTTCCGTCTTTTCTTTTCGGGATGATCGACCGTCACGCGCACCTTCTCTCCCGGCAGCGTCTGCGGGATCATAAGTTTTAATTTCTTCGGATTACCGAGTTCATTCTTACGCCAAACTTCGGCTTGTCCTGAACCCTTCTTATCCAATCCATGTATAGTAACAACCATTTCTTCATTGGTAGTAGGCAATTCCTGGTCCTCCTTGATACTTACTGTCTAACTTAATACTTTATTAAAATCGGCAGGTGAATGCAACCTTTTTTATAACAGTGGATGTTTAATTCCAAGGCCCGTCCCAGACTATGGTAACGCGTCAGCGAATAGCAGGGATATCCATCTCGGATAGTATATATTGAATAGTGATGAAGATAATGGAATAATATGGTTAGACGAAGTATTTAAAGGGGGAATGTCCTATTAAAATGCCATTACCTGAAGTAGAACAATATTTCCACAGTGTGGAAATCAGTACATTCAGTGTGGATGAAGAGGGAGAAAAAGTAGTATTCAGCACAAATTTAGACGGACAATACAATTTATGGGCGATGGATCTTCCTCATTTGTACCCTTACCAGCTGACTGCGATCAACCAGATCTCCAACCAGATCCATGTCGACAGCGAAAACCAATTTATTGCCGCAACTTTTGAACATGACGGGGATGAGAACTTCCAACTGCACTACCTGCCCCTATCAGGCGGCACACCGGTCCCTTTTAATAAAGCAGAATCAAAGTCAAGATGTTATCAAGCATGTTTTTCACAGAATCACGAGATGTACTACTCTTCGAATCACGAAAATGCCTTATTGAATATTTATAAAATCGATTTAAAATCAAATGAAACGACCCTTATTCAAAAGGGCGAAAAAGCCCCAACCGTCGTGGCTTCCGTGTCACCCGATGGAGCAGGCTACATATTCACCGAAACCTATTCCAATACCCACGCATCAGGCTTTTATCAATGTGGAGGGAATAAAGTTTCTCTTGTGCCTGATCCGTCTATTCCCCACATTATCAGAGATATCTTGTTTGCCGGGGACGGTTTCATATATGCATGAATCGCTGGCTCCACCCTGTGACATCATTAAAAAATTGGAAGTGACCAAAGATGGAACGCTTTTCCTATTAGGGATGTCTGCCGGCCGCATCGATAATCTTTTCAAAAAGGAAAGAAAAGGCGGCTGGTCTCAGCTGACTAATAATAAGGTGCTCGGCATAAGCGATGACAGCATGATAGCACCTGAAGTCATCCACTACCCATCTGTTGACGGCTTGGAGATTGAAGCTTTGCTATTCATGCCTGCAAAAGAAAATAAGCAGGACATCACAATCTTCTGGCCGCACGGCGGTCCCCAGAATGCTGAGCGCCTCACGTACAGGCCTTTATTTCAATACCTGGTTCAGAGCGGCTATACCATATTCGCTCCGAATTTCAGAGGCAGCACTGGATACGGTGCACCCTTCCAGAAGATGGTGGAACAGGATTGGGGCGGCGGTCCACGGCTTGATTGCGTGAAAGGCATGGATTGGCTGATCGAAAAAGGCTATGCTGAGAAAGGAAAAATCGCTGCGATGGGAGGAAGCTATGGCGGATATATGAGCCTGCTTCTCGCAGGAAGGCATTCTGACTATTTATGTGGAATCATTGATATATTCGGTATTTCCAATCTGCACACCTTTATAGCTAATATTCCTCCAACATGGAGACCGCTCATTCATCAGCTGGTCGGAGATCCCGAAAAAGATGATGAAAAATTAGTAAAGGACTCACCGATTACCTATATCGATCATATGAATAAGCCCATGTTCATCATCCATGGGGAAAACGATCCACGGGTGAAAAAGGAAGAGTCTGAGAGAATAGTGGATAGCTTGAAAGAGAAGGGTATTGATGTTGAGTACCTCCTCTTTGATGATGAGGGGCATGGTTTTTCAAAAAAGAAGAATGAAATGGAAGCCTATCGGCGGATCCGGACATTTTTAGCCAATAGTATACATTAATAAAATGAGGGACACCTTTAGCGCGTAAACAAACTAAAGGTGTCCCTCTTTTCTCACATTATTGCTCTCTTCAATTCTTCAGAAGCCTTTTTTACATCTTCCGCCGCTGCAATCGCTGAAATCAGGGAGACGCCATTTGCTCCTGCCTGGATGACGTTCCTTGCGTTTGCGGCGTTGATGCCGCCGATCCCTACGATAGGGATCGTGATACCGTTCTTACGGAAGTTTTCAATGATGGAAAGTCCGCTGACAGCGCGTGCATCGTCCTTGGAAATGGTCGGGTAGATCGGTCCGAGCCCGAGGTAATCGGCTCCGTCCTCGATCGCTTTCTCTGCCTCTTCAAGGCTATGTGCCGACACGCCCAAGATCTTATCGCCGGCCCTTTCACGTACAAAGTTTGCGGCGAGATCCTCCTGTCCGACATGAATGCCGTCCGCATCCATCTCCACTGCAAGGTCTACATCGTCATTCACGATAAAAGGTATGCCTGCCTCACTGCATACCTTCTGCAATCTTTCCGCAAGCCTCACCTTTTCAATGCCCTCTAAGGCACCTTTGCCTTTTTCACGGAACTGGAAGAGGGTGATCCCTCCTTGGATCGCCTGCTCAAGGACGTAAACTGGATCCTTCTTGCAGTTCGTACTTCCCATAATAAAATAAAGCTGAAGGAACTCCTCGATTTCATGCTGCCTAAATGTTGTCATCTATGTCCACCCCGTTTGTTAAAAGCCCAGTGATTCGTCGGTCCATGTCCCCCGTCAATCCCAAGTCCATCCTCAATGGCAGCGCGGATATATTCTTTTGCTGTCACGACTGAATCTCTCATACCCAAGCCGTTTGCCAGCTGGGCAGTGATGGCTGCCGAGAAGGTACATCCTGTCCCGTGGGTATGGGGTGTGTCGATTCTAGGGGAAACAAGCTCTTCAAAGCTTGTCCCATCATAGAATAAATCAACCACTTCCCCGCCGTCGGCATGCCCGCCTTTGATGACGACGGATTCCGCCCCCATTCCAACAAGAATTTTGGATGCTTCCCTTCGGTCATCCAACGATTCGATCTTCAAATCCGTCAGCACTTCTGCTTCCGGTATATTCGGTGTGATCACAGATGTCAGCGGAATCAGTTTTTCTTTCATCGCCCGGACTGCTTCCTCTTGTAAAAGCTTCGCCCCGCCCTTTGCGATCATGACGGGGTCGACGACGACATTCTTCCATCCATAATGATGGATTCGCTCGCTGACCGCTTCAATCACTTCACTGGAAAAAAGCATCCCGGTCTTCAGAGCGTCTGTGCCTAAATCTTCTCCGATTGCATCGATCTGCTTTACAATACCTTCGATGCTTACAGGATATACGCCATGTACACCTAATGTATTTTGTGCGGTAACAGCCGTGATTGCCGACATCCCGTACACACCTAATTCCTGGAACGTCTTGAGATCCGCCTGGATGCCGGCACCGCCCCCGCTGTCCGACCCTGCAATCGTCAGTGCTTTATTTACAGTCATGTTCAAACCCGCCTTTATTCTTTGATGGTTTTTATTTTAGCAAATGTTTCATCTTGTTCGCCAATCTTGGAAAGATGATCAATCAGTTCGATTTGAAAGCTTCCCGGCCCTTTTTCCGCTGCTGATCTTGCTGCTTTTTCAGCGGCGATCCCATAGGCAGAAACTGCTGTGGTCGCAGCCTTCACTAAATCCTTTTCGATTGCAGCAAAAGCGCCGATGACCGATGATAACAGACAGCCTGTACCGGTGACCTTCGTTAATAACGGATGGCCATTCGACACTTCATTGGTTGCCGTCCCATTAGAGATGACGTCCTTTTCACCCGTGATCACAATGGTGGAACCGAACTGTTTTGCCACTTTCTCGGCAAGTTCTGTGGTACTGCCACCCCCCGCACCAGCATCTACACCTTTGATTGCCCACTTTTCTCCAGCAACATTGGCCACTTCGGCAGCATTTCCTCTTATAATTGAGACCTTTACTTCCTTCAGTATTTTCTTAGACATTTCCGTACGGAACGCCGTCGCCCCTGCGCCCACCGGATCGAGGACCACAGGTACACCTTGTTCATTTGCAGCTTTCCCTGCCATGATCATTGCCTCGACCTCTTCACGTGACAAGGTGCCGATATTCAAAACGAGCGCCCCCGAAATCCTTGCCATGTCCTCCACTTCTTCCTTAGCATATGCCATCACTGGCGATGCCCCGAGCGATAGCAGACCATTCGCGGTGAAATTCGTCACCACGACATTTGTAATATTATGTACGAGCGGATTTTTTTCTCTTAACTTAGTCACCAATTCAAACATAAACGTACCCCTCCCGAAAATGTTATCCTTTTCATCACCATTCTACCACTTCATCCCTCAAGATGCCCGTCCCAGCCTGCATTAACGCGTTAATGCGGAGCGGGACGGGCCTTTATTAACTGGCTGGTCATCATTCTAACCCCAAATCCATGATCAGACTGAAATGGCCGTGTTACAGCAATTCAGACGATTAACAACAAGTCATGGGATAGTGTACGACAGCCGTTTTTACTCTTTCACTTTCAAACCCAGCAGGGAAGCAAAGGAAACAGCCTGCTGAGGAGAGACGATACATCCTCTCAGGTTATCAGCTTCTACATTGATCTTCTCAAAGAAGCTTGAGCTGATATCGATTCCCTTCAGGTTGGTCACCGTAAAATCAATGTCGTTCAGGTCGCACTGATCAAATGTTGTTTTTTCCAGCCGGCTTTGATAGAAATTCGAGCTGTGTAAAGTAGATTTCTCAAACAGGACCTGTTTTAGCCTCGCCTCTATGAAACTACTGATATTCAGGATGCAATTTTCAAATGAGACATTTTTTAAGTGGGCTTGTGAAAGGTCGAGCCCTAGCAGTTTGCAATCTTTGAACGTTACCCTGTGAAAGATCCCTTCTTCAAAACGGGTGTTGGATAAATCGCAGTTATCAAAGACCACATCCGTCAAATCCGCTTTCCGAAAGGAGGAATTCAAAAGTCTTACACTCTTGAAATATACGCTTGAGACATGCAGCTTTTCCAACTCTTCCCCTTCTACAAATGCATTCCGGATTTCACATTCTGCCAATAGGGGATCTTCTTCATAGTAAACATCTTCAAACTGTGCTTTTTTCAAATTTGGTTGGATTTTTGGTTTATCTATTTTCAATCGATTCGTCATACTTCCCCTCATCCTTTCAGCTTTTCGAGCACCATATAACGTATTGTAGAAAAAGAAAAAAACGAATATAAGACTTTAATTTCGATGAAGACTCTGCTACTCATTGCTGTCACGCAGCTTAAGGAAACAAATTCAAGGCCCGTCCCAGCGTGCGTTAACGCGTTAACGCACGCTGGGACGGGCCTTGAAAAAAGCCTGCCAACTGAAAACCACCAGCCCATTCATCACAGGTCTGGTGGTTTTGAATAGATAGTATTCTTTTTTATACGCTTGTCACTATACTATCCCTGCTTCACTTTAGGACCGCTGATATCTTTCGTAAGCAGTAAGCTGCTGCGCTTATTGTTTGTTGCAATGATATACATGGCCCCAATGGCAATGGCGGCCACGATGAAGGATCCGAGATTAAATAATCCTTTTTCAGAGTACCAAACGATCGAATAGCCCAATGATCCTGCAAACAGGGCATAGTAGGCAAACGGAAGCAGCGTTTTTCGAATGACGGCCCCTTCTTTCCCTACCAACCCTACAACCGCGGATGCTGCAACGACGTTGTGAACGCAGATCATGTTTCCAGCTGCCCCGCCGACTGCCTGCAAGGCAACGATCCAAGTGGCGTCTACACCGATTTGGGAACCAACATCAAATTGGAAAAGGGAAAACATCATATTACTGACGGTGTTACTGCCAGCGATGAAGGCCCCCATACCACCAATGAAGGTGGAAAAGAGCGGCCAATACTCACCGGCTAACGCTGCCACTCCGTTGGCTAATTCAATCGGCATTTTTTCAAAACCGGCTGCCCCTCCTCCTGTGTTCAAAAACACTTGAACCATCGGAACGGTGAAAACAAGAGCTGTCGATGCGGCAATCATCGTTTTCCCGGATTGTGCCCATGCCCGCTTGTATGCGCCTCCGTTCATCCCATGAAGGAAGAATGTAATCAATGATACAACGATGAAGATGGTGCCCGGTAAATACAACGGCTGGAAGCTTGAACTGATGTCCGTACCAAAGATGTTCGGGATCGTAATTTTCCACGCTTGCATCCACTCCAGAAATGGAAGCGATTTCAATCTGGTCAATACCAAAAACAGCCCTACGAGAATATACGGGGTCCATGCACGAACCATGCTCATGCTTCCGCTTTTATGAGCGATGTCCTTGATTTCAAGCTTCCCGCTCCATTCAGGATCCCATTTTGACTTTTCTTCAAAATCCCAAGCTTCTTCTTTAGGAGGCATAAGAAATCCTTTTTTTGCTGCCGTAATCACGATGGCAAGACCGACTAATCCACCAATCATGGATGGGAATTCTGGTCCCAGCAAATTCGCTACAATAAGGTAAGGGATTGTCATGGCGAAAGCTGCAAAAATAGCAAACTTCCATACTTTGATTCCTTCTGAGAACGATTTGTTTTTCCCAAAGAACCTGGTCATCAACGCCACCACAAACAATGGAATGAGTGTACCCGTGATCATGTGGAGCAGCGCTACCTTTGTCCCGATATCGGTAACAAAGGCCAATAAGTTGGAAGTGATGCCTGCATCAGCCGATAAACCTGTTTGGACCCCCACGAGGATCGGTGTACCGACGGCCCCGAATGATACAGGTGTACTTTGAATCACCATCCCGGCAATAACGGCTGCCATAGCCGGGAACCCGAGTCCCACCAGCAAAGGAACAGCGACTGCCGCAGGTGTTCCAAATCCTGCAGAACCTTCAATGAAAGAACCAAATAGCCAAGCAATGATAATGACTTGAATCCTTCTGTCTGCCGAGATGTCCGTAAAGCCCTGACGGATTGTCTTGATGCCGCCGCTCTCCTGCAGCGTGTTCAATAACAAGATCGCTCCGAAAATGATGTACAAAAGAGTCCCCGCGACGACCAATCCGTTCACAGAGGCTGCAGCCACATTGGCTCCTGGTACTTTCCATACAAATAATGCAAGCCCGACTGCGACTAAATAAGAAATGGGCATTGCCTTACTTGCCGGCCACCTGAGACCAACGAGGAAAATACCTACTGCCAGGATGGGTAAAAGAGATAAGATTGCCAACATACCAGTACTCATGAAACGTTTCCCCTTTCCGTTTTGTAATACCAAACACCGTTTCTTTAAAACTGCATACTAAGCAACACTGTTATATAACCCATTCACGCGTTGTTATATAACATTACGGAATCCTACCTAAAATTATACATACATTCCGGCTTGTTTCAATTACTTTTTAGAAAATTTATAATTTTTAAAATAAAACAGCCCTATTTTCCTGTAACGGAAAAATAGAGCTGTTTTCTCACATCATTTAATTGGTATGAACATGGCCGAGCCGGGCAGATATCTGCTTTGCAATCTGAGGGATCCTTACTTTCAATTCTTCCATCCGCTGCCCGGACATACGCATCGTCGGACCGGAGATACTGAGTGCAGCAACCACCTTTTCAAGATGATCGAAAATCGGGGCCGCGATGCATGTGATCCCGTACTCATTTTCCTCCAGATCGAGCGCATAGCCGGTTTGCTTCACCCTGATCAGTTCTTTCAAAAATTGATCTTTATCGGTAATCGTCTGATCGGTGTGCATCGGCATTCCCTTGCGATCAAGTATGTCGATAACGTCGTTTGTCGGAAGATGAGCGAGAATCGCTTTTCCTACCGACGTACAGTGCATCGGCGCCCTTTTTCCAACCTTTGAATGCATCCTGAGCACTTCATTGCCTTCAAGCTTCTCAATATACACCACTTCGCCCTGGTCATACACAACAAGATGGATGACTTCATTTGTCTCTTCTTCAAGCTCCAGTAAAAAGGGCTTCGCTTCCTCGCGCAGATCAATCGATTCCAATAACCTTGAGCTGATTTCGAGGAATTTATAACCAAGCTTATAACGCCCCGTCAATTCGTCCTGCTCAATGAAGCCGTACTGAACGAGAGTTGTCAGAATACGGTAGACAGAGCTTTTATTTATGTCGATCTGATTCGCGATTTCAGTCACACCCATACCGCCCTTTTTCATACTGATCAACAGGATGATATCCAGCGACCGGCTGACGGATTTGACCATATTTTCTCTTTCCACATCTTTCACCTCTGCTGAAAAAACAACTTGCCTTCCATTATATCACAATCAACCATATAGCTTACGATATTCCGACTCTATTCCCGGAAGCCACAAAGGAATTCTTCAATTTCCCGATTTCCTTGATTTCGCATTCGATCACGTCTCCCGCTCCAACCATTTCAGCACCTGCTGGACTACCGGTTAAAATGACATCCCCCGGCTTCAACGTCATCACTTTCGTCAGATAGGATATCATCTCCCGGATCGGTACAATCATCAAATCAGTCGGGCTGTTTTGCTTTTCTTCACCATTCAGTCTCGCCTCAACGTTGATGGTAAAAGGATCCAGTTCTGTTTCGATTACAGGCCCGATCGGGGTGAAGGTATCGAATGACTTCCCGATCGTCCAGTGACCGGCCTCGTGGAAGAATTGAGGAGCCGTGACATCATTACCGACTGTGTAGCCAAATACGTAATCAAGGATATCTCCCTCCCCCACATTTTTCGCTTCCTTTCCTATCACCACTGCGAGTTCCGACTCGAATTTTACTGAATCAATGTTTTCTGGTATGAGGATGTCTTCTTCGGGTCCGATAACAGATGACGCCGGCTTGAAGAAAAACACTGGGATATCAGGCAAAGATTCCGGTAATTCGTCCTTCTTGGATACGAAATTGGCTCCGATGCCAATGATTTGATTTGGTTCCAGCGGGGCGAGGAACTTCACCTCATTCGCGGCGTATACATGTCCCGTGTATTCCCATTCTGAAAAGATATCCCCCTTGATCTGCTTGATGCTGCTGCCGTCCAGTACTCCTGTATATTCTTCATTTCCTGTCTGGAATCTAGTGAATTTCATTGTGTAATCCCCTTTCGTTGAATTCTTGAAAAATCGTTTGTATTCGTAACCCCTTGTTCATTTTATAAAACAGGGCATTCCAATTAACAGAATGCCCATCTCAACTATCCTATTCTTGTTTCACAGGATACTTCGCCTTTGCCTCAATCCGTCTCCGGTGCAGAATCGGTTCAGTGTATCCGTTTGGCTGATCATACCCTTTGAAGACAAGATCACAAGTAGCTTGGAAAGCAATGGACTGATCATAGTCTTCAGCCATCGGACGATAGGAAGGGTCGCCTGCGTTCTGCTCATCCACGACTTTCGCCATCCGTTTCAGCGTTTCCATCACCTGTTCTTCTGTGCAGATGCCGTGGTGAAGCCAGTTTGCCATATGCTGACTGGAGATACGCAGCGTAGCGCGGTCCTCCATCAGACCGACGTTGTTGATATCAGGCACCTTCGAGCACCCCACTCCATGTTCTACCCAGCGGACAACATACCCAAGGATGCCCTGTGCATTGTTATCAAGCTCCTGCTGGATTTCTTCAGCCGACCATGAAGGGTTCTCTGCAGCAGGGATCGTTAAAATGTCATCCCGAAGCTCCGCAGATTTTTCGGCCAGCTGCTCCTGTACAGTCGGCACGAATACTTCATGATAGTGAAGGGCGTGCAATGTAGCAGCAGTCGGTGAAGGGACCCATGCTGTATTAGCTCCCGCCTGTAGATGGCCGATCTTCTGCTGCATCATGTCAGCCATCCTGTCAGGCATAGCCCACATGCCTTTACCGATCTGAGCGCGTCCCTGGAATCCTGCAGCAAGACCCACCTGTACGTTTGATTTCTCATATCCCTGAAGCCATTTTGTCGCTTTCATATCATTCTTCCTGATCATCGGGCCGGCTTCCATCGAAGTATGCATTTCATCGCCGGTACGATCGAGGAATCCTGTGTTGATGAACACGATCCGCTCCTTCACCTTGCTGATGCAGTTCTTTAGATTGAGCGTCGTGCGCCGCTCTTCATCCATGACCCCGATTTTCAGAGTGTTTCGTTCTAAATCAAGCAGGTCCTCCACTCTATCGAAGAGTTCATTGGCAAACGCCACTTCTTCAGAACCATGCATCTTTGGCTTCACGATATAGACCGAGCCTTTGGATGTATTTTGATAGCTGCCCGTTCCACGAAGGGTGTGCTTGGCTATTAAACTCGTAATCACGGTATCTAGTATTCCTTCATGCACTTCGGATCCTTCTTGATCCAATACCGCACTGTTGGTCATGAGGTGGCCGACATTCCGCACGAACATGAGCGAACGGCCGGATAAAGCAAATTCCTTTCCATCAGGAGACGTATATGTCCGATCAAAATTCAACGTCCGTGTCATGGTTTTGCCTGCTTTATCAAAGACTGCTGCCAGGTCACCCTTCATGAGGCCCAGCCAATTACGGTACACAAGAACTTTATCCTCAGCATCGACTGCCGCTACCGAATCCTCGCAGTCCATGATGGTCGTAACGGCTGATTCAAGCACGATGTCCTTGATATTGGCGTCATCCGACGCACCGATCGGATGCTTTTCGTCGAATTGGATTTCAATATGGAGGCGGTTATTCTTCAATAGGACAGATGAAGGATCTGAAGCCTCTCCCTGAAAGCCTGTAAACTTGGATTCCTCTGAAAGCCCTGTCGTTTTTCCGTTTGAAAGTGTAACAACTAACTTTCCATCATTGACTTCATACTTCAATGCTTCTTTATGGGAAGCGTCTTGTAATGGTACCGATTGATCTAAGAAGTTCCTTCCAAAATCGATGACTTTTTCACCGCGGACTGGATTGTATGCACCTTTCCGGTCTGCTCCGTCTGCTTCACTGATCGCGTCGGTTCCATAAAGTGCATCGTACAGGCTGCCCCACCGTGCATTCGCAGCATTGATGGCGTACCGTGCATTATTGACAGGAACGACCAGCTGAGGACCAGCCTGCATAGCCACTTCCTCATCGACATTTTCAGTTGTCACATCAAAGTTTTCCACTTCCGGTTCTAAGTAGCCGATTTCATTCAGAAACGATTTGTATTCGTTGAAATCGAATTCTTTATTCCCTTTATGCCAGTTGTTGAGCTTTTCTTGAATCTCATCCCGTCTGTTCAGCAATGCTTTGTTCTTAGGAGTCAGGTCCTGCACCAGTTCACCGAATCCCGTCCAGAAAGCATCCCTTTCCAGCCCGGTGCCGGGAAGGACTTCGGTATTGATAAATTCATATAACTGTTGATCTGCCTTAAGGGATCCTGCATTTACATAATTGCTCATTATTCGATTCCTCCTATTTAATGAAAACTTTGTGTTTCTTATTAAGAAACAACGTTTCGCATTTGTTAAAAAAATGATATCACGTTCAGGCGTAGCATTCAATTAATTTTCAAACAATTCCGCATTTTAATTAGGCTTGCCTGGAACTGTTCAAGCAGTTTGAGTCAGAATTCACGCAGCATGCGTATGATTACTGCTTAACTATAAAGTAACCGTCTCCTGCTGCGCTTTCATTTCTTTCTTGATTTCCACACAGCGCCCCGGGCTCGGGAACAATTTGCCGCCATTCAATAGATTGTCAGGGTTGAAGACTTCCCTGATATTGCTCTGGGCAATGATTTCGTCATCATTGAACACAAAGCGCATCTCTTCTTTCTTCTCAATGCCGACTCCATGCTCACCGGTGATGGAACCGCCAGCGTCTGCACAAGCCTTCAAGCATTCACTTCCGGCTTTTAATGCCTTCTCCGTTTCACCCGGAATCCTCGCGTCGAACAGGACCAGCGGATGCAAATTCCCATCCCCTGCATGAAAAATATTCGCGATCCGCAATCCGTATTCTGCACTAATCTCATTGATTCTTTTCAGCACCTCAGGCAGCCTGCTCCTCGGGATGACGCCGTCCTGGACGAGGTAGTCGGGTGAGATCGCTCCCATCGCGCCAAACCCTGTCTTTCGGTTGGCCCACCATCTTCCCCTCTCAAGCTCATCCTGAGCCACCTTCACTTCACGTACGTTTCTCGCTCTGCACACTTCTAGAATCTGATTGATTTGTTCATCTATTCCTGCTGATATCCCGTCAACTTCAATCAACAGAAGGGCTTCAATATCCTTAGGGTGTCCCACCGGAAAAGCGGCTGCCTCGACCCCTTCAATCGCGATTTTGTCCATCATTTCGAGAGCTGCAGGAACAATCCCTTTTGAGATGATATCCGAAACAGCCTGACTGCCGTCTTCCACCCGGTCAAAATAAGCGAGCACCGTCTGCTTCGCTTCAGGATTCTTCAAGATGCGCACGGTGATTTTCGTGACGATCCCCAAGGTCCCTTCTGAACCAGTTAACAGCCCCAGCAAATCATACCCCGGTGCGTCAGGGATCCCGTTATCGCCGATATTGATGATTTCCCCGTTCGGCAGCACGACTTCTAGTCCAAGAATGTGATTAGTGGTAACGCCATATTTTAAACAATGGGCGCCGCCGGCATTCTCCGCGACGTTTCCGCCGATCGTACAACAATATTGACTGGATGGATCTGGTGCATAATAATAGCCCCTGTCAGAGATGGAATTCGTCAGCTTCAGATTGACAAAACCGGGCTCTACCACCGCACGCCGATTTTCCAGGTCCACGCTTAAAAGGCGTTTCATCAGGACGAGGCTGATGATGACCTCCCCATTGATCGGGATCGCACCGCCCGAGAGACCGGTACCGGCACCTCTTGCCAGGAAAGGAAGCCCATTTTCCGAGCAATATTTTACAAGCTTCGCGACCTCCTCCGTGTCTTTCGGAAACACGACCGCTTTCGGCAGATGCTTATGAAGGGTAAAGCCGTCGCAGTCATAGGCAATCAGATCCTCTTTGTGATGAAGGATGCTATTCGGGCCGCTTACAAGCCGGGCAAGGCCTTTAATGTACGGATCCTTCGTTTTCAGTTTCTTCATCCCCTCATTCCCCCTCCTTCTGCTGATCCTCTTTTTGATAAGCCCAGTCAAGCAGCTGGACAGTATGGACGACCTTTTGATTTTTGCCATACTTCTTCACACCCATGGCCATTTGCAGCATGCAGCCGGGATTCCCCATCGAAATCATTTCGACATCCTCTGGGACATTCTGCATCTTGCTTTCCAGGACGGCACCTGCCATTTCAGGATTGGTGATATTGTAAATCCCGGCACTGCCGCAGCAGCGGTCTGAATTTGGCATGTGGACCATTTCGACTCCGGGGATATTTAAAAGGAGATCCCGAGGCTCCTCGCGTACCCCTTGACCATGCGCCAAGTGGCAGGCATCGTGATACGTAATCCGTGTGTTCATTTCAGCCTTTGGTATTTTGTAGCCCGTATCATGCAGGTATTTTGAAATGTCGTCGACTTTATCTGCGAATGTTTCAGCTTTCGCTTTCCATTCCGGATCCTCATGAAACAATTCAGGATAATCCTTCATCATACATCCGCAGCCCGCTGCGTTTACGATGACCTTCTCACTATCCTTGAAGGCTTCAATATTCTGCTTCGCAAGCTTGCGTCCCATCTCCCGGTCCCCGGAATGAACATGAAGGGCACCGCAGCAGGTTTGATTTTTCGGGATGACGACATCATTCCCGTTTTTCGTCAGAACGTTGATCGTCGCGTCATTGATTTCCCCGAACATCACGTCCATCACACAGCCGGTCAGCATGGAAACTTCGTGTTTCGTTTCGTCTTTCGCTTTGATGACATCTTCATTTTTATATTTTTGCCGGACCGATTGTTTAATCTCCGGCATGATGGCTTCCATCTCGACCAGATGCTTAGGCATCACGTTGATGAGTCTTGTCTTCCTCACAACCGCCTGTGCGCCGCTCTTTTGATAAAATTTCAGCATGCCCCCTAAGGCGTTCAACCTGTCAGGGTGGGGGAATAATCCTTCCAGGAATGTCTTGCTGACCATCCCTTTCCATCCTTTAAGCGGCATAGCCTGACGGATCTGGCCGCGGGCTTCTTCGATCAATCCGCCTACGTCCACATCGGCAGGGCAGGCAGTCGTACAGGCGCGGCAATCAAGACACGCATAGACAGGGTCCATGAATTGCTCATTCACTTCAAGTTTCCCTTCAGCAACGGACTTGATCAGGTGCACACGTCCGCGGGGTGAATGCTGTTCCTGGCCGGTCAGTTCATATGTCGGGCATGATTCCAGGCACATCCCGCAGTGTACGCAGTCTGCCCATTTCGTCTCATCCGGTTTGTCACTCCATAAATAGTTGCTTAAGCTCGTGTCTGAACAGGGCGGTGTTTTCGCAAGTTCTTTTACACTCACCTAGATCCCTCCTACAAATCGTTCGTGGTTCAATACTGAATTCGGATCAACTTTTGATTTGATGCCTTGGAGTATTAAGTGATAAGAAGGGGCTTCCCCCCAGACCTTGATCTTCTGGCGCTCGATAAACGGCAGGCTTTTGACAATCGCATACCCCCCTCGTTTCATGACTGCAGACCTTAATTCATGAATCACTGAGAGTACATCCCCTCCGGCACCTTTCAGATGCACGAAGCATAAACCGTGGCCTAGGGCGCCGTGAGCATCGATTTTCACCTGATAACTGTCTTCGAGAAGTTCCATTTCTTTCAGTACATGGAGCACATCAAGATTGACCACACCGATTTTCAATATGGCACTTACTTTGCCTTCTGTATCGCTGTCCGATCCCAGTTTTGAGAAGTCACTCCAAAATTGATGAACTTTACTCTCGTCCAATATGGAGAATTCACTTCCAGCAGGCTTCATCTTCCGCACCAATTCCTCCTGATAGCGTACAGAACTTTCCACATCCTCAAAGCTCATAGCAAATGTATAGTGATGAACACCTGCCAGTTTTTCAGCGAGCGGGGGATTAAGCAGTTCAAGTGAAGTAGGTTCAAGCGTCGAATCCAGAATGTCAATGACAAATGAGCGTAAGTTTGCAGGTTCACCATCAGGAAAAGATACGAGCACCAGACTCTCACACTTAGAAATGGGCCGGAGTTTGAGTGTCACTTCGGTCAGAACACCAAGTGTACCCATCGAACCGATGAATAATTTGTTCATGTCGTATCCGGCAACGTTTTTCACGACCTTTCCGCCTGACCGGATAATGGTTCCGTCCGGATAGATGACGCGGAGCCCGATGACGTTATCCCGTGCTGACCCGTATCCCAGCCGTTTGGGACCGCTTTCATTTGCAGCGACGATTCCGCCGATGGTTGCCTGATCCGGCCAAGCCGGGTCAAGTGCAATCTTCTGCCCATGCTGCTTCAGATAGGTTTGAAGCTCCTTGAATGTCGTGCCTGCTTTTACCGTCATCGTCAGGTCACCCGTTGCATGCTCCACCACACCTTTGTACTGGGCTAATGACAGAACCAAATCCGCGGATTCCATGAGACCGCCGAAACCCTTTTTCGTTCCACCGCCTTCCACGATCACTTTCTTTCCGTTGTCATTCGCATATTTTAAGATTGAAGCAATTTCTTCCTCAGATGTTGGATACACGATGAGACTGCCGCCATTTCCAAAACGGTCAACCTTCCCATCTTTGATCCGTTCCCCGGGTATTGCATGCTTTAACTCTGCGACAAGCTCAGTAAACATTCCCTAGCACCCCTTGTTTCGTAATAAGAAACACCGTTTCTGAAAAACGATTAAAAAAGAAACGTCTTATGTATGGATAAGTACGTTATTTACCAATACCTTTTCAACGTAGTCTAAATGAAGAATAAGGCTTTCCCTGGCTGTATGAGGTTCTCTGGATTGAATCGATTGAAAGATCCGGTGATGCTGCTTCTCGATTTGACTGGATATCCCTTCTTGACTTTGGATATGCTGATGGACGTCAATCATTGCTTTCCTGGTTGCTGCTGAAATGAACTCCATCAATTGTACGATAATCTGATTCCCTGATATGCGGGCAATCCTCATATGAAATTCGTAATCTGCTTCCCACTTGCGCCCGGATTCTTGAGTCAGCAGGCTCTCAAGGATCAGTACGTCCTCTTCAGATCTCTTTTCTGCTGCCATTTCAACCAGACCGGGCTCGAGCATTTTTCTTACCTGGAACAGTTCCCTGATGTCCTTCGTGTCTGGAAGCATTAACTGAGAAGCGAAGAGGCTCTTGGAATCAAACGAACAAACATACGCTCCTTCCCCCTGCTTCACCTGCAGGATACCTTTCCCCTTAAGGGTCGTCATCGCATCCCGGACAGCCGATCTTCCAACCTCGAACATTTCACAAAGCTCCCGGACGGATGGCAGCTTCTCACCGGATTTGAACGTTCCCGACTGAATCATTCCTTGGATTTGTTCCTCCACAAGTTCCGAAACCTTCTTCGTGGAAATCTTGCTTTTCGTCAATTTCTCACCACCTGACATTTGAATCTTCATCATAGTTGTCACATATCTGATAAGTTAGCTATAATTCTATTTAAACACCAATATATTGAAATTTCAATTAATTTTTTGAATTTGGTTAAAATTCAAAAAACAATGAATAAATGGACCCAGCATCACGGTGGTCAGACAAAATGCCCCCCATCCAGAAATTCAACAACCCGTCCTTTCATGCTTTTACGCGTTAACGCAAGCTGGGACGGGCTTTCGAATAAGCAAAAATAAAAAAGTGTTGAACGTGGAGCTCTTTCAACACTTTTAATCGCTTCATTACTTTCCTCTGTAACATGATTATTTATCATTATTTAATAGTAAAAAAGGGCAGTCATAACAATCGTCTCTTATACCCGTGCAGGTGGCGATGACCTTTTCTGAATCGTCGCTCCCCTTTGCGACAGAGATTTCAACGTTAACGTTTTTTTCCGTCCTGCTACATGTACCAGCCATCCGATATATTTCGCATAAAATATAGATTCCCCCTTTGCTTTCACTAGGGGTTTACCCTATACAGGAATACGTAAACTAGATTCCTTAAATACTTTTAATATTATTCAGCGTCGAGTTTTTCAACAGCTCTACATGTTGGGTTTCTTCTTATCTAGTACTCTCATACTTACAGTCTATGGTAAGATGATTATATAAGAAGGGGGATGAGTTCATGTCTATGTTCAGTAAAGTGATTGCCAGTATTGGAATCGGTTCTGCCACTGTGGATACAAAGTTAAAGAGCACCTATATTCAGCAAGGGGAAATACTCGAGGGAATCGTTGAGATTAAGGGCGGCAACACAGATCAAAGAATCGAGTCCATCAATCTCAAATTAATGACGATGTACGGTCATGAAGGAAGCGACCGATTATCACAGGGTACTGTGGAAGTACACAAGTTGAATGAGCCTTTCAACATTTCAAAGGGGGAACATAAAATCATTCCTTTTTCATTTCAAATTCCTTTAGATACCCCTATTACAATGGTTGATCCCGAGACGCAGAAGAATGTTCCGCCGGTTTGGATTGCTACGAGCCTCGATCTCAAGAATGCAGTAGATCCCAGCGACAGGGATTTTGTAACAGTAGAGCCGACTACAGTGCACGAAAACATTATGGATGCAATCAAGGTCATCGGCTTTAAATTCAGACAGATGGAAAGTCAGAACACCCCTAAATGGATCAATACGGACCGGCCTTTTGTTCAACAATATGAATTCATCCCTTCGTATGGAAAATACAGCCGGAAACTGGACGAACTCGAGGTCTACATTTTGCAAAATGACCGCGAAACAACGGTGTACTTTGAGATCGATAAACGGAGCAAAGGGTCGATGGCAGCCCTGAAAGAAAAGCTCAACCTCGATGAACACAGAGGCAGAGTCACCCTGGATAACCAGCAAATCCTCATCAACCGAAGCCGGATAAGCGACACATTCGAGCAGATCATCGATGACGTTCTATAAATCGTGAAAACCAAATAGTGAAGGCCCGTCCCAGCGTGCATTAACGCGTTAATGCACGCTGGGACGGGCCTCTTTCTTCGTTCTAAGAGATTAACGGTTAGACTCGATCCTCACATATTCAGGAGATGCGGTGACATAATAGACATGCCCCCTGGAGTTCTTGACTTCATACATATACGCCCCTTCCACCTTCAGCTTCCTTATAATGGACGGGAATCCGTACTGATACTTCAATGTCCCTGCACGGTGGAGATCATTGAATGTCGGTCTGTCGTAAAAGTCCAGCCCTTCAGCACCTCTGTAAATACTCTCTACCCGTTTTCCTAGATAGTTTGCCGGTAAAGATGTGACATCTATTTTTTGAGAGTCTTCAACAGTCCCTTTCCTCCCTGCCGCCACAAAGTGAACCCCGAAGTAATCACAAACCCCCCGCGCCTGCTCTATAGCCGTTTCCCGTTGAAAATCTACGTCAATCATAAGCAATGCTTCTCTCTCATGATCCATAAACCCGTTCTCGATCAGCACCGCAGCTTTCTTGAATTCCCTCGTCATATGGAGGTTCTGTCCAATAATTCCACGGTAAACCTGCTTCGTTCCCATTCTTAAATATTTTGCAATCGATTCCGCCAGCTTCCTGTCCTCCACATCGTTAAAATAGATATGAAGCGAATGTCCCTCAGGATCTCTTCTTCCGCCATCGAATGTACCATCAAAAGCATTATAATGGTTCGACACCAGTGCATCGGCTCCCATGAGATTGGCTATGCCGGTGCGCGCTTGCAGAGGAGTATCCTCATCACCCGGTGCCGTCAGCAGCGTCCTGAATCCGCACCTTTCCAGTTCAGCTTTTAACAAGAGAGTTACCTTCTCGTTAAACTCATTCTCCCTGATCTCCCTGCCTATAGATGTAATATACGGCGTCCGCTTACCGGCTGTCCCGAGTCCATGACCATCGTCCAAAGCTATCAAATAATCACTGGCTCTTGCCATTTCATTCATCTCCCTTCTACTGGTTAAATAGGAAAAACGTTTGCAAATGGATACCTGAACATAAAAAAAAGAGCTGCGGGCGGCAGCTCTATATCATTCCATTAAAAAAACTCTCCTTAAACTCCTTAAATGATCCCAAACTTCTTCAACGCATACTCTATCCCGTCTTCACTTGATTTTTTTGTTACGAAATCCGCTGCTTTCTTTAACTGATCATTCCCGTTGCCCATAGCGATCCCCAGACCTGCCATCTCCAGCATGTCGATGTCGTTCTCCCCATCACCAAATGCGATGGCTTCAGATTTATCTATATTGAAATGTTCAAGGACCTTTAAGATGGCCAAGGATTTTGATACATCGTCTTTTAAAACATTCAATACGAAAGGGTGCCATCGTTTAAAGGTGAGATGGGGAAATCTGCGTATGTATTTATCGACCGTTTCATCGTTTGCAAACAAACACATCAGATATACTTCTTGTTTGTATATTTCTTTCTCTACCATTGGATATTCATTAAGTGACAGCGTTTCTCTCAGGGCGTCCAATATTCCGTTACTTCTTACCCCATTCATACTGAAGCCTTCCGTATAGAAGGAAAGGCCGTGTTTTTCCACATGAGAGAATTCAACCACTTCCTGGACAATATCCCTATCCATGGCAACTTTATGAAGCACTTCATCCCGATGTTTCACGAACGCTCCATTTGCCGAGATAAATGTATCAATCCCCAATTCTTTTATTTCGCTGCACATGGATAACGGTCTCCCTGTTGCCGCCGCCACAACCAGCCCTTTATCTTTCAATAATTTGATTGCATCCTTTGTGTTTTGTGAAATACTCCCATCTTCGTGATGTGTAATGGTACCATCGATATCGAAGAAAACAATTTTATAGTCTATCTTAATCACCTTTTTCTAATATATATATAATAAATTCATTAAACCCTCGATTGCCATTTCATTATGAGAATCGAAGAATACTAATTACAATCCAATAATGAAATTCTTCTGCAATGCTTTCATCGACTATATATATTTTTCTGCGGTAGATCATGGGATCCCTCACTTCCATAGGTTTTCATCTTTAATTGTTTAACAATACTGTTCTAAGCTCGGTAATTTCTCTGATAACCTCAAGAGGTTTATGCGCAGTGGGAGGAGACGCATTACCAGCATTCAACCAAATCGCATCCATACCCATTTTAATGGGAGCGACTACATCATAATCCCAAGAGTCACCAATGAAAATGGTTTGATCCGGAGAGGCATCGAAATGAGATAAGGCTGCAGTGTATAGTTCTGGATCAGGCTTTCTGTAACCAAGTTCTTCTGCTTGGAAGATGGCTTCTTTTTTAAACACATGGGAAAGGTTCATGCAGGAAATTTTCTTGATGGGATCGTAGAGGGCATTTGTCACTATACCGAGGTGGTAATGTGCCTGCAGCTCGTTCATTATGGAATTGAGCTGTACATCCTCTTTGATACAACTCATGCCCTTTGTTAAGAAACATTCGTGGAATTCATCAACCGTGTCCTGGTCCGGATACATATCGAAACAAGAAAACGCGTGCTTCCACCTGGCCCTTCTAAATTCACATGGTGTCATTTCACGGTTCTTAAATTTATTTAATAATGGCAGCGGAACACTTAATTTCTTTTGGAGAAACAAATCTGCGTCGATGTTTATGGTCAGTGCATGAGACTGAATGGTTTTGATGATCCCCTCTTTGAACCATTCGCTTCCCAGCAGGGTTCCATCTAAATCGAAAAGCAGCAAAGTGTGCTTTTTCATTTTTAATCCCCTTTACGTTTAGGAAAGGACGACAGAAAAAATCATCCCTGTTTACAAATCTGCAAATCCTTGGATCATCTTTTTTAACCTTTTCGGTGACCGCTTTTTCGTGCCTCAATATACCCATAGTAAGCACATGTCCCATTCTCTGATAAATCCTTCACTCCAAACCCGCATTTTTCATAAAATGAAAAATTGTTTGCTGAGGTATGGGCAAACCAATCACCATGAGGAAGTTTTTGAACACAGAGCTCCACAAGTTTTTGGCCGATCCCCCTTCCTCTGTAAGTGGAGGAAACAATTAAATCCATGATATTCGCAGCCATGATTCGATCGGAAATGACCCTGACCATGCCGATCATTTCGTCCCCATCCCAGACCGTAAATGCCCACGTGGAATTCTTGAATATCAAGGTGAATTTTTCTTTCTGCCAGTCCGGTGTATTCCTGACCCAACCTGCATCTTTAAACAGTTTCTCCACTTGATCGGCAGGAACCCCTTCTGTGCCTTCCCGGATAATGAGACCGTTGAAATATTGATACATATATACGCCCCTTTCTAATTATGGTGTTGACCTTACCTTCAACATGCATTTGCTGCAATCATTCTTTAAACAGATGAACAAGCAGCCGTTCACGGTCTTCAAAAAACTGCTTCATGATTGAATAGTGGCCGGTATCTTCAAGTCTTGACTCTTTCATGCCGTTATCAGACAGTTCGATGATCTTTGCTTCCGGGTATGCCATGAGGATCGGCGAATGAGTGGATATGATGAACTGGGAGCCCTGATTGACCAGTTCATTTATTCGAGCCAGCATCGAAAGCTGGCGCAGCGGTGAAAGAGCAGCTTCCGGTTCATCAAGGATGTAAAGGCCATGACCGCGGAAACGTTCGGTGAATGCCGCAAAGAACGATTCACCATGCGACTGTTCATGAAGCGACTTGCCGCCAAATGAGTCAATGATCTTTGCGCCAAATGAAGGCTCACTGTCCAACTCTTCGATATTGGAAGCCACATTATAAAACGTTTCAGCCCGAAAAAAGAAGCTGTCCTTTGCTCGCTCGACACCCTTTATAAGACGTAAATAATGATGCAGATCCGAATGTGAATCGTAGCTGGAAAAATCAAAGTTCAGCGTTCCCCCTTCAGGATTAAATCCTAATGCTATCGCCAGGCCTTCAAGCAGAGTCGACTTTCCCATCCCATTTTCTCCAATGATGTATGTGACGTTAGGATGAAAAGTGATATCATTGAAATTCTTCATTACGGGGAGGCTAAACGGAAATTGGTTGTATGAGGGGAGGGAATCTGTTTTAAGAGAGATTCCACGTATATACTGGGTATCGCGGGATAGTTTTATGGTTGATCATTCCTTTCAAATAGGTTGTACGCATCCCATGTTTAACTGTAATTCGATTGATACAGCCTGATTTCCTCTAAAATTCCTTCCTTTATTCTGTAAGGATGGGTTTTTTCTACAATAAAGTACGGTATGCTGGCAAGTGGACTGGTTTCTTGCACCTTTTCATCGTTAATCTTTGATTTTTTACTATTAATCATCGAGTTATTACTATTAATCATCGAGTTTTCACCAATAATCATCGAGTTTCTACCTATAATCATTGAGTTTCTACCAATAATCATCGAGTTTTCCCTATTAATGATTGAGTTTCTACGATTAATTAATGAGTTCGGTCCAATAATCTATTATTTTTCCATAATAAACCAAATATTACAACCCATAAAAAATAACCCTCCCAAAAGGGAGAGCTTTCTGTTTATCTATAAACCTTTCTTCTCATCCACTGTGTCGCTGCCCATTTGTCACCGATGACAACTGGTCCGCCTCCGTGCAGGGTGAGATCGTTCAATTCTTGATTATCATATAAATATTCAAAGTATACTGCCATGCCTTTTTGTGGTGAAACAGAAAAGTTTAACTTAGGGAAGTAGGTCTCGCCGCCTTCCTCTACGTCATTCAGATACATGACAAGCGTGCTGATTCGAGGATTATTTACGGGTCTATTTGATGCTGATTGAAAAAAATCGAAGTGTGCTTTGTATTCCTGGCCGATTTTGTAATTCAGTACTTGAAGTCCTTCACCATGTGCGACGGGGACATTCATGATTTGAGATACCCTTCTTTCGATTTTAGCCACTACATCGTTTTCGGCTTCTTCGAAGAACATGCTGCTGCTTGTCCTGAGATCGTCAACGTGGCGCGTGTTGCCGATTTTTGACCGGTTCATACGGTCTTTTGACAACTGAATGAGGGCATCACATTCTTCTTCACTCAACACATTGCCCAAGACGACGATGCACGGTTCTTCCATTCGTGCAATAATCTGAATCTCTCTATCTTCGGTTTTGATTTTATTCCCGATATGATGAAAAATACTTTGTTCCTTAACAATCGATTCATTTGATTCCATTATCAATTTTTCCTCAACCTCTTCTAATTTATTTAATATTCCGAATACTTAACGAAAACGTGGTATCCGGCAGGCTGTAAAAACAAGTGCAGCAGCAACATAAACGGCATATCATGAGGAATGTTCCGCGAATTTCTCCAGATGTAAAAATCACACATAATTTGTTTTAATTTTACACCGTGTGATCAAAAAAAAGAAGCGTTTTTTTACCTTGTTTGTGACATATTTTCTACTAAACTTGTTACAAAAAATGTGATGCAATAGTCTCGTGCGAACGACAAATAATCTTCTTTGTAACTGACCCGATAAGAGTGCCTAAAATGACCCGAGGCAAATGGATGGCGATCGGTCAATGCATCAAACTAAACATCAAGCGTCCTCCACAAATCAGTGAAGGACGCTTCATTAGAAAAATATACTCTCTATCAATAAGTAAATTCCTGTGAAACTTAATAGTACATATGTGAAAATCGTAAAAATTTGCTGGTTAATCCAGTTAAAGAGAATTTGTCCCAATAGCAGTCCGAGAGCAACGAGCGGAATCGCATAGAGGCTTGATTCCCAGACCTCCCTGGTTGTTCCTGAAAACATGAGCTGGGTCATCAGACTGATAAGATAAATGAATAAATAGAATGCAAGTGTAGTCGCACGCAGGACCTCCTTTTTCGTACCGGTCCCCGTAAAATACAACAATAACGGCGGCCCAGGCATTCCGATGCTGGTTGTCAGCATACCTGAAATGCCTCCGATCAGGTAGTCGCGGAATGGCGTCCGTTTAATCCTGAATTTCAATAAGAGCAGCACGGTCAGTGCTAGCAATAAGACGCTGACCACTATCTTAAACGTGGTAAGATCGTCTATCGTCATAAAGATAAAAATGCCGACCGGGACGCCTGCCAGACTGCCAGTAATAAACTTTCTCATTAAATGTATGTCGATGAATGTCCTGATTTTCCACACGAGCGCCAATGAAATCAGGAGGGATAGAATAAGATTGATTTGAATGGCTTCATCCGGCTGAAACAGCAGGAGTAAAAACGGTGTCGCCATGATCGAGAAGCCGAATCCTGTGCTGGTCTGAAGGATTGAGGCGATGAAAATGATGCTAATAAAGATGAATACATCTGTCACAATGAGAACCTCCTAAAACGTCCATCATCATTTTATCATGAAATTATACTGACACTCACCTCTCATTCATTTCTTGATTCCGACTAGAACCGATAACTTCAGAGTCTCTTTGTAAATCCCGCTGGCATCAACCCCCAGCAATGCTTCTTTCACTTCCCGTTCGAAGTCCTCGATGTTCCCTTCGATGAACCGCCTGTTTCCATAGGAGGTAGAATACAAGTTTCCCAGGATCGATTCGATGCTCCAGATTACCTCATAAGACGGGAAGCGATGTGCTTCCACTTTGAATCGGGATTCGGCGAGCACTTCCTCATGACTTAAGACGGGATGGGCATACGTCGAGTCACCAGCTTTTCGTTCGTTCCCATACCACTTCTTGACTACATCATTTAACCTGATTTGCCACGGTTCGAGCCTCTTGTCCGGCTCGTAATTATCGATGATTGCCACCCCGCCGCCTTCTTCTGCCATGTCATACAGATGTTCCAATGTCAGAGGCCGGTCCATCCAGTGGAATGCCTTGGCGATCATGACAAGGTCGAAACGCTTATCATTCACCGTTTTAAAATGCTCGAGTGTCCCGTGATACCATTGAATGTTCCCTGTCCTTATCTCTCCGTGAATCCTTTGTGCTTCTTCGATCATTTCATGATCAACATCGATCCCGACAATTTCATTGCACTAATCAGAAAACCGGATGGTAAGCTGACCTGTTCCGCATCCTAAATCCAGCATTCTTTTTTCTCCATTCAAAGAGAATCGGTTGACGAGGAACCTAACGAGGAAAGAGGGATAGAGTGGTCTGTATTTTGAGAAGTAACCTGCTGTCCCTTCGAATAACCCTTTGCCGTAGTTTGTCATTTATTAACCCTCCATAAAAATAGGAACCCATCCATCACCGGACAGATCCCCCTACTTATCCAATTCATGTCTTTTTACAACTCTATTTTTACCTTTTCATTCAAATATTTCGTCGTGTTATATCCTTCAACCTCAAGCTTGGCCGGTATTACTTTTTCTCCAGAAGTGTCATTAAAGATTTCAAAGGTTTGAATAGTGTGGAAATAGCGCGGCTGGTCCAGTTCCTCAAATCTGTAAGGTCCTTTGCGGATATCATATTCCTTTCCGTTTTTGTCCACCAGGACCCCTTCTGAATTCATCCCCATTGACATCGAAATAGTGTCATTTTCATTCTCCTTCTCACCAGTAACGCGGAACTGAAGAGATTCGTATTGCCTGTCTTTCAAATCATGGTTACTGATGACGACTTTGGTAGGGAAACCCACTTCCACCTTGTCGATTGAAATGGTACTTCCCAGGTACTCAAAGGTTTGGGGATATCCCTGGTCAGGATCGAGTTCAATGGTTTTGGGATCTTGGACTGTCAAATGCATCGACCCAAACTGGACATCCAGCTCCTTCACATTTTCACCGTATAACGATTCAAAATGTGTTTGAAGTGTATTCCAATCCATATTTCCAGATGCCTCCACGAAGTTACTGCCATACAAATCGGCATCCAGTTTTTTATCCCCCGCTTGTATGCTGTCAAAGTTGAGCATACCAATTTGCTTTTCAGGCTGCCCAAGTTTAAAACTATATTGCAGGATAGTCGCTGTAGGAGCAATGATGAGTTTGTCGAAACGGACAGGGATGCCTTCAATTTCTGTTTCTTGAGCCAATTCATGTTCGACTGAGGATTGTTTTGTCACCGGAATCTCGAAACTCCAATCACCATGGGCAAATTCCATTTCCTCTGAACCCAAGCGGCTTAATTCATCAGAATCACCAGAATCCCGAATCAACTTTTGCAGTCTGGTGATCTTCAATTCAACGGTCCCGCTATCCTCGGTGAGTGGCAGCAGATTCATCTTGCCCTGATACACGTTCGTTTCATCATGACGATCCGAATGTGTGACGGGCGGTCCGTACCTTGGATTGGCAGAGCGGTCCATGATTTCACCTTCATTCTGTACGAAAACCCCATCATGGACATTCATCGCATATTGATTGTCTTCTTTCGTATCGGTGATTTCATAAAAGACAAGTGTCTGAATATCGTCGGCAACCACACCTTTGATCCTGATGACCACCCCTTCACTTTCCGCTTCCAAATTCAAGCGTTCTCCAAGGTCATGCTGAAGATAGGTACGTAACTCTTCCTGGTCTTCTGTCCACGTGTAGTAGAGGCTAGTGAAGCTGCCGGTTACAAAACCTGTGCACAACAGCAAAGCAAGAACTCCGGCAAACGCAAGCCCGATATGATTACGCTTCTTTTTCTTCAGCTGCCTGCGTTTTTCGTTTTCCATCACTCGGTGTTTCACTTTCTCCATGAACCCCGGCGGCGCTTGAAAATCTTCAGTGATTCCTGTAAGAGTCAGCGTGACATCCTGGAATGCAGCAAGATCCTCTTGGCAGTTCGGGCAATGATAGATATGTATTTCAAGTTCCACTTTCTCGGGACGTCCGAGGGTTCTTCCTAAATAATCGATATAGTTCTTTTTGTAATCACGACAGCCTGCGAAGTGTGATCCGTAGCCCATCTCTTTTCTTAATGACTGGATACCGGAAAAGATCCGTTCTTCCAGCGTTTCAACATCAACCTGGAGAATACGGGATGAATCTTCCATAGTAAAACCCTTCAGGTATGTCAACGCAATAGCTTCTCTTTCATGCATTCCCAAATGATCCAAGGCATCGAATACATCCTGCCTCGGTTCAGTTCTCTTTGCATCCTGCCCCTGATCCTCTTTGGAGAGCTCGCGGCAGGACTGTATGAAAATAGAAGAAGCCCATGTTTCGAATGGAGTGTCCTTTTTAAAACGCGGCAGCCCTTCATGTGCGGCAGTGATGGCACGGTAAAAAAGTTCCTCCATTTGCTGCTGGTTCCTTAGATATGACCAGCCGAGTGTGTAGAACGATTGCTGGTGCCGTTCGAACCATTCGATGATGGATTCCATGTCCTTCTCTCTTATTTTGCTGATATGAAAGGGATCTGTTTTTGCTTTAGCTGGGATCATCTCTGTCCTCCCTCCGAATGACGCAATAGTAAGAAAATATTTCCTAAGACTATGTTACCATATTCATCCATTGAAGATAACGCTTGTTTATAAAATGAAGTGTTATAGAAGTATATAATCATATTTTGGTATTGTTCAAATGGTTCCTGCTAGCAGCATTTCACTTGATTATCGATTTTTTGTTCATTCTTTTCACTCTTATTAAACTTTTGGAGAATGCCTTTGGGAACCCACCCTGACATCCCATCTTTTTTCACCAAGTCAAATCCAGAACAGGTATCGTCCATAAGGGAGACGATGTCCCCTTTTTCCACGCTGATCAGCGCACAGGAAACATCGGATTTTGCAGTGAAGTTCCCATCTTCATCTTGGTGTATATACTCATTTTTCACCAGGAGCTTCTCGTTGGTCCCCTCCTGCTTGCAAATCGTGAAATGTTCATCTTTTTGAAGGGGTTGAAGCTCATAAGCAGGGTATGAAATGGAGCCGGTCATCACTGGCTCCGCCTGAAAATCTTGCATCACTGCGTAAAGAGGAAACTTGTCGGTATATGTATAGGAAAAGACATCTCCATCTGTCGTTCGATTTATGATAAAGGCATTCAGCTGTCCGGTCTTTTTTATGATGTTCCCGCCATCAATGGCGATGATTTTTTTACCTTCATCGATGATTGGATTATGTGAAGAAATGTCCGAAGAGTAGTTTACGACCGGCCAGTGACCGACGATTACATATTTGTCTGCAAGATGTGATTTATCGAGGAACGATTGTAAAGTGATGGCCGTTATCCGATCCGTGTCCTTCCAATCTTCTTTCTCTTCAAGGCCTGCATGAACAAAAATATAGTCCTCTGTTTCAATCGCAGTCGGTAATTCCGTTAACCACTTCATTTCTTTTGAGAAGTGATGTATCAATCGCTCCTTTATCTCCTGGATCGTTGTCGCTTCATTCAGGGCAAATCCGATTTGCCCGAGCCATTCATTGATGATGGAATGCTTTCTCGCTGTCAAATAGTTTAGTAATTTAGGGTTTTCTTCCAATAGATCTTCCACCAACGTATCACAATTGCCTTCTGTGACATGAATGTTTGAGTGGGTGGCTGATAGATCCATTATGTACCGGACAACCCCTAGACTATTGCTTCCTTTTTCACAAAGATCACCATTGATGATTAAATAGTCTTCATGGCTGTAATGCACCTTTTCCAATAAATCCTTAAATAGCTCCAATTCCCCGTGGATGTCGGAGATTACGATGATTCTTATATTGTCAGGGGACTCCAAGTTTTTGATTTTGTTCACGCTGGGACGCTCCTTTATTTGTTCCTTTGTCTCGGTTTGATTTTAACATACATGCCCTCATCATTTGTCAGAATATAAAAAAATCGGGTGGAAACATCATTGTTTCCGCCCGATTTCTGCGTTTATCATTTTATCCGATATTACGATACTCCTCCGCCATCTTCACGCTTTTCTGCCTGGTGAATGAACTGACAGTGACAACGATGATGATGTTACAGATCAGTCCAAGGATCCCCGCGTGGATGTCGAGCGGCGTGGTTTCTGCTACAAGCTGGAAGTAGTAGTTGACGAATGTCCCGACAACGAGACCAGTGATGACGGCCGGTGCGGTCACTTTTTTCGAATAGAGTGCCCCGTAAACCCCCGGGGCGAATTGGACGATGGATCCATAGGCCCCGAGAAGAAGGGCGATGAGTCCCTGTCCCCCAAATACTGTGATGACATAGGCAAGTCCCCCGACAACGAAGACGCCGGCTCTCATGAGAAACAATGTCGTTTTATCAGGAAGGTCGGGCTTTATGTTCTTGATGACTCCGTCAGTAAATTCAAGCGACGCACTGTGCGTGATCGCATCGGCTGTCGACATGGCTGCAGCCAATGCACCTGCCCCTACGAGTCCATACACCCAGCCCGGAAGACTGAGGACGGTGGTGATCAGATAAGGAAGAATTTCATCCGGAGCCCCGATATCTGCCGGGTTCACCACGTTGACTGCAGAAAAACCTACGAACAACAATGGGATCAAGAAGAGGGCAAATACAGGGTACACCAATACTGTCTTCTTGATCGTACGGGCATTGGAGGCGTATGATTTCGAGAACAGATGGGGCCACATCAAGAACCCAATGAGGGAGACAAGGATTGTTGTCGTATAGGCCGTCCCCGACATGGTCGATCCTTCATTTCCAATTTCCAGGAATTGAGGGGTTTCCTGAACGAGGTTCGTGAACATCTCTCCTACACTGCCATGCAGCTGATTGACGATGGCCATGCCTACGACCCAGGAAATGATGATCATCAAAAGTCCTTGGAAGACGTCCGACCACGCTGCTGCCCGGAGTCCGCCTGTTGCGACGTACACCACTACAATTCCATACGCCAGCAGGGCACCAAGCCATAACGGGATTCGCCCTTCCGTCATGATATTGAATATGTACGCCATCCCTTTCATTTGCGTGGCAAGGTATTGAATGGAGGCGAGCAGGGCAATGACACCGATCAAGATCGGCAGCGCCTTGCCTCCGTAACGTTTCTTCATAAATCCTGCTACCGTATAAATATTGAACTTGCGCCCGATTTTTCCAATCTTCGGACCGATAATATACCACGGCAGAATGGCAAATGCAGTATAAGTTAAAATATATAGTGCAGGTGCGCCTTTGGAGTACGCCCATCCGGGAGCACCCAAAAATGAAAAGGCACTGAACACAGCCCCTCCCATAAGGAACCACATCACGATAAGTCCCAGCCCCCCGCCTGCAACTGTAAACTCATCCAGTGAATTCTTATCATGCCCCCTGCCTGCCATCACACCCACGATGAGTGCGATCACCAAGTAGCCGATCATCATGAACATTGCAATCTGCCAATCTGCCATCAGTTTGCCCCCTCTTCATCTTTGTCCGGATCGATCCGGTATAGAACAAGTACGATTAAAAAGGTGATGATGATCCACAGGATCACCCAGAACACTGAAAACGGCATGCCCATTACGACAGGTGCAGCCCTATTCCCGATGGAAAACAAAGGGAAGATAAGCAGCAGAAACGGGATACCCAGAGAAATGCAATACAGTTTAGTAAATGTGCTTTTGGTCATATGACGCCCTCCTTTTTCGCCGCGTATTCGATTTTTCCATCCAAGATCGTCATTTCCACTCTCAATTCTCTTAATCTTTCCGGTTCACATGTCAAAATAGATCCATTCAAGACAACAAGGTCTGCAAGCTTTCCTGGTTCAATGCTGCCTTTCAAGTGGTCTTCGAAGCTGGCATAAGCCCCGTTCCACGTATAGGCCTTGATTGCTTCCTGGACGGTTATCCGCTGCCCCGCACCTACCACCTCACCTGATTTACTCTTTCGGGTGACTGCAGTGTATATGCCGTGAAGCGGATCCACGGAAGTGATCGGGCTATCGGAACCGATGGCGAAAGGGATGTCCATTTCCGAATAACTCCTTAATGGGAACATCACATTCACTCTCTCTCCATAGTCCCTTATGTAGCCGTCACCGAATTCGTAAATGAACGCGGGATTGGGAATGGGGATGATATTCAGCTCTTTCATCTTCCGGAGGAGATCTTCTGGGGTCATGCCGGCATGTTCGATCCGATGGCGATGATTTTCCCTCGGATCGCGTTGAAGTGCAGTCCGGACGGCTTCAATCATCATTTCAACCGCTTCGTCCCCAATGGCATGCGCCGTTATCTGCCAGCCTGCTCCATGCGCGCTTCCAAGGGATTCATTCAACTCCTCTTGATCCAGGTAAAGAATACCGGAATCTTCCTGATTGCTTGTATACGGCTCCCTTGTCTTAGCTGTAGGACCGCTGCTGCTTCCATCGATGAAAACCTTGGCAGGACCGATTTTCATCCATTCATCTCCGAGTCCTGTCCCGATGCCGCTTGCAAGTCCTTTTTCGACCATTCCGGGAGAGTCATGCAGGGATCCGTAGAGAGCATAAATCCTTTGTTTTATACGCTTTGATGCAGCAGCATTTTGAAGGGAGCGGATGTGTCCGGGCCCGTAACCTCCTGCATCATGAACACTAGTGATTCCTTTTTTTAAAAAATCTTCGGATGCGAGCGAGAGCCCTTGCTGCACCTCCTCTTCCGAAAAGTTGGCAAAAAGGAACATATTCATATGGGCGGCTTCCAACAATAGGCCTGTCGGTTCCCCGTTTTCCCTGACATATTTTCCGCCGGAAGGGTCTTCAGATTGGGAGTCGATCCCGGCAAGCTCAAGGGCTTTGCTGTTCACACAGGAAATATGTCCGCAAGTCCTTACGACGATGACCGGATGCTCGGTTGAAACCTGATCCAGATCCCACCTGGTTAAATGCCTTCTTTCCTCGTAATGATTCTGATTATAGCCCCATCCTCTTATCCATTTTCCTTTCGGGGTGGTTTTCTCTTTTTCTTTCAGTTTCCCAATAAGTTCGTCGATGCTGGATGCTTCTTTGCCATTCACCCCCAGTCTGTTTGTACCATAGAGCTCTAGGTGTGCATGGGCATCGATGAAACCGGGGAGGATGCTTCTGCCCTCTAGATTCACGATTTTAGTCTGTTCATTTGCTAATGCCAGTACGTCTTCATTCGTGCCTACTGCGAGAATTTCATTTCCTTGTATGGCCACCGCTTCGTTTACAGAAAATACAGAATCAACAGTGACCACTTCTCCATTTATGAAGAGCATTGTGGGACTCACTTCATCACCTCCTGTTTTATGATTGGCTGATGCGGACAGCTGTTGCGTATAGCAGCTGCACTCCTTTTTCGATGTCTTCCATCTCCGCGAACTCGAGAGGATTATGGCTGATCCCTTTTTCGCAGCGGACGAAAATCATCCCGTAATCACTGATGTAAGACATGATCAGCGCATCGTGAAAAGGTCCGCTCATCAAAGTCGGTGAATCGAAGCCGAGCTTCCCATCTTCTTCGTTCATGATGTTCTTGATCCAATCTGCGCAATACCTCGGTTCACTGCGGGTATCTTCTTTAATCTCATATTTCAGGTTATATTCTTTGGCGGTCCCTTCAATGATTTCATAAAGCTTTTCTTCGAGTTGGGTGCGTGCTTCCAGGTCGATATCACGAAGGTCTACCGTGAACTCCACTTTCTCTGCAATGATGTTCCTCGAATTCGGGAAGACTTGCATACTGCCGACCGTTCCCACTGTCGTATCAGTACCTTCCGATTTGACGAGTTCATCGAATTTACGGATGATTTCAGATGCGCCGACAAGGGCGTCCTGCCTCATCGGCATCGGAACGGATCCAGCATGTCCGGCAAACCCTTCAAGTGTGACCGTCAGCCAGATTGGGCCTGAAATACCGGATACGATCCCAACCGGCTTGTTTTTCTGCTCAAGGACTGGCCCTTGTTCGATATGTAACTCCAGGAATGCGGCAATATCCCCTTTTTGATATACCGGGCTTTGGGAAAGATCCGGCTCGACGCCGAATTCCTTCAGCGCTTCCCTTCTCGTGACCCCCTGTTTATCCCTGCGTTCGAGTTCTCCTTCTTCAAGCATTCCAGCCAACCCGCGGACACCGAAGATCCCTTTATTGAAACGGCTGCCCTCTTCATCGGAGAAACAGATCACTTCAATGGTCCGATGCGGCGTTATGCCCTTCTCCTTCATACTGTGGACGACTTCGATCGCACCGAGAGCACCGGCCGTACCGTCGAATCTTCCTCCATATGGCTGTGAATCAATATGTGAGCCCAGTATGAGGATTGGCTTGTCCGGTTGTGAACCTTCCATTCTTCCAATCAAGTTCCCGAAGCCATCGATCTTCGTTGACAAGCCTGCTTCTTCCATCCAGCCTTTTACCACTTCCACCGCCTCGCGGTCTTCCTTTGAATGTGCCAAACGGCATACACCTGTCTCACCAATTTTCCCTATTTCTGAAAGCTCCTCAAGATGCTTCTTTAAACGATCACCATTAATGGACATTGAAAGAATCTCCCCCTAGAGTTATGCGGGGCTGATAAGGCTTCCCGCTGATTGGATTTTTTCAAAGATGTATCATTCATTTTATGTCGAAAAAGATTACGATTCATTAGACACTTTGTCTATGAATGTGTTAAGAACCCTTACAAAACGTTAAAAAGAAGGAATATTCGGAAAATAAAACAGAAACCCCTTTTACAATACGTCCATTGTTCACCTCCTTACCCTAAAAGTAATATAAAGGTCCTTATACTAGTAGGTTCTATACTTGTTGGAAATTGTCCTTCACAAGCTTTGAAAATGAAGCAATGGTCTTAAATAGGGAGTGTGAAAATAATGGAAACGAATGGAAGGTTATAGACATAGATAACAAGGAAAACAGGTTAATCGGCTTGACCTTTTTTAGGATTGGGGTAAAAATACCGTTCCCTTTTATGGTAAAATTAGGTTGAAGTTGCTTCTCGAGGAGAGTTGAAGATGAATAGAAAGAAATGCGCTTTTATCTCAATACTTAGCGTAATGTTTCTTATTGGATTGGCTTTTTATATCATGATCCCTCCACAAACGCCGATGATGAATGAAAAGGCTAACGAAATCCATTCAGTTTCCATTAGCTTTTGGAAAGATTCATATGAAATGACTTATGAAAAGCCCCAAGCCGTCAACACTTTCGTCAGCGCATCAGAACGGGCACGGAAAATGGAAAAAGTGATTACAACGGAGCCGCTGCTTCGCTATGAGTATATCAGTACAGACAATAAGGTTAAAAACTATCATCTTTGGCTTTCGCAGGATCAAAAAGGATATATCCAAAGTCTTTTACCCGGAGAAGATACAAATACCTATGAATTGAGCGGGCAATCCGTGGAGAAATTGAAAGATTTCCTTCACGAGACACATAAAAATCGGGAACTTCCTGAAAAAATCGAATTTGAATAAAAGGGGGTATGATCATGATTTGGCTTTATTTTATCATTCCGATTCTCACCGTCGCAGGTGTGGCGATTTATTTTGACAAGAAATCGGGAATGAAGATGCCTGATTCGTCGGAGAATGCGATGAAGAAAGATCAGGCTGAAAAACAGACCCGCGTGAATACGTATGGGAATGATTAAAAGAAAAAGAGCACTTATCTAAATAACGGGTTCCGTTACCTATTGCAAGACTTATACTCACAAAGTAAACTGTACGCTTAATTGCACCGCAAAATGCGGTTTTTTTGTATATAAAAATGGTCCAGTTTATGTACTGGACCATTACTTGTAATTGTTTTAATGACATCTTGAATTAACGCTCCCTTTAATTCAACAAAGAGTTTTACATACTTATTAAATTGACAGTAACAATTATTGAGAAAGAAGCCCAAACCATAAAAATAAAAGCTACAAGATGGGGGGATACTTCGTCTTTAATAGCTTTTATTAAAGATAGGATAAAGATATATCCAAACAATAAGAATAGAATTGCATATAAGAAAAGCAAAATACATCTTCCTTCCAAAAAATCCATTAAATAATTTTACCTTAATCTTGCCAAAAGCTCTTGTTCGGCTAACCTGTCCGTTACTTGAACAGAGGGCGGCTGCTTGTTCCACAAACGCCCCCTTGAGTTTAACAAGTACCCTTATTTAATTTGTTTATGGAATACACTAATGGGATGGTAATTTTTTTTAACAAGACAATTTGCTATTTGTTTTATAGCACTTGGGTCGCGAAGTTTATCATCATCTGCCTTTACTAATTCACTCACCTTCACCCAGGCACTGTCTATAATTTCATCTTCTTCAAGATTAATTGAACCCCCAATAACCTGCCCTACAAAATGAAACAAAATAACTTGATCTTTAAAACTGCTAATAAAGTTGTAAACACCAGTTGTATATGTAAGTTCTACATCTAACCCCGTCTCTTCCTTCACTTCTCTCCTGGCTGCATAAGGAATGTCTTCTCCCATTTCAATGTGTCCACTTGGAAAATTCCATTTATTTATTACATTTGGTTTGTTTTCTTTAATCATTAAAACTTCTTCATCTTTAATTATTGAAACACTAGCAACTAAAACAATCTGTTTATCTGTCATTTTGTCTCCTTGTACAAATATATTATGTTTATTCCCTACTGCCTTTTCGCTTCGATCAACCATTTTTCCTTCTTCAACAAACCTGCCCGTTACTTGAACAGAGGGCGGCTGCTTGTTCCACAACCGCCCCCTTTCATTGGATAAGCACCTTTTACATTTGCCCTTCTTTTACCCATCTCCAAATACGGTAGCTACCGAATACTGACACTAAGAATAGTAAAATCATAAATATAACATATATTGATAATCTATCGATTTCTTGTAATCCTTCACTATTAGCCGCTACCCATATTGATAATCCAACCAGAATTAAGTAACAACATACGTTAGGAATAATCCATATGGTTCTTAACTTTGTGTTTTTCAAAAACATTCACCCAATAAACAAGAATATACTCCGGTATGCTTTTTCTCCTGCCCGTTGAAGAACGCCCCTTCACAACCTCTATGCTTATTTTAACATAAATATCCATATTACCTTTCGAAAACAAGCGATGGGTTCTCTTTTGGAGTACAAAATTGCAATCTACACCGCAAAATGTGGAAGTCATTGCAGATGCAATTACAGTTAATCTTACCCGACAAAGTGAACGAAAGGTGAACCCCTTGAGCCAGATGAAAGCATCAGTAACATTGGATAATTAAATAAGGGGAGAAATTTCCCTTAATGAAGAAATCGAACTGAAAACAGTTAAAATAAAGGAACGTTTTACTTCTATTTACTTAAAAAACATCAAAATTGGGGATCTGTGCAAGAATAGAAGAAAATTTTCCCCTTATTTACCCCTATCCAAGCGAGCTCCAGCAGATTAACGGAAAAATTTCCCCTTATTTATATCTTTAGTTACTCTACAAAGGATAAGGTATCCTGTGCATCCAAACATCCTAACCTGTTCTTTAGTTTAATAAGGATTACCTCATTTTCAGATCTTTCAACTTTGGAGACTAAACTAACACGTTAGCCAGATATTAAAACAGAGCCTGTTACCCTCATCCTTAGTTTTCACATGAGTGTTTTTTAATGAAATGAGTAGAATGTTTGCTTCTCACCCCCATCCCCCGTACACTTGCGTTAGATAGGCAAATTGAAAGGAGTGTAACCATGGCACAATCGATTAAAGGAAAAACAGCTTATATCACCGGAGCCGGCCGCGGCATCGGAAAAGCGACTGCATTGGAGCTTGCACGGGAAGGAGTCCATGTAGGATTGATTGCACGGACTGAAAGTGCATTGGAACAAATTGCAGAGGAAGCGAGATCGCTCGGTGTGAATGCCAGTGTCGCAGCAGCGGATATCTCAGATTTGGACCAAGTGGAAAAAGCCGTTTCTTCACTTGAAAACGCCTTGGGCCCAGCGGATATCCTGATTAATAATGCAGGTATTGGTACATACGGGAAGTTCCTTGAAATAAATCCGGCAGATTGGAAGAGAACGTTCGAGGTGAACGTCTTCGGAACCTATCATGTTACCCGTGCCGTCCTGCCCCAGCTCATCGAGAAAAACGGAGGGGACGTCATCAACATTTCTTCAAGCAGCGGATTGAAGGGCACCGCGAACAGCACAGCATACAGCGGATCAAAGTTTGCTGTTCAAGGTATGACGGAAGCACTGATGCAGGAAGTCCGGAAACATAATATCCGGGTAATGACATTGAATCCGAGCCTTGTCGCAACGGATCTGACCTTCGGGGACAAGCTGGATGAAGCAGACAAGGAGAAATATATGCAGCCTGAAGATCTTTCGGAACATATGGTGGCTCAGTTGAAGCTGCATCCAAGGATATTCATCAAGCAGTCGCTGCAGTGGGCGACGAATCCGTTTTAGGGTCAGGGATAGAGAAACGACTCGTTCATGGTGAACGAGTCGTTTTTTTATAAGCATTGAACGCTTAAAGAATTTTTTAATTAAACATCATTACTTCAAAATACGAGTAAGACCTTCATCCACTGAATGAGATTTACTGCGGTTGATTGTGTCAAAAAACAACTCTTTCAATCTATCAGCGGATATTAATAACGTTTCCTCGTTGATTTGATTTGGATAGGTTTCAAGGTACTTGCATATGAATTCCGAATCCAGTGTTTCATACGCCTTGAACTGATGGAGTTTCTTGTTTTCAAGCAGGGCTTGGAGCCGAAGTGTTTGATCCCTCATCGTCTCAAGCATTTTTAAGGCATAGATAAAGTTCTGACGCTTCAGTTCTGTTTGGAATTTCCTCATGCTGTAAATGAAATCGAAAGCAACGTCTTCGCTGAAGTCATATTTTTTATGTTCAAAATGCTTATGGGCAGCCTCCATCTTTTCTGTTACCTTCCCTGTCTTATCCACAACGACTTTCCATAAAGGCGACTTGACACTTAATAAATCCCTGGAAAGAATCGATACATTGAACTCGAGACCGTTCTCCAGGAAGGCGATGATAAGGTAGATATGCTCTCTTAACTTCAATTCCTTTATGTAGACAGACCCGATTTCTCGGAAATACTGATGCAGGAATGACTTGGCTTTTTCCACATCGGCAAGGGCTGCAGCGGACACCATTAAATCGATATCCGATTGTTCATCTTTGTATCCGGCAACCCCCGAGCCTATATGGACGATCCCTTCAATTAAATGCGAAGACTCTAATTGACTGATGATACTTGTAAAATACTGATCTCTTTCTTTGGCAGTATACATGTTCTCACCCTATCTCTATTTACTTTTCCCCTATCCAAACAATCCCCCAAAATCCGTGCCAATCAGGACCACCAATAATACAGAAGTAAACACCAATTGACTGATGGTGAAGAGATAATCGTTTTTATTTTCAGCATATTTCTTTTCCATACATGCTCTGACCGCTTCTGATACAATGAGGAAGATGAACGGAAGGATATAAGGCTTCAACAACCAGATACCCTCAGCAGGGTCGTTTTCGGCACTCGAAAAAATGACTATGACCATGAGCATAATAAAAACCGCATTGATAATCCGGTCAATTTTCTTGTGTGTGTCATTCACGTGATGATCAGACCAAAATTTCTTCCTCTCAACCTTCAGCAGCTTCCTTATTCCTTTATTATATAAAAATAGCACGATAGTTATATTGGACAGGATCAGAACGAACGTTAACCATGAAGCTGGCTCGGTACCATACATAAAATCCCCCCTATTCTGAGCATTTTCTATATAGTGGTTTAAATCTTATTTCAATAGAGCGCGGGGATCTTTTTCCAAAATGAAATTCACTAACTCATCCTTGTCGCCGAGAAATTTCTCTACCTCCGCTAAGTGATAAAAAGTACTTGTTTCAGAAATGTCATTCACTTCTCCACGGGGTGAATGAAGGATGATTCTCTTATTCAGGCCGAGTGCGATCCCCAATTCGATATGGCTCCCTTTTCCTGCCGGCAAGAGCACGATGACCATATCCGATTGCATGACAGCCTCTTTTTCCTTCTGCCCGATTTCTTTCAGTTCATCAAATGAAGCAGCCCGGCCATGTTTGGTCCAGTCATACGTTTGATTATGACCCGCAGCTTTCAGCTGTTCACTGATATAACGGACATTATCGATGTTTTTAAAGCTTGATGCTATGTAAAAATTCATTATGTCACCGCTTCCCTGTTGATATATTGTCTATAATTATATACCAATTATTTCAAAAATCGGTGATTTCCCCAATGTTTTTTGGTCAGAAAAAAAGAAGGACAGAGGAACTTTCCCTGCTCTTCTATAGTTCGATTCCTTTGTTTTGTGTAAGATCATCGTTTATAATTCCAATCCCAGTTATTTTACCCTCTTTTATTTCTGGCTGAATAGATGGATTGGATGGATACGTTTTTCCATCGAATACAAGTTCCCGATACGCTCCCTCAATACCCCCGCCTGAAATAACATGATAATATCTCTCCATCCATTTGTTTCTTTATCGCTTATTAGAATGGGGTTCCTCACCAAGCTAAAGCGGGATACCAATTTATACTTGTTGTCTGCCTCCTGAAAAATGGCGGCACTGCAGCCTCCAGTACCGCAAACGAACGGGCCGGTGACAAACGCAAATATTTCCGGTATTTGATCATTATTCAGGTCAATCCTGTTGTAAAAATAGCGTATGCTGCCACCGTCCTGTACATCGAATAATTCCTTCAATGCTGTCTCTAATTTAAGATTTCTTTCTGTTTCTGATTGTATATATGTAACCTGACTGAAATCCAGCTGCTGGTCTGCACCTTCAACCGTGCCAGCCTGTCCGGCCAATAGAACCGTTAAAAGGGACATAGCTACTAAACATTTGCGAAACATGCACATACCTCCAGAATTTTGATAGTTATTATTCCAGAAATTCCAACCCCTATACATTGCAAACCCTTCCCCAGCAGAGGCCCGTCCCAGCGTGCGTTAATGCGTTAACGCACGCTGGGACGGGCCTTCAATATAGACGTCAAAACAGCACCGCTTTCTTAAAAAGTTGCATGTACGAAGACAAGCATGAATATCTTTGATAATAAAATTGATTGAGGAGGATAACGATGAAGAAATTGGCACTATTGATGATTTGTATGATGATAGTAAGTGGTTGTAATAATGGGAATGAAACAGCTTATGAATTATGCGGTGATGGACCGATGATGGTGATTGAGGGAAAAGAATATTTACGGCTCGACGCTAAGAAAAAGGTAACGCTTGGGGAACAGCTTGGCAAGATCAAGGAACAAATTGATGGGAATTATCATCCAGTTGAAGATTTTTCATCAAATACGCTGGCAGCGGGATCCACTATCTTTAGAGTAAAGGGGCAAGATCACTATCTCGTGGCGAAAACAAACAATGAAAAGTATGTATTATTTGAGTTGATAGATTAAAATAAGATCTGCCGGGTAAGGCACTCATCCTTACCCGGCAGATCTTTTTTCAATACTTACTACTTCTTTGAGTGATGACCTTCATGGCTCTTTTCTCACCAGGAGCTTGTTTGTCCGGTAAGTTCTTATCAGTTTAGGTCCTCAACAAGTTAAAGCGTATATGAAGTATTGGAAAGTTCATAATCAGGGAGATATTTTTCCCGCACTTGCGTCCCTATTCCCTGTCTATCGTCAACCCTTCCACGAATTTTCTCTCCATCAGTTTATCTTTCTTCCGGTTTTCTTTGCTTTCGAAGATGATATCGAAATCATAACCTTCCGGGTATAATTCGGCCGCTGAGATATAAAGAGATAAACGTTTGTGCGGAATCACCCGTTTCTCATTTTTAACCTGGACAGTGTAGCATCCCATGTCATCAGGCCCCTTGTAGATAATGCCCAATTCTCCTGCGGGTGAGATTTTGACATTATCGCCTCTTGAGAATGGAGTCACGGTTGATTGGGCCTGTGTTTTTTTGCTGTGATCCCTTTTTTGGTGCTTGTTGACGATAACCTGCTTCTCCATTTCCCTTATCGCATGAAAGTCTTTTTCATCTGAACTGTATGTTTTCGATTCCCGATAAGTGATTCTATGTGCTTTTTCAATGATGGCCGGATGCATGCCAAGCTTCAAGGCAATGGAGAATGCCTGGCTGTCCCCGCCTTTTCCAACGATGAGCCTGTATGTCGGCTGCAGGGTATCGATGTTAAATTCCATACTGCCATTCATGAATCCCTCATGCTCTTCTGCAAAATGCTTGATTTCACTGTAGTGAGTCGTCGCGAGCAGAGTCGCCCCTTTTTCGTATAGCTGATCGAGGATTGCGGTTGCAAGCCCCATCCCTTCCATCGGGTCTGTGCCTGATCCCAGCTCATCCAGAAGGACCAGCGTCCGGTCGTTTGTATCCTTCAGAATCTCGATGATGTTTTTTACGTGGGAGCTGAATGTGCTCAAGTTTTGCTCCAGGCTTTGCCCGTCCCCGATATCCAGCAGGATCTTTTCAAAGATGCTGATTTCACTTCCTTTATCTGCCGGAATGTGGAGACCGCATTGTGTCATGAGGGTGAGCAGTCCGACCGTCTTGATGGTGACCGTCTTCCCTCCTGTGTTCGGACCAGTGATGACCAAAGCGTGAAACGTATCTCCCATCTTGATTGTCAGCGGTACAGCTTCCATTCCTAATAGCGGGTGGACGGCATTTTTCAGATGAATCCTGTGACTTTCGTTGACTCCTGCGCTCACTCCATCAATCGAGCGGCTGAATTTCGCTTTTGCAAAAAGGACGTCATAGTGAACCATCGTTTCGATTGCGAGCTTTAGCTGCGGTTCATAGGTCTGTACAAGTCCGGTCAATGCCCATAGGATATTTTCAATTTCCTGATCTTCCTGCAGTTTATACATGAGCAACTGATCCTGCTGGACGCTCAGTTCTTCCGGTTCGATATAGATGGTGGAACCGGATGCGGATGAATCCAGGACAGCCCCTTTCACTTTTCCTCTGTATTCCTTTTTGATCGGAAGAACGTACCGGCCGTTCCGCTGGCTGACGATTGCCTCCTGCAAGAATGTTTTGTACTTGGCTGATTTGACGATTGATTGAGTTTTGTCTTTCAACCTGTCTTCCTGGATACTTAACTGCTTTCGGATACGCAGCAATTCTTTACTTGCGTAATCATCGATCCGTCCGTTCCTGATGCAGCGGTTGATTTCATCGGCCACTTCGGGTATGTCTTCGATGGAATATACATATGCCGACACCCTTGGTGCGATATATTGCTTGTCGGTCATGAATTTCTTCAACTTTCTGCAGGCGTCTAGAAAAAAGTACAGACCGGACAATTGATCAGGCCTTAATGGGACGCTTTTGTTTAGATTGGCAACGATTTTTCCCACACCGTCCATACCGTGAATCGGCACGCTGGCACTTTTTCCAAGGATCTCCACTGCTTCTGTCACCTCATCGAGACGCATCTCGATCTGTCGTTTGTTCGTTGATGGCATCATGTTCAAAATTTCTTTTTTTCCTTCCTCAGTGAGGGCGAAGTTCGTCAATTCTTCTTTCACCCGGTGAAATTCCAATGTTAGAAATGTTTTTTCGTTCAATGTGTTCTCCTCCAATAAATAAAAATAGACCACAACAGAACAATGTCCATTGTGGTCTTCATGACTTGTATACAAAGGTCCCTTTTATGGCTGCATGGAAATACACGTGTCACTACACACGCTTTTTTGTACACAAAAAGAGCTGTGCACAAAAGACACAGCTCTCCTAAAGTAAAAGGGGATGTACAGGCTATGACCATTGTTCTTAACTACATTTTGCAAGCACAGCTAAATAAGCGTATCATCCGCCTTTATTTTCAAAAGACGAATGCCGGCAAAATGTCCGTATTCATTTCACGGTTAGTTAAGAACGACACCTAACATATAACATACTCCCTTTATATACAAAGATAATTTTACATCATTATTGTATGCCGGCCGCCTGAAAAAGTCAACACAGTGGCAGCTGCGGTAACGCGTTAATGCACTGCGGGACGGGCCTTTAGCCCATTAAAGATACCCCTTTCCTTTGGTCACGTATTCGTGCATGATGGATTCCGGGACCAGATTCCCCCCTGTTGCCCATACCAGGTGGGTTGCCCGGTTTAACTGATCGTCAGTAAATGATAGTGATTTCAGGTGAGTCCTTATTTGGGGCATGGCCGGGCCGATCATACCTGCTAATGCAGAAGGCTCCAGTGAGATTGACTCTGATTCATGTAAAAGAGCAAGCATTTTATAAAGGTTCTCATCGCTGACCGTGTACACCCCGTTCAGGAGTTCCTGAACCATTTTCCCTGCCAGGGCTGAAGGACGGCCGACCGCTAATCCATCCGCTTCTGTCTTGTTGCTTAAACCTATATCCCGGACAGAAATGGCCTCATGTTTTCCGGAAGCAAGCCCGAGCAGCATACAAGGGGAATTCACCGGTTCAGCAAAATAGCAATGGACATGGTCCCCGAATACATGTTTCAACCCGTATGTCACCCCGCCGGGTCCGCCGCCGACTCCGCAAGGCAAATAAACGATGAGTGGGTGGTCTCGATCTACTTTGATGCCTTCTTGTTTCAACTGTTTTTGGAGTCTTAACGCAGCCACAGCGTAACCCATGAACAGATCCATCGAATTTTCATCGTCAATGAAGAAACATTTCTCATCCTTCAAACATTGCTTTCTTCCTTCCTCCACCGCATAGGAAAAGTCATTTACATGTTCTACTACCCCGACACCTTTTTCTCTGAGAAGATCCTTCTTCCATTGCTTTGCTTCCTGTGACATATGCACCGTCACTCTAAAACCAAGTGCAGCCCCCATTGTGCCGATACTCAATGCAAGGTTGCCGGTTGATCCGACAGCGATGGAGAATTGGGAGAAAAAATCTTTAAACGTGCTGCTTGCTAATTTAGAATAATCATCATTTTTCTCTATTATCCCGTGTGTCAATGCCAGTGTTTCAGCCAGCTTCAGCACTTCATAAATACCGCCGCGTGCTTTGATGGATCCCGCAATCGGAAGCTGATTGTCACACTTCAGCATCAGCTTACCTGATATGGTTGTTTGATAGTATTTTTGCATGACCTCCTGCATCCTTGGCAAGTATCTAATGGGTGATTCGATGATTCCGTTCGCCTTCCTGGTATCGGGGAACACTTCTTTCAGATATGGAGCAAATCGTAAAAGCCTTTGTTCTGCTTCTATGATGTCCTCCGATTCAACAGGGCTAAAAGGTTTTAACAGGCCGTTCGGCCAAAACGTTTCCTTCTTCCCGCATAATTCTGAAAAAAGCTCCGTGTCCAATCCATATGTATGATCCATCCTTGGTTGCCTCCTCTATTGAAAACTTTCATTACGTATAACCTACCATATTTCTTGTTTGCAATAGGACTCATTTTCAAGGCCCGTCCCTCTATGCAGTAACTTGGTAACGCGACGAGGGACGGGCCTTCTTCTATATTTCCTTTGTCATGAATATGCTGTTTGAATCTTCTCTATAGCTGGCAAATGGTTCACAATACGTGAACCCAAAGCTTTCATACAGTTTCCTTGCGGGCACGAATGCTGCCATCGATCCTGTTTCAAGGCTCAAGCGCAGATAACCGCGTTCTTTTGCCACTGAAATGATATGGAGAAGAATACTCTTCGAAACACCCTTTCTTAAATGTGAAGGGGATGTTTTCATCGACTTGATTTCCCCATGCTCCGGGTCGAGTTCTTTAAGTGCCCCGCAGCCAACCAGTTCATTCCCTTCCCATGCACTCCAGAAAGTGATGTCCGGCTGTCTCAACCCATCTATATTCAGAGCATGCCTGCTTTCAGGCGGTGAATGCAGAGCCATATTATAAAGATGATCCATAATCAGTTCAGATGCTTCTTTTCCAATTTCTTTATCCAGTTTCATTTCCAACAGAACCACTCCCCTCATAAGACTGCCACAGACTGTTTATGAAGAGAATTTTACCATATCCACTCTCGCTTCCGGGATATAAATGAAACCCTTCCACTAAGTTAATATCATTGGAAGGGTCTCAATAAGAATGCTATTCTATTATATTACCTTCTGCAGGAATTGGCCGCTCTTTTAATAGTCTGGCAAAGTGGAGTAGATTGTATGCCATGATCCTTGCATGCTGCTGGGTGAATTCATTTTCTTTTCCATTTGCTTCAATATAGGAAGCACCAGGACCAGCTTCTCCAACCCAGTAGGTTTCCACATTTGGCGGAATCGTAAATCCAATATGGGACAGTCCATAAAGAATGGAGGCTGAAGCATGTTTAGCCCCATCTTCGTTCCCCGTTACAATAGCCCCGCCGACTTTATTATAATAGAGATACTGTCCTTTTTCGTTTGTCAGGCTGCTCCCGCCATACAGGCGTTCTATCGCAAGTGTGGCGATGCTGCTTTTTTCACCCAGCCAGAGCGGCGTCCCGATTATGACGATATCAGACTGTTTTACCTTTTCGAAGATCTCCGGCCACTGGTCGTCTTCTCCAGCGTCAGGTGTTATTCCATACGAAATTCTATAATCTGCCAATCGTACAACTTCGGATTCTACTCTTTCTTTCTCAAAAATATCAATGACCTCGTCCATCAATGCAGCCGTATTAGACTGCTCATTCCCGCTTTTCAGCGAACAGTTCAGAAATAATGCGTTGATCATCTTCCCCATCCTTTCTAAATGGCATTTTTCTTAACTGATACCCATTAGAATAAGCAGTAAACTATGTGACCCTCTTCGAAAAATACTTCTTCTAAGATGAAACCAAATTCATCTGAATACCGTATCTATTACTAAAGGTAACTCACTCTGGAGGGGAAAATATGGGCATCCTAATCGGAATACAATTATTTGTTATCGCGTTATTCTTACTACTGGGCTGGGCGATTCGGGTTAAAAAGATGTATGGATTGATTTCCGGATTTTTAGACAGACGGGAGGAAGAAAAAGAATATCTAATCAAGAACGGGTATCCGCAAAAGATTGGTACTTTACTGATCTTGACCGCAGCCGGAATGCTTTTCCTGCTCCCTCTTGCCTTCACTTCCTTCACCTACACGATGGAAGTGCAATTCGGTTTCATGATGATTTTTCTGATGGGCGGAATGACTTATTTATCCCGCTATGAAGTCCCTGGTAAAAGAAAGCGAAGCTACTGGATCAGTTCCCTCCTAATGCTCGTTGTGTTTGGTATGATCGGGGGGCTCACCTTTGCCGGCTATCAAAAAAATGAGTTGATTGTTGCCAAAGATTCTTTTGAGATTACCGGCATGTACGGGGATAAGTGGAAAATAGAAGACATCGAAGAAGTTACATTGCTCGATGAAATGCCGGAAGTCACGTGGAAAATCAACGGATTCGGACTTTCAACGAAGGCAAAGGGTGTTTTTAAGGTGAAAGAGTACGGAAGAAGCCTATTGTTCATAAAAAAGGAGTCACCATATATTTATATAAAAGTCGGGGACCAACATGTGTTCATTAATGGCGGCTCGCCTGAGGAAACATTAGCATGGTATGAAGAATTAGCAGGTTAACCCCACATCCATCATTATTCAAATCAGCTTAATTCAAGTCCTTACACCTTAGAGCCCCTTAATTTTGGACACCTTTATCATTATTTGAGATAGTTATATATAGATTTGAATACTAATAAAAGGGGATTCCCGGCATGATACCTGCTCTGCTCATTTTATGTATGATAATCACGGCAGTCTATTTACTTCTGAAATTTCACCCTGCTTTTGGGCAGAAGCCATCTAAAAGTAAAGTACAAACTTCATCACAGTACTTCAACGGATCATTTAAGAATCCCATGCCCGCTTCTATGAAAACAGATTGGAAGTCTTCCTTCACCATGATTCGGGATCTGTTCAAGAAAGATGCAAACCGAAAGCCAAAGCATACACTCCCGATCACAGACTTCCCTGCACTGAATCATCCTCATAACAAAACGAACATCACGTGGTTTGGCCATTCTGCCTGTATGATCGAGATTGACGGCAAACACCTCTTCCTTGATCCCATGTTTGGGAATGACCCGTCCCCTTTCCCGTTTTTGGGAAACAGGAGATTCAGCCAAACATTACCCTTTTCATTGGAAGCTCTCCCAGAAATCGATGCCGTTATTCTTTCTCACGATCATTATGACCATCTTGATTACGGAACGATAAAAAAACTCCGTGAGCGGGTCCACCAATTCTTTGTTCCGATTGGAGTGGGAAGTCACCTTGAGCATTGGGGCATTGACCCTGACAAGATCATAGAACTTGATTGGTGGGATGAATACGAATTTCACGGTATTTGCTTGGCAGCAACACCGGCAAGGCATTTCTCCGGAAGAAGCTTGCATGACCGAAACAGCACCTTGTGGTGTTCCTGGGTCATACAAGGAAAGGAATCAAGTATATTTTTCAGCGGAGACAGCGGGTACGGACCTCATTTCAAAGAAATTGGTGAACGTTATGGTCCATTCGACCTTTCCCTGATGGAATGCGGCCAATATGATTCGAGATGGGCACCTATTCACATGTTTCCAGAGGAAACCGTTCAAGCTCATATGGATGTTAAAGGCACTCTCTTGCTGCCCATTCATTGGGGCGCTTTCATTCTGTCCTTTCATGAATGGACGGATCCTGTTAAGCGTGTGACGAAGGCTGCGGAGAAAGAAGGCGTCAGGATTGTTACACCGATGATCGGGGAAACCGTATTCGTTCATGAGGGTCCGTTCCCTGCACTGAAGTGGTGGGAGGAAGGACCGGAGAAATAGAAGAATTTCCCCTACGGAATGTTATCAATGGGCTATAATAATATAAGTTGTAAGTTCACCAATTTGAAAAGACCCCTCCAGAATTGAGGAGGGGTCTTTTCATGTAACGGGTTCTGTTTTGAAGTATGAAATTGTAATCTACACCGCAAAATGTGGTAGTCATTGCAGATGCATTTACAGCTAATCATACCCGAAGCATCCCCCCAATCCAGATGAAAGAATCAGTAACATTGGATGATTAAATAAGGGGAGAATCTTCCCTTAATGAAGAAATAGAACTGAAAACAGTTAAAATAAAGGGAAAATTTACTTCTATTCGGTTTAACCCCCTAAGTTTGGACACATACTCCACTTTTCTTAGGGTTACTTAGTTTTTCATCTTTCTACCGCGCTTTCGCTTGCTGGCCTCAATGTTTTCAAACAGGAAACCTGTTCAAAAACATTGAGGTCACATGGTTAATGTGATTGGTTTTACTTGATTGTCCATATATTTCTCAAAATACTCTTTTGGTGAATAGTCCATCAAACTGCCGTGATATCGTTCTTCATTGTAAAACTGGATATAATTATCGACCTTTTTATAAGCATGTTCAAAGTTTATAAACTCATTTCTTTGATAACACTCTCGTTCCAGTACACTATGAAAAGACTCAATATAAGCATTCATATTAGGTGACTTCGGTGGGATCCTTTCGTGCTCAATCACGATTTGTTCCTTACAAAAATCCTGAAAATGATGACTACAGAATTGTGGACCGTTATCAGTCCTGATAATTAGTTTAGTGGAGTTATCAGCTATTTGATCTTCAGAGTCGGGGATATGAATATTTCGTTTCATAATAGCCTTCTGAAGCATTTTGGTGATATGTTTGGCTTCGCACACAGTACCTCTGTAATGACCTACGATCGTACGATCGTAGACATCAATGGCACTAGCCAGGAAGAAATAACGCCTTGAAGAAAGCACATACCCATACTTAATATCTAGCTGCCATAACTGATTAGGACCATTAACAGAACGGTTTCTAGCTAGTTTTCTAGGATATTTTGGGTTCTTTTCTCTTTGAGGCATCAAGATATCTAGCTCTTTACACAATCTGTAGACTTTCTTTTTATTAATGATTAGTTTGTATTTTTTTCTTAAGGCCCTTGTCAGCTTACGGTACCCATATACAGCTGATTCACCATCAATCAATTTCATTAAGTACTTCTTTATTAAAGAATCTTTAACTCTCTTTCCTTTGGTGTTCATGGAGAATCCAGGGATTGGTCTTCCCCCCGTGGTTTCCCGTTTCACAGTGGGGTTAGAAACCCTATAGTAATACGTTGAACGTCCTACGGAAGCAATCTTTAAAACACGTTTGGCAGGAAAACCAGCCTGGATCCATTCATGGGCAAAGGCTATTCGCTCGGAAAGTCCGGAAACTTTTTTTTTAGCATTTCTCTAAGCATCGTAACTTCAAGTTCCTTCTCACCGAGTAATTTCATGGCATGATCGTATTTCTTCTGGATATCACTTTCAGAAGAAGACTTGGATAGAGGAGTTACACCCTCTTTTTCCATCTCAGCTTCAATCTCATCACGATACTGCTTTACCCAATTACTAAGAGTGGACTGATTGACTCCTGTTTTCCTAGCGATAAAAGCCATATTACCTGATTCCAGCGCCATGCGAACGTATTGTTTTTTCACTTCTTCCATTGGTCCATTTCGTTTACTCATTTTGGCTCCTCCTTTGATACTTCTATCTTAATATCTATAGAAGTAGGTGTCCAAAAGAGTAAAGGGGCTAAATAGTATTTACTTGAAAAACATTAAAATTGGGGATCTGTGCAAGATTAGAAGAAGATTTTCCCCTTATTTACCCTTATCCAAGCAAGCTTCAGCAGATTAACGAGAAAATTTTCCCTTATTTATGTTTTTAGTTACTCTATAAAGGATTAGGTATCCTGTTCCTTTAATAGGGGTTTACCTAATTTTCACATCTTTTAACTTTGGAGACTAAACTAACACATAAGCCAGATTATAAAAAAATTGTAATTGAAGCGTTACAGAAAGTTCTTTAACGATTCAATTTTAGTGCAGTTTCGGTAACAAATTAATATACAATCAGAACCCCCATTCCTTAAAAAGCTTGTTATATCCAATAAAAAAAGGGTTGCAAAATCATTACGATTTGCTTCCCTTTTTCCAATGTCTTTTATAATTTGAACCTAAAAAAGAACCCGTTACTTTTCATGTCTATTTTTCCGAGAATTTATTCAACACCTGGCAGCGAACCTTTCCCTTCGTTCCGCTTGGTAAGTGTGAAAAATGCAGCGGCACCAAGAAGCGAAGTCGAAAATAACACAGCCCCCATCGGTACAGCGGTTGTTTCGTCAATCCCGACAAGCGGCGCTACTAATGAACCGACTACAAGCGGCAGCATGCCGAGCATGGCGCTCGCACTCCCTGCACGGTGGCCTTGTTTTTCCATAGCAAGTGTAAAGGTGCTTGTCAGAATCATGCCCATTGATGTCATGTAAATAAAAATCGGAATCACGAGTGTTGCCAGGGGTCCTTGTATGATGGTGGCGATCAACAGGACAGAAGTGGCGCATACAGCAGTGATCACGGCGATTCGGAGCAGGTTTCTCTCCGGGATGATATCGCTGAATCGTCCGATCATGAAACTGCCCGAAATGATCGCCAGCCCATTGATGCCGAATAGGATACTGAACGCCTGAGGCGATACATCGTAAATCCCCTGGTACACAAACGGAGTACCTGCTACATAGGCGAAGCTACCTCCATGAATGAGTCCAATTGTCAGTACATAGCCGACGAACGAACGATCCGTCAGCAGACTCCCCATCGTTCTAAGTGAGGCACCGATTGAACTCGGGATCCTTTATTCAGGAGGGAGTGTTTCCTTCAATTTGATGGCGATTGTCACAACAATCACGAAACCTACTAAACCAAGAAAATAGAAAATCGTATGCCATGAAGCAAACGGCAGAAGCAGGATAGCCCCTCCTGTAATAGGAGCAACCATCGGCGCCGTGGCATTGATCACCATCAACAAGGCGAAGAATTTCGTCAGCTCCCTTCCGCTGAACACATCACGAACCACTGCACGGGAAAGGACGATTCCCGCTGAAGCAGTGAATCCTTGAATGAAACGTGCTGCAATCAGCACCAGGATATTCGGTGCGAGCGCACATAATATAGAAGATAACGCAAATAGAAAGATAGAGATTAATAGAGGTTTCCTTCTCCCCTTTGCATCACTGATAGGTCCAATGACGATCTGCCCGATCGCGAGACCGATCAAGCACGCTGTCAGACTGAGCTGCACCATTGAAGCACTGGCGTTTAAGTCAGCAGCTATCCCGGGAAAACTTGGCAGATACATATCAATATTGAGTGGACCGAGGATCCCGAGCATTCCCAGAAGAAACGCGAACCCGATCCGTTCTTTACCGGTTGGTTGTTGATTCATGAAATATACACCTTTCTCTGATGATCGCTTTTCAACGTACTAAATCTTTGTTGATTCTAGCAGAGGAATGAGGTGTTTACAAAGTATTTGTCTTGGGCAGAAAAAAAGAAACCCGCCCAACAGATCTTTAACGCGTTAAAGCACGTTGGGACGGGCCTTAGAAAATGAACCGGCTACTTTTCAAGGCTGTATGTTTCTTTGTTTTCGATAAAAGGAGTCGGTTCCCCTACACTGAACAGTTGCAGCTCATGCATGGCCCTTGTACAAGCAGTGTAGAATAAGCGGCGAAGGCCCTCGTCCCCGTATTGACGGGATGATGCATCATATATGATGACGGCATCAAACTCAATCCCTTTAGCTAAATAAGACGGGATGACAACCACTCCCTGTTCGTATTCAAGTGAACCGGTTTTCATGATCTTGAGGTCCTTTATTTCACTCAATCTCATAAAGGCAGTTTCACTTTCGGCAGCTGATTTGCATATGATTGCGATTGAATGGTACGCACTTTTCCGCAGTTTATCCACTTTCAATCGTATTTGGCGATGAAGTTCATGGTGATTATCCACTATCGTCACCACAGGCTTTTCGCCTTCACGTTCAAATGCAGTGATGTTCCTTCCGTCCGGTACCAGCTCCCTCGTGAATTCGATGATCGGCCTGGTCGACCTGTAACTTTGGGTCAGCTGGATCGCATCGGTTTCATCAGCCCCATACAGGCCAGTCAATATGTTGAAATCCACTTGTTCCCTCGCGTGCGCAAAGATTGCCTGATTAAAATCGCCGAGCACCGTCATTTTCGCAGATGGGAACAGCCTCTTCAGAAACTCGAATTGAAACGGAGAATAATCCTGTGCTTCGTCAACGAGTACATGCTTGATTGAAGTATTCGTCTGGAAGCCAAGAATCAGCTCCTTCAATAGCAGGAATGGAGTGGAATCTTCATAGAACAATTTCCCCTCTGACAACATGTTCAAAGTCAAATGGCAAATATCCTCCCATTCCTTCGGAGTTTCACCGATCATCAGGGAGGCGATAGCGGACGTATCTGCAAAAAGCTGATGATAAATCCCTTTAATATCAACGTACTGAAGCCTATCGATCTTTTTACGCAGCCGCTTGAAACGCTTGCGTACAATCAAACGTGCAAGTGCATCATGCTCCCCATCATAGTCGTCATACGAATCTTCTTTGGATGCTTTTGATTTCTGTAAGTGCTTATAAACCTTCTGGTAGTCCTCTTTACTCAACAGTTCGATTTTTTCATCCACCCACGGCTTGTTCCGTTCAATCTTCTCTGCTTTGTCGAGTTCCCCATTCAGCCAGTCTGTCAGCTTCTCGATTCTATTGTGAAATTTGATGGAAGGATCGTACTCATAAAATCGCTCTTTGATCCTGTCAGCTGTAACAATCGATTCCCCTCTGAATTTGATTCCTTTAAACCTCATTCCGGAGGATTCTAGAGACTGCCTATACGATTTGATTGCTTCAAAGAAAAGGGTGGATGCCTTGAATCGAATGCTCGCTGTCCTCGTCAGGTATGAAGAGTCCCCTGTCTCGTTCAATACATATTCCAATTGTTCATAAGGTCCCTCGACCTGGAATTCCGCGCTTAATCGATGGTTCAAATATTCCTGGAAAGTCACCTGTTCCATGTTTTCTTCGCCCAGTTCTGGGAGCACATTTGATACGTAGCTGTTGAACATGGCATTGGGAGAGAATAGGATGATTTGGTCAGCGTTAAGGCTGCCTCTATAGTTGTATAGCAAGTACGCAATCCGCTGGAGGGCAGCCGAAGTCTTCCCGCTCCCTGCCGCACCCTGGACGATGAGCAGGCGCCCTTTATCGTGCCTGATGATCTGATTTTGTTTTCGTTGGATGGTGGCAACGATGCTGTGCATATAATTATCGGTTCTCTTTCCGAGTACCTGTTGTAGAATCTCGTCACCGATCGTCAAGCTGGTATCGAACATGGACTCAATCATGCCATCCTTGATGATGTACTGGAACTTTTTCTCCACTTTCCCTTTGACGAGACCGCCTGGCGTTTCATATTCAGCCGGACCTGGCGGATAATCATAGTAGACACTCGAGATTGGTGCCCGCCAATCATAAACGAGAAAATCTTCACCTGACTTGTCAGTCAACGTTGCGATGCCGATATACACCTTTTCAGCAGTCGATTCCCCGTCTTCTTGAAAATCAATGCGGCCGAAATATGGTTTTTCTTTCATCCGGCGCAGCGAGGATAACTTTTTTGCCGCCTGACGGTGTGTGCTCTGACTTACAGTCAATACTTGGGCCTGCTGCCTCAAACTTAGCACTGTCTCAAGAAAATCATCGAATGTATCCGTGTTGACCTTTACTTCATCCCAAAAGTTTTTGCGGATTTCATTGACTTCTTCGTGGCGCCGTCCGGTTTCATGTTCAAGAGTTACTATTTGTTCTTTAATGGTCTCAATGATACGATCCACGCGTTCTTGCTCCTGGCGATATTCAAGGTTCATTCAAGCACTCCTTTTTAGTTGAAATTTCGGGGTTGACACATCGATTAGTTTTGTTATACAATTATTATTGAGGGAATATGTTTTATTTTCCTCAATTTTATGTGTTTCTGTCTTATTTTATTACAATTCATCATCTAAATCAATAGTTAATTTACAGCTGCCTGACGAAAGGATGTTCCTTTGTCAGGCAGTTTTTGCGGATGCCCAAACCCTTCACCCATTTTCCTGATAAAGCTGAGGGAATATCTATTTAAATAACACACCCGTCTAGACGAACATGACTCTATTTTTGAGCCTGAGGAACCATACACCTATACACCGAATCCCCCTGTGTCTCCTGAGAATAACGGGTTCTGTTTTGGAGTACGAAATTGCAATCTACGCCGCAAAATGTGGTAGTAATTTCAGATGCATTTACAGCTAATCTTACCCGACAAGGTGAATAAAAGCGGAACCCCTCGAGACAGATGAAAGCATCAGTAACATTGGTTCATTAAATAAGGGGAGAAATTTCCCTTAGTGAAGATATGGAACTGAAAACAGTTAAAATAAAGGGAAGTTTTACTTCTATTTACTTGAAAAACCTTAAAATTTGGGTTCTGGGCAAGATTAGAAGTAAATTTTCCCCTTATTTACCCCTATCAAAGCGAGCTTCAACAGATTAACGGGAAAAATTCCCCTTATTTTTGTCTTTAATTACTCTATAAAGGCTAAGGTATCCTCTACATCCAAAAATACCCAACCCGTTCTTTAGGTTAATAAGGATTTACCTAATGTTCACATCTGTCAACTTTAGAGACTAAACTAACACGTTAGCCAGATGGTAAAAAAACGTAATTGAAGCGTTACAAAAAGTTCTGTAACGCTTCAATTTTAGTGCAGTTTCGGTAACAAATTAATATATAAATTAGAACCCGAATTCCTTATAAAGTTTGTTATATCCAATAAAAAAAGGGTTGCAAAATCATTACGATTTGCTTCCCTTTTTCCAATGTTTTTTATAGTTTGTACTTTAAAACAGCATCCTTTATCCTGAGAAGCTCTCTTCTTAATTACTTCCCGCCTGTAAAGGATATTCCTTTGATGAAATATCGGTTAAAGAACGCGTAGAGGAGCAGGACTGGGAGTGTGAATACCATAGAGGCGGCCATGATATAGTTCCAGTAGCTCACATATTGACCCTTGAAAGTATTCAATCCTAATGGGAGTGTATACATTTCAGTGTCAGTCATGACAATCAACGGCCTCATGAAGTCGTTCCAGAAACCCATGAAAACGAAGATCGCCTGAGCCGCCAGAGCCGGTTTTGCAAGCGGCAGCACCACTTTAAAGAAGATACCCAGCCTGCTTAGGCCGTCGATTTGTGCGGCTTCTTCAAGCTCTTTCGGAAAGTTGATAAAGAATTGTCTCATCATAAATATGAAGGTTGCATTGATCATCGCCGGCACGATCATGCCCTGATACGAGTTAAGCCAGCCAAGTTCTTTTAAAATTAAGTAGTTCGGGATCATCGTTACCTGTGCCGGTATCATCAGCACCGCCAAGATGATGATGAACAGTGCTTTCTTTCCCGGAAACGCTAGTCTTGCCAATGCGTACCCTGCCATTGAGTTAAAGATGATATTCAGTGACGTACCGGCTACCGCAATGATCAGTGAATTCATCAGCCATCTTGGGAATAACTCCTGCTTAACAAAAATCTGCTCATAGTTTCCCAAAGTAAAGTTCCGTGGAATAAAATTCATTGTTCCACTGATGATTTCTTCCAGCGTTTTGAATGAGGATGACAAAGCCCATAAGAAAGGGACCAGCGTTGTCACCGCATATAAAACAAGGATGATATAGAGTAGGCGCTTACTGAATGACTTTTTCTTGGAATTCATGTCCCTGTCCCCCTTAATAAAGTGATTCTTCCTTAGAGAATTTACGTTGAATGAGTGTAGCCACCAAGATGATCAAGGCCAGAGCAAAGGCAAGCGCAGCAGCATATCCCATTGTTCCCAGTGATTTAAACGCATATTGATAGATTAATAGGACGACAGTCAGTGTAGAGTTATTCGGTCCACCCGATCCTCCCGAGAAGATGTACGATTGATCGAACAGCTGGAACGTCCCGATCAATCCCATGATTACAACGAATGATGTAACGGGACGAAGAAATGGTACCGTTACATAAAAGAACTTCTGGATTGCATTTGCCCCGTCAAGTTCTGCTGCTTCATACAATGAATCTGGAATGTCCTGAAGCGCTGCGAGATAGATGACCATAAAGAACGGTGCTGTAGCCCAAATATTCATGAACATAATTGCATTCAACGCGATATCGGGATCTCCAAGAAAGTTATATGTAGGCAGTCCCACCATATCCAGAAGGTTATTTATCAGTCCTTCTTTGTTATACATCCACATGAAGATCAGCGTCAAAACGGCTGAAGAAGTCAATGTCGGTAAAAAGTAAACGATACGAAAGAATTTCTCCCCTTTTAGACCTGCATTCAGAGTAGCTGCCAGCACCAGCGCAAGAGCAGTCTGAGTCGGTACCACAATCAGCACGTACTTGGCTGTATTTTTAAGAGCTATGATGGCCCGGTTATCTTCCATGATTCTAGCAAAGTTTTCAAATGCGACAAATTCAAAACTGGTGCCGCCAAGCAGCTGAACTTTATTGAATGAAAGAAAAATGGCATAAAGAATGGGCCCTACGATAAAGAGTGCCAGAACAAATAGTGTCGGTGACATAAACAAATATCCTTGCCCGGCATCTTGTAATTTTCTCCTAGAAGATTGTTTATTCATGAGTATCCCTGCCTTCTATCATTGAAAGTCGAAACAATTTCTGTATCCTTTCCTTAAAGGTCACCACCGCTGCAGACCTCAAAAGAAAGAACACAGAATATTTCTTTATGAATGTACCTGACACAAACAAATGTGTCAGGTACGATTTTGCACTTAGAACTTATTGAATTTCACTGTTTGCTTGTTTCTGCGCATCTTTCAATGCTTCATCCAGCCGCCTGTCACCAAGGAATGCGGCGATGAACTGATTGTTGAAGTTATTCATGATGATTGGAAGGTTCGGGCCTTCCTGCCATACGGTCGCATATGGTGCACCAGCAACCAGCGCCCCTCTTAATGGATCTTCATCATATCCTAATTTTTCTGCAACCGATTTACGTGTCGGAAGGGCAAATCCTTTCGAGGTCCATGTTTCCATTCCTTCTTTATCCGTCAGGTAAGAAATCAGCTTCCATGAAGCTTCTTTTTTCTCAGATGCAGCGTTCATTACATATCCCACTGTGTAAGCCATTGTGCCTTTCTCCCCGTTAATTGTTGGAAGTTCAGCTGTACCGTACTCCACATCCGGGAATGTATCTTCTAAGAACGGGATCGCCCAGTTTCCTTCGATGACCATGGCCGCTTTCTGCTGACCAAACATTTCCCCGCCCCAGTTCGCACCTACTTCTGAAGCCTGGGCAGATGTTTTGTCCTCATTATGCTGATCGACGATTGGCTGAAGGGCATCGACGACCTCTTTCGAAGCAAAATTCGCTTTGTTATCTTTCACAATATCGCCGCCTCCTGCTTGTGCAATATGATAAAGACGGGCAAGTTCAGGAGCGACACCAAATCCGTAGACACCGTCCTTAGTAAGTTTCTTAGAAACTTCACGAAGGTCCTCCCATGTCTTCGGCACTTCTACACCAGCTTCTTCAAACATTTTCTTGTTATAGAATAGGGCTAAAGTGGAGTAGTCCTTTGGGAAGCCATATGTTTTGCCATCCACTTGGAACGCTTCAAGCATCGGCTTTTCGAAATCATCCACATCGAAGTCATCCGTCACATACTCATCCAAAGGTTCGACAACCCCGGTTTCGATCAAAGCCGGTGCTTCCAGTGCATCCAGATAGAAAACGTCAGGCCCTTCTCCGCCGATCAGGCGCGTCTTCAATACATCCATGTACTGTTCGGAAATGACTTCATGCTTGACGTCGATGTTTGGATATTTCTCTTCAAAGTCAGCAAGTGTCTGCTTCAACAGCTTCTGTTCAGAAGGGTTGCCTCCCCATCCGGCAAGCGTCACTTCAACCTTTTCTCCCTCAGAGCTGCCGTCTGAGCTCGCTTCGTCCTTTCCGCCGCATCCCGCAAGCAGCGAACCCATCAACATCGTTGTAACCCCTAAACCAGCCATCCATTTTCTCTTCATCCTTCATTACCCCTCTCATTTTTTACTTTCTTTTATGTTAAAAAATCATTGAGTAACCTTATCATCCTTCACAATGTCAAAGCCTGTTGTATTCTCAAGGATGGACGTGTGAACTTCCTCTCCCTGTCTTGTCACAGAAATCGAAAGCGTCCCGTCACCGATCTTAATGTTTCTGACCGTCAGTTCGTTCATTGCATCAAGAAGCTGAGGATTCAGTACAATTTCCTTTGTCAGGCTGTCCGGGAAAAGACCCAGCAGTGATTGTACAAATACCAGCGGCGTGCCGGCCGCCCATGCCTGAGGTGAACATGCGACCGGATATTTCACCGCTTTACCGATCGCTGCATCATATCCGCAGAAAAGCTCTGGAAGCCTGTCGTATTCAAAGTGCTGTGAGGCGTTGATCAGACCTGTCATTACGATCTTAGCATCCGCTGTATAGCCGAGCTTACTCATCCCAAGTAAGATCATCGAATTGTCATGCGGCCAGATGCTTCCATCATGGTAGCTCATCGGATTGTACCCTGCTTCTCCTGCACCCATCGTACGGATGCCGTACCCTGAGAACATTTTGTCACCAGTCAACTTTTTGCTCACTTTCGCAGCGCGGTCTGAAGCGAGCATCCCGGAATACAGGACGTGTCCTGGATTGGAAGTAATCGTTCCTACTTGCTCCTTTTTACCATCCAGTGCAATCGCGTAAAATTCAACATCGTCCATCCAAAACCTTTCTTCGAATGCTTCCTGAAGTTTTTCTGCCTGTGCCCTTAGTGCGAAAGTACGGTCAGCGTTCCCTAGGCTTTCATAGATGGCAGCAAGACCCTGTTTTGCTTGATACACGTATCCTTGGACTTCTGATAGGGCAATCGGAGTTTCACCATAGTCACCGTTTCGATGAACAATGGAGTCACCGGAGTCTTTCCAGCCCTGATTGGCAATCCCTTTCGAAGATTCCTGATGATATTCCACAAATAAATCGCCATCACGGTCACCGTATTGATCGATCCATTCCAGCGCACGAATTACATTGTCTTCAAGTTTGCGGAATGTATCAACATCACCTGTCCATTTTACATATTCCGTTAGCAGCACAAGGAATAATGGTGTTGCATCAATCGTTCCGTAGTAAGGTGTGAATGGAATCTGGTTTGTATTCGCCAGCTCCCCGTAACGGATTTCGTGCATGATTTTCCCTGGCTGTTCGTCTCTCCAAGGGTCCACTTTCGCCCCTTGCCGGCTGGCCATAGTAAGGAGTGTACCCTTTGCAACCTGCGGCTGGAAGGCAATCATCTGCAGAGCCGCTATGAGGGTGTCTCTTCCGAAAGGAACCCCGAACCACGGCAGACCCGCTACCGGGAAGTTTCCGTATCCCATGTCAGTCAACAAGACCCTTAAATCGGATAGACCGCGGTCTGCCAGCCTTTGAAGCGGCTCGTAATCCGTTTCGACTGACGCAAGCCCATCAGACCAGCCTTTGTAGGATTTCTTCAGCTGCCCCAGCGCTTCTTCCACACCCAAAAGGTTAGATCTTGTTTCTGTGTCTTCAAGAGGTACGATCATGAATGTAATCGAATTTGATTCCTCATGATCTAGCTCAAGTGTGAAGGTAATTTCCCCACTCTCTTTCACTTCCTTAGGTACCATCCCGGCAGTCCATTGAACACGGGTTGCCCGCTGGATGTCATCAGCTCCTTCATAGTGGAAGGTAAGGGAGTCTTCATCCACCGTCTGACCAGTACGCTTTCCTACATCTCCTGTCTGGAATCCGCGTACGATAAACATGTCATTAAAGTCAGCATCTATTTCGACGTTCAGGTCAAATGTAACCGGCTTTGGATAATAATTCTTTGCTGTTACCGTTTCATAAAGTACATCATCATAAATAAAGCGTTTTCTTTCAATCTCGATTGATTCCCTCCATAGGATCAGGCTGCCATCCTCTTCCTGGTGTGGATTGGTTGATAATATAGTAGACATGTAGTTTTCAGATCCATCTGAATGAAGAAGAATCGGTTTCTCTTTGTTAATCCGCACATTAAACTTACTGAGGAAACGAGTATCATTTTTATATAAACCCAAGCCGTAGCTGTGGTTGGAAACGATATCTCCCTGTTCATCCGTAAGTAAAAATAAATTGTTTTCTTTTATCACTCTGTAGTTCATATCTGCTCCTCCTGCCGCTTGCTAATTCTGGATTGTTATAGTTCCGAAACGTTTTGGTTTATAGATAAAAAAATTTTGGTGTTTCCAAAACGTTTCGGATTTTCGTTTAATTAAACGTTGGTCTCATGAACCAACGTTTAATTTCTTACTTTTGATGTACTTTCTCTTTCTTTAAGCTCTGTCTTTATCAAAAGCCGGTGCGTTTCACTCTGGTTATTCAGCAGGCCGATCAACAGTCTTGCAGCTTCGTAGCCAAGGCTGAACTTATTTTGTGCAATGGTCGTAAGCTTCGGATTTACATAAGAAGCGAGAAGAATATCATCATATCCTATAATGGACACATCCTCAGGCACTTTCAATTCGAGTTCCCTGGCAGCAGACATTGCACCGATTGCCATTAAGTCACTCGCACAAAAGAGTGCGGTAATTTCCGGGTGGCTACTCAACAATTGATAAGCGGCTTTTCTTCCCCGCTCTTCCGTGAACTCTCCTACCCTTACATAATCAGGATTGAATTCGTAATTTGCTTTTTGCAGAGCTTTTTGATATCCCTGTAATCGCTCTTTGCTGACAAAAGCAAACTCATGACCGTTAATCATTCCTATTTTTTCATGACCAAGAGAGATCAAATGTTTTACGGCTTTTTCTGCCCCCAGGACATTATCAGTTGTAACGTGGCTGACATTCTCTGCTTCAAGTGGGATATCCACCAATACGCATGGAATATCACTGTCCACCACTTCCTTGAGATAAGGGTCATCAGTTCGTATCCCTTGTATGATCACTCCATCCACACGTCTTTCACGACAAAGCTGGGTATAGGTTTTCTCCCTTTGCTTCGAGGAATTCGTGTTGAACAGAACCAGATCATAGTCCGATCCCGAAACATACTCATTGATTCCTGCAAGGACCTCCACCATAAAATTATCCTTAACGCTTTCCTTTGTAAAACCTGAAACCAGGAGACCAATCGTCTGGGATTTCTTCATTACCAGGCTCCTGGCCAATGAATTAGGGCTGTAGTTCAGTTCCTTCGCTACTTGAGCAATCCTTTTACGCGTATTCTCGTTTACGTCCGAGTATCCGTTCAAGGCCCTGGATACGGTCGTCACAGATACTCCTGCATGTCTCGCAATATCTTTGATAGTAGTCACTTAGACATCTCCCAAAACGTTTCGGATTATTTATAACTTGACTATACAATAAGGTGAAAACGGTTGCAACCTATTTTTTTGAAAATTCCACAAAAAACCTGATCAAGTACCTTTCATATGCTTGACCAGGTCAGTAAAGTCCGGAAGTATAAGAAAAGGATTATTTTCCCTTTCCCTACTCTACACCTATAAATCCCTATTTCTGTGTAACCCCAAAGCAGCCGCAACCATCACAAGGAAATCATGGGAACGGTTCTATTACTACTTTTTGACTTGGAACCGTCCACTTGCTTCCCTTTTTTCTGTTAAGTATGCTAACGTTCCTGATTTTGCTTCACTAAAAAATCTTCTAAATTCGGAGATTGATTATACTTCATTGCAGCTAGTTTATCCTTTTCAATAATGGCCTTTGTTAAATCAATATCATTGATGCTCGCAATGGCCACGGCGTAGTGAATGACATCAACTATCTCTTTTTCTAAAGAAGTACTCCCTGAATTTGCTTTTCGACCTTCTAACCGGTTCAGCACCTCTGCTACCTCGCCAATTTCTTCTACTAGTTTCATAAACAATGCAGAGGAAGATCGCCCCTCTTTGTATTTTAGTGCCAGGTAGCTTTGTAACTCATGGAATGTTATTTGCTTCATATGGATCCTCACTTTTACTATTATTCTTCTAATTACCTATTCAACAAAAAGCAGCTTATTTCCTTTCCTTTAACAGATTGATTGTCATAACCTTAAAGAATATATTAAAAAAAGCAATCACCCACGCATTGATTGCTTTTTTGGTTTTACTTTTATTGTTGTGTATAAATCGAATGGGAGCCTCCGTTCACATAAAAGTTTCCCCAGCCGTCATGATTGATGATTACCTCGGTTGGATTGTTTCCTGTTGTATCCACCCATTTTTCCCCTGCATTTCTTTTGCCTACATACATCCACTTGTTTCCTCCAGGGCCGTCTGTGATCAATGTTGCCAGACCGGAGTCCGCATGGCTGCTGTCTCCCTCTCTGGTCCATCCGATAATATCCCAATGATCGATATAGTCATGCTGATTACCATAGGCATAATTCTTCCTGGCTTTCAGAATGGGATCCAATTCACTTTGCAGAGCAGGAATTTCATATGAGGTATCACCACGTGTACCATAATAGTCTCCGTAGAAAAGGGTTGGATATCCTTGTGACCGAGTAAGAATAAAGGCATAAGCCAATGGTTTAAACCAGGATTGGACCGTTGATTCCAGCGCCTGTCCAGGCTGGGAGTCATGATTCTCTACGATTGTAACAGCCTTTGTCGGCTGGCTGGCAACAAGGGTCCCATTCAAGATGTTTCGCATGTCATAATTGCCGCCGCTGTTAGAAGCGTAATGGAAATTGTAATGTAAAGGAACATCAAAAGCTGAATGGGTCTGTCCTGTCTTCGACAAATAGTTTTCAATGGCTCCTAAATCATTCTGCCAATACTCTGCTACGGTAAACATTTCTTTACCCGTATTATTCCGGATGGTTGTGACCCAGTCTTGCAGATAAGAGTGCTTGATGTGCTTTACAGCATCCAAGCGGAAGCCGTCTAAATTCAATTCATTGGCATACCAGGTGCCCCAGTTCTTGAGCTCTTCCATCACCTCTGGATGATCAAAATCAACGTCGGCATACATGAGATAATCATAATTTCCTTTTTCACTGGACACCTCCCAGTCCCAGGCCTTGCCTGTACCCCTAAACTTGTAGATTCTTTTCAATTGTCTCGATTCGTCCCAATCTGTTCCGTCAAAATGATACCACTGCCATTTGAAATCTGAATAAATGTTATTTCTGCCGGTAAAATCAAAACCTGTCCAAGCTTCAATTTGGTAGTCCCCGGACACTTCATTGTTTCGGTTGTTTGGGTCGACCTCCACAGCAGTGACGGACTGTGTATGATCCGCCCCTCCTTTATGGTTCATCACTACGTCACCATAAACTTGAACACCATTTTGATGAAGAGAATTTATGGCATCTTTTAATTGCTGCTTCGTCCCATATTTTGTTCGGACCGTTCCCTTTTGATTAAATTCACCGAGGTCATATAAATCGTAGGCACCATACCCCACATCATATTGGGAAGATCCTTTTGTAGCCGGGGGAATCCATACTGCACTGATCCCAATGTCTTTTAAATGTGATGCATCACCATTCAACCGGTTCCAATGTTCTCCATCATTCGGCAAGTACCACTCAAAGTACTGCATCATGGTACCATTCGTACTTGCGTTGCCCTGAAGAGGCGCAGCAGGAATAAGTAAAAGTACGGCAGCCACCAGGATCATCAATCTTCTGCTAAACTTCAAATCATCATCTCCCTAAATGTTGTGAAAGCGCTTGCACAACTTCAGGTTAACATATTTACACTTATATTTTTAGAATTTTCTTTCTTTTATAACTAGATGAATATTTTTAAAAAAGAGCATAAAAAAGAACCCTTTGGTTTTTGCCGGGTTCTTGTTAGATCTATGATTTTCCGTAGAAAGATTAGACAAGCTTTAGGGAAAAAGCTCTTTCTCACACCTTAAGCACCGGTGGTATTGGCTTGAAAATAAGGAGCGTCGATTGAATGAACTGAACCTGGGTAATAAGGGGTAAAACTTATTTGAATGGATTTAGCCGCCCCCTACTGATTATAGAAATCGTTCATTTTTTGGAAAGAAACGGGGAATCCGTCCCCCTGTCTCTACCCATTCATTCTCCTGAAATCTTCTAAAGTAACTCCTCTATTAATAGGGGTTGAATGATTCACCTCTTCTTTTTGCACCTTCTTAATTGCAACGTTATAATCCAACAAAGCCTCCAACCCTCTTGCTATCCCATTCAAAGAAAGAACCGTCAAAGAGAAAAACAGCATAGGTGCCATAAAAATCCACCATGCATTAAAAAGTTCATCGAAATTCATCGCCATGAGTCCGGACCACTCCTGAACAATTGGTTTGGGAGGATCACAAAAGGGGCCATAACAAACGTCCGTGCCGCCAAAGAATAACTGGAAGAACCCTAGATGGGCGATTATCAATAACACTTGTATAACAATTTTAGGGTAAATGATAAAAAGCCTTAACTTCAAGTGAGGCATGACATGTTTTTTAAAAAGGAATACCTTGCTGCCCCCCAACACCTTTGCACTTACTATAAATTCTTTTTTCAGTATTTCTCTTGTCTCGTTGGAGATTAATACTGCTGTAGTGGGGACGGTGATCAGGGCCAGAGTCAAAACGGTCAGCAGCACTCTTTCTGAAAAGGTCGTCTCAAAACCTCCCGGCGGCTCCCATAGTAGAGGAAATAAGATGTTGTATGCAATGATGGATTGCGGGATGAAGTATAACGATGATAAAACGGTTTGAGAAATAAATTGATTAGCAGATTTCATGAATCCCCACATGACACCGAAGGTAAAGGAGACTACAAAAGTGAGCAGGGATATAACGACAGCCGCACCAAGAGTATACTGTGCCCCCTGCAGTACTTTAAAAAACATATCGTACCCATTTCGATCAGTGCCAAACGGGTGCTCTATCGAAGGACCGAAGGGAGCTTTTCCCGTAATCTTCCCTTCTTGACTATACTCCAGCAGCGTTTGTGGAATTTTACCTTCAAACAATATGTTAAATGTCAGGCTGCCTAAAACGAACAGCAGAATAAAGCTTATAGAAATTGTCACCAGGATTTTAGTTTTGATTCCCCTCATAAACTCATCTCCTTTCCAATCCTTTTCTTAATTACAAATTGAAGGCCCTTAAGTAAAATATAGATGGGGATAAAGAGCAGGATGGCAGTAATCGCAAAGATGGAAGGAGAATTATACGAAAACAAAAAAGAAGTAACGCCAAACACATTAAATAGATATTCCAAAATTAATAGGTTGGATAACATCATCCAGATGATTTGCTTCCCGTGATACGTTAAACTGATCAGGATATTCCGAATCATATGGATAAACAAAATACTATACTTGTTCAAGCCCTTGCTCTTCGCCAGCACAACATATGATAAATGTTCTTCTTCTTTTAAAAATGAGACCAACAACCCTAAGAAGAAAAAAGTGGGTAATATACTCAGTGTCACAGCCGGAAACAGGATCAATTGATTTTCCCCGGTTGATGCTACATCGATCAACAAGACACCTGTGCTTTTAAAGAACAATATAACGAAGAGTTGAAGAACCGCGATAATGAAGATGTCAGGCAATGAACTGAAGACTACGGAACAAAATTTGATAAGTCGCTTAAACGACTCTCCTGCAAAGAAGTAGAATATAAGTAAAACCAGAGAGTTTATGATGGCAATGGCCAATGCACTAAACAAAATCCTTGCACTGCTAAAAAAGGCAATGAATATGATCGGAAAAATATCTCTTTCAATCTCAGACACCGGATTGATATACACAAGTTCCTGCGGCGAGACGATCTCTTTCATAACACCCAGCAGACTATCCCAGTAAGATGTCTGGGACTCAAATATGGCTGATGTCGCACTGACCAGCACAATCCCTAGAATGATTAACAACGGCTCAGCAGCCAACTTAATGACAGTTCTCATTGATCCCCCTCCATTCATAAATAATTCAGCTGCTTCAGCCCCCTACCTGTTCAACTTAACATAACCCTGATCGATCATACCCATACCCTATCACCGTTTTCTATCTAAATACTCCTCGATGTCTTCGATTCCCCTAAGTTCGATTGGAAGAAGATGATACTCATTCGTATCAACTCTATACGCTACTCCCATCAACTTCAGCCCATAGTAGTCGTTCCCATTAAAGCGGTATTTAAAGAAGCCTTTTGTATTTATGACATTTTTCAATGCCTCCCCCCGATCTCCCAAGATGTTTTGAACGGGTTGGGATTGAACATGAGGATAAATGATGACGTTGATCAGAAATTCCTTATCCCTCTTCACGCGTTCAGTCACAATTTGAAACGATCCTTCGTTATCAACCTCCACAGCATCTTCAAAGACAAATGAATTTTCATCCTTCCCTGATTTTTCAACCGTAATAATCGTTCCTTCAGGTAAATCACTCAGTCCCTTAATGACAACTTGATTAGGAAGATTGTATACATTACCAGAGAAATGAAATTCATCGTTACTGCCTGCATTATTTTGGGTGAGAAGATTTAATGGAATAACAAACGAGATAACGATCAACAACGCAGCTATACCCGCCATACTCAGGATGAAAGGCTGCAGTTTATCTTTAATGGAATGTTTGTTTTTCTGCTTCTTTGTGAATTCCATTAAATTTTGATGTATTTTCTCCTGCGTATCTGGATGGAAGTGCTTTTCATAATTTGGTTGGGGCAAGGCTTTAATTTCACCGACTAATTGTTCAATTTGTGGATCCTTATGATCTTTTATCACACCAGCCCCTCCTTTTTCTTTTGGAGCGCTTTTAGCGCTCGATGATAGGTGATCCTTACTTGATTTTCATTCCAATTCAATACGTTTGCTGTTTCCGTTACCGTAAACTCTTTTATCCCTCTTAAGATGATGACATCCCGGTAGCTCCTTTTTAATGAGTGGATTGCCTCGTATAGTATTTTGTTTTGTTCATTGAATTGCAATATACACTCGGGACTTTTCTCTTTGTGATCCTCGAATTCCCTGCCCTCCAGTATTCTTCTGATTTTCGATCGTTTTTTCTTTCTGATCTCGTCTAATCCAACATTCCTGGCAATCCCAAATAACCATGTTTTCGGGCTGGAATTCTCTTGAAAACGGTCAATTCCTTTTATCGCACGGTAAAACACTTCCTGAACAAGGTCCTCACTATCAGCAGACCCTGTATAATAAATCAAAAAATGATAAATATCCTTATTATATTGATAATACCAGTCGGAAATCTTGTTGCCTGACATCTAACGAAACCCCCACCCATGTGCACACTTATTAATGAGTCGAAACAAACCATTTTTTATTTCACTTTTTTCGTACAATTTTTTAAAATAAAAAACGCATCCCTTTAAAGTGAATGCGCCGCTTCCATTCTCTTAATACCAATTATTTCAAAATCCCCACTCATCCTCAATAAGATTTTCAAGTGATGGAACAACCCAAAACCAACTCCCCCGGATGTTTTGGGGCATCCCCTGGCATTAGCGATGTTGCTGAAGGCTCCATCATAAAATTACTATCTTAAGAAATTCTTTAAGAGGTTCAATTCCTGGGAAGTAAATTGTTTCCCACCGTAGCGGACCTTTTCATAGACCGGTATGATTTCAGTCGGACCTTTTATGCGTTTGAACCACTCTTGGATTGTTTCGTGTTTCCTTTTTCTGTTTAGAGTGTTCAAATGACTCTCCCAATCCATCAGCATTTGGCGGATCTCGTTCAGTTTTTCCTCGGAAAGGATGAGTGATTCTTCCTCTGTATCTTGTAATCCACTGAGTTAACAGCATACCTGGCTTGATCTGATTCCGGCATAACTTCTTCTTTATCTTTCCGCTTTTTCTGTTTGTAACGGATATACCAGAAGAGAAAAACAACAGAGAGAATTCCATAAATCCCGTATTTCTTTACCGCATTCATAAAACCATTCCCACTTCCATCTTCACCCGAAAAAGGGTCCACAAACCAAGGTAATTTTTCACCTACAATTGGCTCATCGAGACGTCTATCATGCGATCCTCCACTCCAGGGGGTCGGATCGAAAACCCACTCTCTATCGGGATCCTCTACATGGTAAAATGCTTTGATCTTTTCAGTCGCTACATTAAAGACATTCATCAATACCATGCCCGCACCTACACAGATGAGAAGAAAAAGAAATGTTATCCCTATTTTTTTCATCATGATATCCTCCTTCCCTTACCGGTTAACGCTTGATGTGCAGAAGCTGTTCACGCCTGGTCGGCTCAGGCGGAGTACCGATGATCAAGCCGAGTGATTTATTGTCTTTTGCCCTCAAGGAATGTTGGAAGAATCGTTCGGTTGAGAGAAATCTCCCGGTGGAGTTGATGAGTGCAAGTGTCTCAATCAACTTCCTCAGTTGTGTGCGGTCGAGGTCGTTCTTGAGGCGCATTATGTCATGATGTTCGGTCGCATAGTTGACCCACAGTTCCACCTTGCATCCCTCTTTTATCAGGTAGAGGCAGACCGACACGGTGTATTCAATCAACTCCTCCATGTCTTTCCGGAGGTGAAACTGACCCTTTCCGACCATGTTTAGGAAGATGGAATAGACATCCCCGTGGACTTTTTGATATTTTTTCGCGAGAAGCTTGTTCTCTTTGGCGGTCGCAAGCCAGTGAATATGCCTGAAACTTTCATTCTCATACTCTTTGGTCCCTATGATGCTCGTCTCATCCAGAAACAAAGAGTAATAGGTCTGTTTATACCCCTGAAGCATGGATTTCAACTTCAAATCATGGATCTTCCCTATCCGGGGAAGGACTTTGAATGACGGGAGGTCATTCTTCACGCTTTCTACACGATAGGTTTGGAAGGACAGCGGATCCTTCACTAGAAATTCAAGGTTACTCCACCGATGGATCCCCCTTCCTTTCCCTTTAAGTGTGACGGTGATCGTTTTTTGTGATTTCGCGGGTAGATCCAAGGATATGGAGTACATGCTGCTTTCATCATCTCCCTCCGTAAAGACAAGTTCATATTCGCTCCTGCTCTCTATGTTCATCTTTATGCGATACATAGGTAGAGCAGAATCGTTCCGAATTTCGATTTGGCATTTGACGAATTCATCGATGCTTGATGCGTCATGGTACTTTCTAATACTCCAGGAAATCTTCTTAACCTGTAGGTTTAGATACAACCTCGAGAATAGTGCCAAAGAAATAATCATAGAGAAGAGAAATACAAGATTGGTATACCCTGCGAAACTAGTGATAATGAGCAGGATCACGTTCAAGATCAAGACAAGAGGTGAAAAGATAAAGGGCGGTTCTTTATGAAACTTCATGGTGTTTCGACCGGAACAGAAGTGCTGTCAAGGATTTCGTGTATGATCGCTTCCTTCGAGGTCTTCACTTCCCCTTCCACATTCAACGAAATCCTGTGTGCTAAGAGAGGCAGCGCCAGTTCCTTTACATCTTCAGGCGTGCTGAAATCCCTTCCGTATAGGAAAGCCCTCGACTGGATAGCCCTCATATAAGCAAGGGACCCGCGGGGACTCACCCCTATATCTACATATTTATGGTGCCGCGTCTTTTGAACGATGTCCATCAAATAATCCTCAATCTCTTCCAAGACGATGACATCCTTTACGTTCTGCTTCAACTGGATGATGTCTTCGGTGGAAATCACACTCTCGATGATTTCAAGAGGGTTGGATGAACGGAACCTCCTTAGCATCATTTTTTCTTTTTCAGGAGACGGATATCCTTGTCTGATCGTGAGGAGGAAACGGTCCAACTGTGCATCCGGTAATGGGAAGGTACCAATGGAGTCATAGGGATTCTGCGTGGCAATGACACAAAAGGGTTTTGGTAAGTGATAGGTTACCCCTCCTAGTGTGACATGTTTCTTTTCCATCAGTTCGAGGAGTGCAGACTGGGTCCTCGGGACAGCCCGATTGATTTCATCGATGAGAAGCACGTTATTGAAAACCGGACCCTTTCGGACTTTGAAATCACTCGTTTTCACATCGAAGTATTCCTGACCCACTATATCCGAGGGAAGCGTATCTGGAGTAAACTGCAGCCGGTTGAACGTACCGTCGATGCTTTTTGAAAAACACTTCGCCATCGTCGTTTTGCCGGTTCCCGGTACATCTTCAAGCAAGACATGACCATCACTCAAGAGAGCAACAATCATCAGCTCAATCTCCTTGTCTTTATCAATCATAACTTTCGCTACATTTTCTTTAATCTTCTGCAGCATTTGCCCACCCCTTTTCCTTTTATTCTGAACATTAAAATTATAACATTATTTTACAATTGATAGGTGTTTCCTTTCCTAATATATAGATAAATGGGATCCCATTTATATTCCCTCCCAAGACATATAGACAGTTTGTCCATTCTACCGAGATAACAGCTCTCCTGCTTTGGACAAATACTATTTTCGTAGTATGATACTAAGTTTTTGCATAGACATCATTCGACGATGCTTAGTATTTTCTTTTTTAAAGACGAATTAGTTGTGGCATACCTCAACTATGAAGCATTTCCTAAGAAAAGTGGAAAAATAATTGCATTATGTCAATATTCAATCATACTCTCCCGTGCTAGATCTCTTTTGTATCGTCTACCCAAGAATCCTAATCGAAGAAAACCCAGAGCTAATGACTCTGGGTTTTAATGTCTATATTATCTTCTTGTCCCGTTAAAGCCCCCCTATAATGAAAGATTTCTTTATATAATCATCTCGTTCTATGTTTTTTGATTGTTCCCTAGAAATTTCTCAAATAGCGTCAATGATATATAGATAGCAACTCCCGATCCAACAATAATAAGAAATGAATTGGTTATATGATTTACGTCAATCTCATTCAATACTTGATAAACCTCTCCATCGCTATTGTGCTGTACAAATTTCCATCCATCATACTCAAGTGTAAAGAAGGAGATGATTAAGCCAATGATTACCCCACCAATAATTGAAGTCAAACTTTTTTTCATTCCTTCACCCCTTCAATTTGAATTTGATAATAAATAGACGATAACCCATACAGCAAAGTTTTGTATTATTCAATTAATGCTGCCCAATAATGGAATAAGTAAATGCTGAATACCAGCAGCCCGATCTTAAGCTATTGCCCCCGTTAGTTGAAAAAGAAAATCGCATTCAGAAGACTTCCAACGAAAAACAAAGGTGGCAAAGCACTTATAATCAAACCATATTTAATCCTCTTTTTGTTAAATAAAAGCACGGCACCAATTAGCCAGACTGCTATTACTAGTAGAAATTGCGGATAAACAAATGCATTTCCTGTAAAATTCTCACCTAATCCTCCACTCGCAATAAAAAGTGAGATGGTGATCGTAATAATTCCCGTTAAAATAAGGTGAATGATTTTATATATTTTAAAGCTCACAAGAACCCCTCCTTTTTGGGTCTTTACTTGAAAAAGGGCGGCTATTCTCCACTGAAACTCACCACTATGCAGAACAACGAAGATTACTCCACTAATCCAGAAGAGCTTACAATTGTTATAATCTCAGTTTGTGATATTTGTAGCACTTTTATTTTTTTTTATCGATATTAAGATAGAGACTACTACCATAACCAGGCTATTAATGAGCAATAAAAATGCTAAAAATGCTGATCCAAATGCTTGACCTTGATCGTGAAGATAGCTTGCGTACGTAAGACCAACAATATGAAATAACACGGGGATGACAAGCATGATCAAGCAGAGAATCCAATTGTGTTTCCTGTTGTTTTTGTTTCTTACAAATACAAACCAACCACCTGCAAAAATGAAAAATGCCAATAGAATGAGCATAAATAATCCCCCTTAATCCAGCATATTCATTATATTTACATTTTACCTAATTATTTCAAACTAGATTTAATTGCACAACCACTTATTTCATTAACTGGCCAGTTACAAGAAGAAAGAGCCTCAACCCACTAAGGGTCGAAGCTCTAAAATGTCATAATATTTGCAATAGCAACGTTCCTGCCAAATAATGAAATTAGGGTACAGCTGAAGATCGCCCGCCCGCCCGACCCTCAGCTAGTGTCTCCCCCTTAGAGAATATACTTAGCAATGTTAATAGATTATGATGTCAAAGCATCAACTTTGTACCACTCACCTTTGACTGTAATGTTCAAATCATCTATAACATTGCTCTTTATCTTCATGTTAGGATTTAGTAAAATCGTGCCATTCTGAGACAGTTTATTTACTTTTGACCTTGAAATGCCAAAAATCTCCGCTAAAAGTTTATCTATTCTAAGACCAAAATGATATTTACAGCACAGTCTAATCGTAACCTCGTTAGATCGTGAATCGAGCTTTTCTTTTCTTAACTCGTACCGTATATCTGTATTTACATCATTACAAAGTTTTCTTAATTTGTTGATTTGAAAAGCATAGTACCAAATGGTCTCTTTATCATTATTCATAAACTTTTGAATGAGCATTGAGTCAATGCTATTGATATTTACTCTTGATAAAATGGGGTAATTCCAAGTTCCCTCACAATGTGTACAGTTATAAATAAGCCAAATATCAACTATTTTTTGATTCGCATTTACCCTGAATTTCTCACTACAATAAAATTCTGTGTTCGTTTTACATTTACTACAATTTCGTTTTATATAAGGTGTTTCCTGAGCAATGATCTCATACACAAATGAATTATTTAAACTCATAAACCAGTTCCTCCTATTTATTAAGAGGAACGCAAAAAAAGTTGAATGGAGAAAGATTTTCCCATTAAAAAAACGGAATACCACATAGGTATCCCGCCGGAATGAAAACAACTGAATTATCCTGCGTTCCCTGTAATGGTTAAAAATAGGCACACTTCTCCCCTCGTTGAACAATGATGTTCAAAAAAAAGAAATGTACTATTTAGTTGCTTAACCATTACAAGTATGTTGGCAAAACCAATCCCACCTTCCAAATTTCTCCTGTGTTCTTAGTATACCATTGTTTTATCAATAATTTCCATTGTTTTCATTATCATTCAGGAGTAATACTGTTGGTTACTCTCCTCTTTCGAAGGCGCTTTTTTATTTCATTAAAGCCCCTGTTAGCTTATAAATTTCACCTTACTACTTATTATCTTCAGGGAAAGTTGCGTAATCACTGGTGGGGTAGTATCCTTTCCTGGCGTAGAATACCCCGAATAGAATAGTACCGACTCCTATTATCTTCATAATAATGTTACCTAAAGTGCTGATATCATCAATAGTTAGTCCAATCAGGACAGAACCTATTAGAATAAAAAAAACGCAAACAAACAGTCTCAATTTAATTCACTTCCTCATATAAAAATGGAGAAAAAGTTTTGGATTATTCAACTGCTGCCCGATAGTAGAAGAAAAACTAGAGTTACTCTTTCTTACTCAGGTAGTAATATCACTTCTTTTTCTAAGTAAATATGGTGCTGACTCGCTGCGTTTGATCAGTCCTTTTGTATTGCCTGTTATATGAATGTACTCTTCTGCGTCTTGAACATTCATCCAGGTAACCTCTTCTATTTCTTCAGGCATAGATATCGTAATCTCTCCACCGGTGATCTTCCCTCTGAAAGTAAAGAAAACAGCGTGGTGTCCTCTTTCCTCAACAAACGCCTCACATACAGAAAAAACATCTCCAATTTCAACATCTAAACCCGTCTCTTCCTTCGCTTCTCTAATGGCAGCTTCTTCAAGCGTTTCCCCAGGCTCTACTGCCCCTCCAGGAAGTGTATAGTAAGAACCTTTTTTCCCTTGATTTTTTACCATTAATACATTCTCGCCCAGTTCATCAAATAGCAGCACATATGTGACATCTACTCGCTTCATCATTCACATCCGTTCTTTAGTTTATTCATCAACAATTTCTTCTCTTTAACACACTACCAATTATTTCAAATATCATAATTATGAGCAATCTTCTTATTCTTTAAATGGCCCCTGTCATGAAGAAAGACGCTTTCCATACTTCAGAAAGCGCCGGTTTGCTTAAGATCGTATACACATGAAGAACTTATTTAATCGGAATCCATATCTCTGAGTATAAATCCGGACTATTTGGATCTTCATCCGTATATAATTCAAATTCTGGTGTACCCGCATGCTCATACCCAGTGGAAGGGAACCATTCGGAGAAAATTCGTTTCCACGCATTTTGCATTGCAGCAGGCATTGGTCCATTCACTTCAAACACCGCCCACTTGGAAGAAGGGATTTCTAAGCTGAGCATCCCCTCTGGAACCTTCCCGGCGTACGAGGTTGCCACCCAATAATCAAACACATTCGCTTTTTTTTGCTCTTCACTGACTCCTCCACAAACACCTAATACTCCTTTTACTACCCCGTCATTCAATTGAAACAGCCTATCGCATGTTCCATTTTGATTGACCTCTGCCCAAAGTTCCGGAATGCCCACTACGTTTTCTTCCTCTGCCACACAAGCAAATTCCCGCTTAATCCCGACGATTTGAAACGCATTCTTCTCGACTACACTATACTTCATTGGTTCTGCCCCTTTCAAAGTGACCTGAATGATCAGGCGGTTATAGGATTGCAGTTTCCTCTTATACTTTCGCGCCTCACTTGGAGAAACCCCGTGCTGTCTGCGGAAAGCCTTCGAAAACGCCTCGGGAGTGTCATAGCCATATTTATAGGCAAGGTCAATAATCTTCGCCTCTGTTGTCAGCAATTCTTCTCCGGCCAATGTTAATCGCCGCCTTCTTAAATAGTCACCAACCGTCATTTCTGTCAAAACGGCAAACGTCCGCTGGAAGTGAAAAGGGGACACATTGGCTTGTTTAGCAATACTGTCTAACGTGATATCCTCCATCATATTTTGTTCCATGTACTCAATTGCCTTTTGTATCGACTCTACCCATGCCATGGCCTTCCACTCCTTATAGTCATCATAGCAACCTTTTAAAAACGTATCCTGTCAATTTGTGCTTTGTTGTGGCAGGTTCGGGAAGCAGCGGGATGATTCTTTTGCTACAGTAACAAAAGAACCATCCCCGTGTTCCGTACTTTACTCCGTCATACCTCACTCATACTTATGCCACCTGAAATCCTCTTGTCTGAACATATTGGTACCCTTCGGATAGCCAAAGTAGTAGAACTTTTTTCCATTTTCATCAAAGGCCGTGGCATTAAGTTTGTCTATTTGCTCACTAAACGGAAACAAAAAAGTAACACGCTCACCTTTACTCACTTTTCTGCGTTCGACTTGGGGCTCCACCCCCGCTTCGATATAAGCCACATTTTCATTATTAGAAATGACACTCAAATAAGTAAGGGCGTTTTCTTCCGTGGTAACGCTCATGCCTCCAACAAGCTGGAGGGGGGCTGAGGTATAGGGAGTATATGTAGAATAATTACTTCTATAAAGCAAGCCTGACTTTTCGGCTAATACTGTCCTGTACTCTTCTTTCACGTCACTTTTGAATAACAGAACCTTGGCCTCCCCGATTCCATTTTGATCCACATATTCAAAGTCATCTGTCAGGGAAGGGTTGCTCAGGGCTGCACTTTCAGGCGTGAACCGATAATTACTCAACAAAAACATGAACACGGCCATCCCAATAGATACTAAAATCAATACTACTCTTCTCACTTCAGTACTCCCTTTCCATCTTCACTAAAACTCTCTTAAACTTATTTTTATTAATCGGGAAAGGTTCTCAATCTACTTTTCCCTAGGAAGCATGGGGACGGTTCATGGGCTGCTGTAGCAAGAGAACCATCCCCGTGCTTCCCAAAAAGAAGCCTAAGATATGCTCCCGTTTATTGAATATCAAAGGTAATTTGTTGCGGTTTCGACATCAAACATTCCACTCTCTCTTAAATATCGGGGAAACTAAATGGACGTGGTCAGCACCTATAATGAACACGGTTCTGTCTGAAGGGGAGCTTATTATTTTTGCCAAGTTGGAGGGTATGATTAAATTTCTTTGGTACCACCTCCTGAGCCAATCAATGACTACGCAATTAATTTTACTAGTTTGGTGGGATTGAACCTTTTTACTTTTTCTACAACTTCCCTTATTTCTCTTTGTCTTCTATTGTTTAATAGATCATCAACTTCTACTTTGTGACTTCTGTATGTAAACCTGCCATCCCTTGTTCTTCCATTAACCTGCCCTTCAACTTAATACCAATTATTTCAAAATACAGCCGTTTACTCAAGGGAAATTTCAAACAAAAAGGAAGCTCATCCTGATTCGATAAGCCCCCGTTAGCGAAAGATGCTATTTCATTTTTATACCTTGTACTTGGGCATAATCGTTAATTTCTTTTATTAGGTTTTTTCTATAAATAGATGTACTATATGGAATATCTCTTTGGCTTTCACCAGTAAATGTATATTCAGGAAAGATAATAAAGTTGTCTTGGTCCATTTTTTTTATAATAAACTCGTTACCTTCAAACTCGCCACTTCTTATATGTACGTTTGAGATAAAGTTCATTATTTCATCATATAAATCCTGATACATTATTTCTGATTGTAAAAACCTTTTTATCACGTTATCCATTTAACTCACTCCCTCTTTTTCCCATAGGTCAACATTTACATAGTATTCCGTTAACCTGCCCTTTAATAGGATGTTGAAATAGCTGGGGCAGGTGCCCCCTATTAACTTAAGCTATTTCTTCACATACTTAATGTTATTTAAATGTTTAGGAGTCTCTTCAATTCTATCTAGCCATTCATTTACTATTGAATTAAATAATTGTGGTTGTTCAATCTGTAAATTATGACCGGCTTTATCTAATACGGCAAAAGATCCTTGCGGATACTTATTTAGTAATGTAAGAGCATCTTTATATCCAACAATAGAGTCTTGTCTTCCTAATAAGAATATACTAGGCCTATTAAAATCAGATTGGTCAATTTCAAATGAAAATCCATATTTTTTGTTGACCCTATCTAAAAAACGTTCATCTCTGATATTCATGCCACTTAAGATTTCCTCGTTGTATCTTAACCAGGTGTATTCATCGAGAACGACATTATTACTCTTAAAGTCTTCTAATTCGTCTTTTCTCAGTTTTTTAATAAATTCTTCATCTATTTTTACTATTCTGTGTTGTTCAACGATTCTATCTTTTGCAAATGGTTTAATGACTGGGCAAATGAAAGCTGCACCAAGTATTTGTTTTTTTTGTTTTTGAATAATGCCTCTAGCTATATAGCCCCCATATGATTCTCCAGCTATTATGTATTCTTGTTCGGGAATTATAGCTTGAATAAAATCTGTTACAGTATTCAGAATTTCATCAGAACTACTAATTTCGTTATAGTTTTTTGTTAACCCCATCCCTGGAAGGTCAATGTATATACGCCTATATCCATCTCTTTTTTTAAACACAGGTTCCATACATCCACTCATTAAACGATGGTCTGGTGAATAACCATGTATCATTATAATAGGTGTACCTTCCCCTAGATCTTCATAGAATATTTCTGCTTGGTCAACCTTACAATATGCCAATATAAACCCTTCTCTCCGCAATTTTTATCACCATAGGTAGGAGATATTCTCTTCTTTATAATTTCTATTTCTATTTTCACTTAATGCCTAAAATTGATGAAGGAAAATAGTCGGATCAATTAGCTAATCTTCATTTATTGCCCCCGTTTGTTGAAGAAACAACTTTTACTCTCTCTTCTCATAACCCTTGCCAATAACTGTTTCTTTATCTTTATTAATATAAACAATCAGTCTACCGTTCGACGCGTCTTCGGTATTATTAAATGTTACTGTATATATGGTTCTACCAGTGAATTTATCACCTAATTGTTTACCAAGTTGTTCACTCACAGTCACTTTATCAACAACAGAATCCTTAGGTGATACTGGAATTTTATCTTCCTCTTCTCTCGTTAAACTATTAAATGCAATCATCTCTATCGGCAATTGTTCATTTTTGAATAAATTACAACCGGTTAATATCCCCAGAAGACATACCATCGCTAAAAGTAAAAAAGGTTTCATTCTCAGAAATGCTCCTTTCAAACTAACTATCGAGTTATTCCGTTAACCACTCGATAATTGAATGCGAGCTCTAGCTTGAGGTCAACTATCTTTTCTATAGTTATCCTCTATTCTTAAATAAAATCGTGATAAAATCATTATGGGTTATTTATTTGAAATCCTCTTTCACATCGTTTACTTTATTATTGAATAAATACAAGTGTCAGTCAGCTTGCTGCCATCTGCGGATAATTCGTCATTCCTTAAGGTTCCTTCTAATTCAAAACCTAGTTTTTCTGGAATCGAACGACTTTTTAAGTTTGTTGATTCGCATCTTATTTCAATTCTTCTAAATTTGAGTTTCTGAAAGCCAAGGTTGGTTAACTCACTTACTGCTTCAGTCATATATCCATTGCCACTAAACGGCGAGTTAATCCAGTATCCAATTTCACATTTGGAAATCTTCCAATTAATTCTGTGAAGGCTGGCCGTTCCAATAAAATCATTCGTATCCTTATGGAAGATAAGATAGCGAAAGCTTTCTCTTTTCAAAAAATTTATATGGGCTTCTCTCAGGAGAATTTCTGTTTCTTCAACAGTGGGAATTGCCTGGAATAAAAGCAGCCATTCCCTTAGCTCATCAATTGAATCCTTAATTGCCTGGTGTACTACATCCCCGTCACCAGCTTGTTGTGGTCCTCGAAGAATGAGTCTATCTGTTTCTACTTGCAATGGAACATCAATTAGAATAGGCTCCATATCATTTCCCCTCTCTAAAACGTAAAATTAAGATCTAAAAAACGTTTACCCCTTTTTATCATTAACCCCCGTATTTAATTTCTGTTAATGTAATTCAACAAAAAAGTACATTAATCCTCCAAGAGATCAAGGTACATTTATTTAATTGTCCGTTACCAGAAATATAAAGGTGAACCAATTAGTTACCTGCTTATTACAGAAATTGGCCACTTAATAAAGAAAAAAATCTGTTGCAAATGCCAACAGGTTCTTAATCACTCCTTATTATGAATAAGCAGTTTTGAAGCGTCAGTTTTAATGAAAGGTCTCTACCGCCACTTCAAAAAAATATTGATAGCCCCCTAAGAACTGGCTGTTTCCCAAACGGTGGTTCCACCTCACTTTCCATTTCCATTAGAAGGATATATTTGGATATGTTAAAATAATCCATGCGTGCATTTTTAACTAAGATTGGAGCTATGACAATGAATAAAAGAGTAATAGTATCGGCCATTTCCGCTATGTTGATCATGGGAATGTCCGCCTGTAGTCAACCCTCTGAGGAGGATGCTGCGGAACAGCCTGAATCCGATGCGATCTCAGCAAGCACAGATGAGTCATCAGAATCGGATGACTCATCTGCAGAGAGCACAACGTCATCAGATGAAAATGAGAAGGATCAGTCGAAGGAGTCTGCCTCTGAAAACAGCAGCACGGAAAGTTCAGAGCAGGATGATACGGTCACAAAAGCAAAAGGAAAGCAAGCATACTCAGAAAAACTGGAAAACATCCAAAAAGAACTCGATGCCCTTCCATATAAGAAGGATTCCGATAAAGGCGTCACCAACGCGATGAAAAACTACTACGGGGTCGCATACGAAAAATATGACGAAGCCTTGAATGCAATCTATGCTTTATTAAAAGAAGAACTCTCTCCCGATGTCTTGGCTGGATTAAAGACCGAACAAGTGGAATGGATCAAAGAAAAGGAAGAAAAAGCAGAGAAAGAACGGCTGAAGTATGAAGGCGGAACGTTTGAAAATGTGGCCTGGTACATTTCTTTGTATGAGTCCACGAAGGACAGGTGTTATGAATTGGTGGAGGATTATATGAGGGATTAAAAGGGGATTTTTTGAAGTGAGGAGGTGGTTTTGGGGCTTCACATGCATAAGAACCGCCCCTCATCCTGGATCATGGCGCCTGCCCTTATAACTTTTCCATATACTAAATCTCAGGCTAGTATCATCATTTCCTCTCCACTATAATGGTAATAAGGAGGTGAGTAAAATGGAAAAGCAAATCGTGAACATGTTAAACGATATTCAGCGTAACATAAAAGAGCTTGACAGTAACATGAAAGAGTTAAGAACTAATGTACAAGCAGACATGATGGAGTTTAGAACAGACGTACAAGCGGATATGAAAGATTTAAGAACTAATATACAAGCTGACATGATGGAGTTTAGAACGGACGTACAAGCGGATATGAAAGATTTAAGAACTAATGTACAAGCAGACATGATGGAGTTTAGAACGGACGTACAAGCGGATATGAAAGATTTAAGAACTAGTGTACAAGCGGACATGATGGAGTTTAGAACGGACGTACAAGCCGACATGATGGAGTTAAAAACGGATGTAAGAGACATTAAAGCAACAGTCAATCGAATTGAAGCCTCACAAACAGAAGATGTCATTGCAATGTTAAAAGTAGGCACGCAGCGTTCAGAAACGGACTTTCGTTATCTTAACACAAGAATCACAGATATCGATAAGCGGGTCTTCACCCTTGAAAATCGATCTGAAGGTTAATCGTACCTCTAGACGAACACCATGAACGATTAACCTGGAATCTCTTCTATCCCCCTCATCATGATCCTCACTAGATTTCTTCGCTATAGTAATTCTTATCATTAAATCAGGAAGCATTGGGGAAGGTTCTCCTGCTTCCGAAGCAGGAATACCTTTCACGGGGACAGATCAAGAAACCTCTCCCCACTCCCTTTCTGATTCCATCCCTATTCACGGCCCAACACTTTTGCTATACTTCTAGAATACCTTTTACAGAAATCCGAGGTGTTCTTCATGATTAACGCAACCGGCTGGGTGACCTTTTCCTATACACCCAAGGCCGTCAAAAACTATAAACCGAAAGCAATCAAAACCATCAATTCTTTCAGCAAAAACGGCCATACATTCGACGTCCAATCCGTCTCACCCCCGTTCGACCGGGAAGGCGATATCGCAGTGCAGGTCAAATGCAACTTCGACATCACTATAAAAGAACGATACGGATTCCGCGAAGGTGCCGATTACATCAGTGTCATCTCGGATGAACTGCAGCAGCTTCTGCCGATGGCCGGCGTGCCGATTACGCAGATTACGAATATTTATCGATTTTAGGGAGAAGTATGTCCCCCCTCAAACCTTTGCATAAAAACGGCGCCTGCCCTCCTGGTACCGGGAGCTTATTTGAGTTGTTCTTATTTAACCATTACCGCCTTTCTAGAAAAACTCATACAATCCCTCATCAAAATATTGAAATTCTTCCTTTGTCACCCTATATCGAGTATATCCCTCATAAAAAGCCGTTATATATTCAGGGTTATTCATAAACTTCCTTATTGCCAGGGACTCATCATATCGGGGATCCCCCACTGTCATACCGGCAACATCAATAAACATCCGAACCTCTCCATCCACCACAAATACATTGTCAGTGGTGCAGTCACCATGTATCATTTTTTGTTTTACGGGGGACGGTCTGTTAGCTTTCAGATTCTCTAATAAAGACAAACTTCCGTCACACTGGCTATTTTCAGCATAGTATTGTGCTTTAACAAGCTGGTCTTGTAACCAATCACCCTCACTTTTAAAAATATCCACCGGTTCTTTTTCATGAAATTCATGAAGATAATGTCCAAAGCTCCTAATCAACGATCTCTTCTCGATTTCCGACGCGGCTTTGGATAAAGCTGCCGTCAAGGACATCCCATCCTCAAATGACATGATCAGATGGTCACCATCCTTTTCCTCTATAAAGCCATAGTATTCAGAAACTGATATGACTGTATTTCCACTCAGTCTTTTTAAAACCTGAGCCTCTTCCTTCAACCATGTTCGATATTTTTCCTTATAGGAACTTTTAAGTAAATAGGAACGATCCGATGTAAAAATCCTCCGCACTTCCGAGGTCCAGCCTTGTTCCTCCAGTACGCTGGTCTTATGTATGGAACCTATTATTTCCTCAATCTTCCCTTGTAAACTATGATTCATAACTACATCTCCCATTTTTCTACGTTTCTATATAAAAATAGTACGAAGGTACAAAATACCATATAACAAAGCCCCGCCAACCAGAATGAGCAGTGCAACCATCACAAAACCATAGATAAACCCTTTCCCCATTGCAAATAAGTCTAGAAATATGTTCTTCATTTCATCAACTATCGCTTTCATAGAACCCTCTCATTTCCGTAAATCAACATTCATTACTTCCGTTCACTTTCTTAAACATGTTAACTCCAGCAATTTCAAACCCAATATTTTCGTACAGCTTACGTGCTTCTCTGTTGTTCCCAAAGACATGGAGCTTCAAATATAATAGGTCATGCTGCTTCATCCACAATTCAATTTTTTTCATTGCCCTTGTACCATATCCCTTATTTCTATACTCGTTAAATATAAATATTTCATAAAGAAATACACTTTTCTTTTCCTTGTCTTCCTTGATCCATAAGTACCCAATCGTTTGTTTATCATGCTTTATGTTAAATAAATAGTGACCATTAGTATGTATACCTTCAGGTAACAAGTTACGAAGCTGGTTCCTTGCTTTTTCATTTACATCTTCATTCACCTCGAAGCTGTTTTGGGTTAGAACCAGTGAGTACCTTTGGATTTTATCTGCAAAATATCGTTTAAACTCAGTGTTTGTCATTTCCTTAAATAACAATTCATTCATAAATTTATTTAACACTCCTATAAACTGCTTAATTAATGGAATCATGGGGATCATTCAGGTGCTACCTGCCAAATGAACCGTCCCCAATTCTTTTAGCCGAAAAGATAATATCAACTCGAGTTTCCAATTCCCATTCAGAAATCACCTCGATGGCTGTTTCATCCTCAACCGCATACACCGGACCCTGCATCCCAGCGCCCATTTTCCAGTTGTTCCGGGACGGTTCTCACCCTACTTTTCAAAGAGCGCTTGGTCTGATTTTCTCCAAGATTTTTCGACAAGTTGGTTGATAAACTGGAAAAGTGGAATGTATTTTTTAAATGTTGCACGTAAATGTGGAAAGTGGAACGTATTTTTCAAAAGTGGCACGTAAATGCGGAAAGTGGAACGTATTTTAAAATGTAGATTACTGAGCACGGTCCTTAGCTTCTTTTCACGCCGGAACGAGCTGTGCAGTGAAGCATATTTGTATATCTGGTTCATTTTCCACTTAAAAAGGAGAAAATACCACGCTTTCCTCAAGCTTCCGGGAATTTTAAAGGACTAAAAAGTAACTAAACCCACTACTAAAATCCCTAACAAAAGAGCAGAGTAGATATACCTTTTATTTATAAAAAAAAGGATGATAAATAGCAGTGAAGTGAATATCCAAAAGATGTTATCTGCTAATTCTGGCATGAGATCCACAACAAATAGGTCAATTGTATTCTTTAGAAAATAGATCAAAAATAATGCAAGTAAAATAGAATTGGTTGTTTTATTTTCTTTATTCTTTTTGAGAGTTACCACCGAATCCCCCCTGTTAAAAGTACAAAATACTGCCTAGTAAATCCCGGAACCATTTTTTCAAATCCACCTCGTTAGTTTATCATAAAATTTCCATTTATCAGTAAAAATCTGGCTAAACCGGGATGGGGCTCAACAGAATAGTAGAGCAGGAACCGTCCCCGCTCTACTCTGAAAATACTCTATGCCAGAGACCGCTCCTTTTCATCGAAGCAAGAGAACTGGAATCACCGAAAAAAAAGTCACCAGAACCATAAGGATTTAACGTCTGACCGCCTCTTGAGCTGTAACCTGCCCACATCGATGTAGACATTCCATTCGCCAGTTCGGTCATATTGGTTTTACCAAGAATGACCGCTCCTGCTTCACGCAGTTTCTCCACTAAAAAGGCATCTTTTGCACTCAGATGATTTTCTAAAGCCAAGGTGCCAGCACTTGTATGCATGTGATCATTGGTTTCGATATTGTCTTTAAGCAAAACAGGAATACCATGAAGCGGACCTCTGACTCCCATCGTCTTCCTTTCATGATCTAAACCCTCTGCAATAAAAATAGCTTCCGGATTGATCTCCAGAATCGAATTCAATTTCGGCCCGCTTTGATCGTAACTAGCTATTCTGTCCAGATAATACATAACGAGTTCTTTTGAGGTGATGACTTCAGCCTCAAATGCTACTTGAATTTCTTTAATCGTCAATTCATCGATGAGAATTTCATTGAATTGTAACTGCATTATTTTCTTTCCCCATTCACCTAGTGTAATGATACAACGCGTCGCCGCCCGAGACCAGCAGGACGTCCGTCTCCCTAACCAGCGGCATCCATCGTTCATCGTCAATACTTGGCAGCGCCGTGAGTTCCAGCACGCCGACGGACTTCCAGCCTAGTTCAACCATGGGATTCTCGGATTTGCCGCTGATAAACTCCCAAGCTCTGACGCCAGGTCCGACCCATGGGTGCCCGTACATGGCGGTGGGGATACACAGCGCGGTGGATTCGGCAATCGGCTTATCCAGCATGTCAACCAGCGCGTCATGTATGCTTTTGTTATTGACGCCAGCAGAGGTGAGCAATAATTTCATGACTTCAACTCCCTATCCTTGTGTAGTATGGTCATCCTATTCATATCACTATGGCAGCTACTTTGATTTTCCTATTAGGTACAATAAGTTATTCCACAAAAAAGCCGTTAATCCTTCTTGGATCAACGGCACCACTTTCCGATTACGTCCTCTCGCTTCAAGACTCTATAAGCTATCTCACACTTAATAGAATAAGAGTTATGCTCTGTCACTTTGTATAAAATTTTCATATAACCAACTTACAGCATCCTTCAAGTCATTCGCGATATAATCGATTTTAATGCCTTTTAATTTTTCACTGTGTGCAGTAAGTGATGATTCTCCCGCCCCTGTTCTAACCAAAATCTTCATGCATCCTGCTTTTGCAGCCGCAGCCATATCACTCCAGCGGTCCCCGATTACAACACAGTTTTCGAGGGTTAAGTCATGGGTCCGCTGGGCCTCTTCTAACATGCCTGTATTCGGTTTTCTGCACGCGCATCCCTCATTATGGCTGTGTGGACAAAGATAGATATCATCAAAACCAAACTCCCTTAACTCGTTTAGAAAGTCTTCCTCTTTCGCCAGTCCCCTTGATATTCCAGGTTGATTGGTAAAAGTAAATAGTTTAATATTGTCCCTTTTTAATCTGTTGATTTCCTCCGCTGCATAAGGAAAAAGTTCAAATTCCTCCGGATAATGAACGGTATCGTCACCACCAATTGTTCCATCTCTATCTAAAAAAACTGCTTCTATTTGGTTCACGATCACTCCCCCTGTCTTTTCGATTTTTTATACCCTTGGCGTTAATTGAAGAATTTCCCTCCCCATCCCAGATACTTTATGCTTTCCTTTTAAAAACCTTATTCCATTCAACAACCGCACATCCGTTACGTTCGAATGTCTTAAGCATCGGTAGGTTGTTGTGACCAGTACTTCCAATGTAATATGAAGCTTTAAAGTCCCTTTTTAAAATTTCCAGTGCTTGCCTGTGGAGAAGTTTGCTTTTCCCCTTTCCTCTTTCGCTTGGAATGATCCCAAAATAAAAGAGCCTTCCTTCTTCTGAAGTCCCCGGTTCCATATGGGGCATGATGACCCCGATTGGAGCTACATTTTCATATGCAATCATACAAGATTTCTTATATTTCGGGCCTAATTCCACCTCTACACTTCGCATTTGTTCATCCATATTCAGCGAGGATGGTGCATTTAATGATCCTTTCATAGAAGCTTCCCAAACCCTTTTAAACTCTGCTAAAGGAAGTTCATATAAATCTTTTAATACAAAACCGTCTTCCATCTCAGCTGATTCATCAAGCACCTTGCGAACCGTGACGTTCTCATCATGCAACTTAAACTCATATTCTTCTAAAAGAGAGACTGCCTCTTTGCTGAATTTACGATTAACAAGGATATTTACATTTCTACTGGTTTGTATAAATGGCTGTTTCATCAAATACGGTATAAGTTCCATTAGTTCTGGATCCGTCAGGTTTTTTGTATGTTCGATCGTGACAAAGTTTTCCCCTTTTACAAGTTTAATTTTTGCCATTAAGTCAGAAACGTTGTGTGACTGTTTTCGATCCATGCATTCCACCTCCTTCTTTTTAAGGTTAGCAGGGGATGGTTCTCATCCTATTTTTACTGGATACGGTTCTCCACAACGAAAGTGAAGAAGTTCAGTAGTGCAGTTCAATTCTTTAAAAGTAGAACGGGAACCGTTCCCTTACTGTCAAAATTTAAAAAGTCCGCGTTTCTTGATTTAAGTCAATGAGAGTCTTCCTGAGACCCGTTACAATCTTAATGAAGCCAAATTAGAGGAGGTTTTTCGTATGGGTGCGACGGGTCAAAACATGCAGCAGAAAGCAGCGATCTTTGCTGGTGTTGCATTACTTGTGATGACATGCGCTGCGTTTTTTGCTCAGGGGTATGTTCACCGTTCATTGGTCATTGATGGAGACGCGGCAACTACATTAGAAAACATCCACTCATCTCAATCGTGATTGGGGTCTGTCCCCCGGCACACTAAAGTGTTATCGAAGTGGGTCAGACCTCGAAATCCAAAATCCGCCTTCAACCTCAGCGCATTCATCAAGAACCTTGAGAACCGTCACGTTTTCATCGTGCAGCTTAAACTCATACTCTTCTAAAAGCTCGGCTGCCTCTTTGCTGACGTTACGATCAATGGGCGCAGCCTAAAAACTATCCATTCACCCAAATATCTGAGCAGCAATGCCAAATAATTCATTGTTTCTTTCCGGCATAGTAGTTGAATGTAACATCATGACCGGTGGATTATTTACTTCTACAAAACCGCTTTGCTCAACGAACTCCATGAATGCTTTATTTCCTGATGGTATATCTATTCTTACTTTACCCTGATATCCATTTGCCAGCTTATCAAGAATCAATGCTGCTGTTTGAAAATCTGGTGCAACAATTGGTCCTAACAGTAAATTGGTGGGGCCAGATATGGAAATACCAAAGCCAATCATGTTCCCCTTTTGATCTTTCACTGCTAAACACTGCCTGGATTGATTTATCCTGTGACGAATAAAACTGCTTCTCTTATCTCCAAAAGCTGCTTCATCCAACTGAATGATTTTATGTAAGTCGTTCTGATTATAGTTTTTTATAGTAACAGCTTTATTCGCTACACGATTAGAGGTTGGATAGGAGTTACAGATATATTTGTGTACATGATCAACGGTTCTAAAACCCATTTTTTCATAGAGAGGCTTCCCCTCTTCAGTTGCAATAAGCATGATAGAAACATCATTTGAAAGAGAATCGATACACTGTTGAGTTGCCTCTTTTCCTAATCCCATCCCTCTATATTTTTTGTTGACGATGACCATTCCAATTGAGGCATAACTGGTTTCATACGGTATGATGGCAGCGCTGGAAACGATTTTCCCTTCAGCATCGATATGACCAAATATTTTACCTGACGACAATACTGTACCAATTTCATATACATCATAATCCCACCCGACTGATTTAGACAGATGAATTAAACCAGGGACGTCCGTTTTATCAAACTGGATTAATTTTAACTTTGATTTATTGCTGTTAATCATAAAATTTTCTCCTCTATCATTTCCTTATAAAAAATTTCAGAAGGACAGTGACGGTTCTCGTACTTCCTTTTTGATTAGAATCGTGCCCATGCGTATGGAATGCAGGTATCCCCGCTACCCTTATCCGCATTTCGTTTGAATGCATTAGCATAAGGTTTACGGATGCAGCTGCACATTCTTCAGGACTTAAGTAGGATGGATCAAGTTCTAAATCATAAATACCAAGCACATGAACAGACTCTTGCCATAGAATGTCTGGCTGGGGTACATACTGGAAGGCAATTGACATCTTAATACCAATTATTTCAAATCACTACTTCTTAAGCAAGAGAGATCTTCCCCTTGAACAGATTTTATGGCAGCCGTTTGACTGTAAATGGGAGTTCAACTGGGGAGGTTCCCATCAAGCGTTTCAAAAAGTGCAGGGTGTCTTAGGACGTTCTAATGTTAACTCTTAAGGCGTATCGAGCTCCAGAACTGATATTTTAAAGGAGAAGTTCATTTTTCTAATAAAGCGCGAATCCCTCCGTTGAACAAAAAAAAAAGCGCGAGAGCCGGGCCTGCGCTTCTTTTTAGACTTATATAAATGACAAGGATATCCCGGATTACACCTGCTTCTTTCCAAAAAAGGCTGAAGGGTTAAAACGGTTTAATGGCTTTCTCATTTTTACCTGTTTGAGGCTGTTTTTTCAATTCTTCTTTCTTCGGCTTCCTTAGGAATTTCTTTCATTATTTACTACCTCAACTTGATTTGTATATCTGATGGCATCCATTTTCAATACCGCAATGCCTTAAAATAATTCCTAAAAATAGTATGCCCCGGAATTTATACACACTTTATCATACTGTATTAATCAGAGAGGGACTTCGGCCATCGTTCTCGTTAAAAATCCCTGAATGAATACATAGAAGTCCAGGCATCACCCCAGCTTCCGTTTAAACACGGTATTGGCAATAAAATAGGCGATGACCATAATGCCGATACACCACGCAAGCGAGGTCCAGATATCGCTGCCGACAGAACCTTGATACAATAGGGCACGAATCGAATTCACAATCGAGGTTACGGGCTGGTTTTCAGCGAACACCCTTACAACCGCCGGCATCGTTTCCGTAGGGACAAAAGCCGAACTGATGAATGGCAGAAAAATCAGCGGGTACGAGTAGGCCGTGGCCCCTTCCATGGAGTCTGCCGTCAATCCCGGTATAACCGCAAGCCATGTCAGGGATATAGTAAATAGTAAAAGCACCCCGACTACGGCCAGCCATTCCAAAATGTCTGCACCAGAACGAAAGCCCATTAAAACTGCTGCAAGAATCACCACCGCAACAGCAAGTGCGTTGGACACCAGGGAAGTTAATACATGAGCCCACAGAACCGACGAGCGTTTGATCGGCATTGTCATGAAACGCGCCATCAGCCCGCTCTTCATATCCGTAAAAAGCCGAAGAGACGTATAAGCCACACCTGATGCAATTGTAATCAGCAGAATGCCGGGCAATAAATAATTCACATAGCTGTCAGTACCTGTCTCGATTGCACCGCCAAATACATACACAAACAACAGCAGCATCATAATCGGAGTCACCGCAACGGTGATGATGGTGTCGGGACTGTGCAAGATCGTGCGCATTAATCTGCCGAATAATACTCTTGTGTTACTGTTCATTTTCATTCACCCCTTTTTTTCCTATGATTTCCAGAAAGATTTCCTCTAACGTAGGCTGCTTCTCGATGTACTCCACTTTCGCAGGCGGAAATTTCTCCTTCAGTTCAGCCATTGTACCGGTTGTGATGATTTTCCCCCCATGCAGAATGGCAATTCGATCCGCCAGCTGTTCCGCTTCCTCCAGGTACTGGGTGGTCAGTAATATCGTCGTGCCCCCACCGGCAAGCTCCTGTACGGTATGCCATACTTCCATCCGGGCTTCGGGGTCAAGCCCTGTCGTCGGTTCATCGAGAAAGATAACTGAAGGATTGCCTATTAAGCTCATGGCAATATCAAGACGGCGCTTCATCCCTCCGGAATACTTTTCCGCCCGTCTGTTTGCAGCTTCGGTCAGACTGAATCTTTTCATCAGATCATCAGCCACTCCGGAAGGATTAGAAACTCCTCTCAACCTTGCGATCATGATCAGATTTTCCCGTCCGGTTTGGTTGCCGTCTATAGCGGCAAACTGTCCTGTAAGACTGATACTCCTGCGAACTTGATCAGGTTCACTGTGAACATCAAAGCTGCAAACACCGGCTTCGCCCCGATCCGACTTCAATAGCGTAGAAAGGATATTGACGATCGTTGTCTTTCCTGCCCCATTCGAACCAAGCAAGGCAAATATCTCTCCCCGCTGCACCTCAAAATCCACACCCCTTAAAACTTCCTTGTCTTTGAAGGATTTCCTTAGTCCTTTTACTGAAATAACTGCTTTACTCATAGTCTTTCCTCCTTTTTAATCAGACACTACTCAGTGACACTGGTAATCTGTAACACTTACTACCGAGGTAAAAAAAACTGAATAGTGCCGGTCCATCATTCATCACCTGCTATTCAGTCGGTATGACCTGTTCACTTTTTCCCACGGCCGATCGTATCATTCAATTTTGCCCGGTGCTTGTCATTCCATGTTTCCGAGTCTTTCACTAGTTCATCACAGAAAGCGGCTACGTCCTCACCCGTGAGGTCGGTTACTTCCTTGCCTTCCGCTGCCCCTTCTTCAAAAAGATCGAGGATCCCATTAAATATACGGCTCATGTCCTTCCAGTCAGTAAGACCCCCGGCGGTCCACATATATTTTTGAATCGCTTTGTAAGCATTGAGATACTTACTTGGCAGGGTTTTCGCCCGCGTCTCCATCGCTCGCCATTCACGCTTGTCAGCCATACTTCCCGTGATTTTTTCAATAAATTTCATCTTATCCTCTCCTCACGATTTCTTTTGTTTTAAGTTCGTTTAACTTACTTGAAATGAATTCCCATTTCCCCCAAAAGATCTTCAGCTTCTCAAGACCCGCTTCATTAAGGGTGTAAAATTTCCTCGGCGGCCCAACAGTGGATTTCTTCTTTTCAATATTCACCAGGTTATTCTTCTCAAGGCGCATGGTAATGGTGTACACCGTCCCTTCCACCACATCCGTGAATCCGAGTTCCCTCAGCTGCTGCGTGATTTCATAACCATACGTTTCACCACGGCTGATGATCTCAAGCACACAGCCTTCAAGCACCCCTTTCAGCATCTCTGTAAAGTTTTCCAAACATTCACCCCCCGCACTGTACTTTGTATTACTTACTACCGGTATATAGTATGACAAAGTAGCTGGTTTTGTCAATACCATTTATAAAAGATGAAGATCGATCATCAGGTTTTCAGCTTTTGCTGAATGAATAAAGATGTGTTTAATCAGGAGTACTAACACATTTCCGATATTTTTTAAAAGTATAGGCACGGTTCGGTTCTCCTGCTTTCTTTTTGTGAATTAGGGTTAACCTGAAACAAATCTAACCCTATTTATTGCGGGATACGGTTCTCTACACTATCAGTGAAGATGGTTGGTGGTGCAGTTTGTTTCTTATAAAGTTGAATGGGAACCGTCCACATACTGCCCCTAAGATTATTTGCATTGCTGAACGATCTCATCAACAACCTGTTCGATTGGAGCAGCAGCGTCGATGATGATTCCCTCTTTAGGAATATCTTCTTTCGTTTGATGCAATCGTAAAACGAGTTCCCGATCCTTTTTCTTTCCGCCAAATTCATCTTGGGGGCGACCATCAAGCCGCCTGTTTAATGTGGCCACATCAACTTCGAGCACAAACACACCGTCAAATAGATGGATGAATGTCGACCAGTTCCTGGACCCCCCGCAGAAAAAGTTTACCTCATGATCCTGGTTGGCGACTATAGACTTCACTTTCTCTACATCCCAAATGTGATTCTCGTGAGCAGCGGTATCCGTCCGCGTACCCGTTTCCGGATCTCCCTGATATGCCAATTCACGGTCACCATGAATGGAGTGGTAACCGCGCCGCTGCATTCGCTGCAGACCGAGGTTTTACCGGTACAGGAAACGCCTTCGATCAAATAATTCTTCGTTCCCATTAATGGACCCCCTTTTATGGATAAGAGTGGTTTGGTATGAGTATCAATGTACTCAACTCACGTGTACCGGCCCATCTTATTCATCAATCCTTTCTTAACCCCCGCCCATTCATCATTTGTGATGGAATACAGCACCGCATTCCTGACATAGCCGCTGGCAAGGATCCTTTCTTTCCTCATGATCCCTTCCTTCACTGCACCCAATCTCTCAATTGCCTTCTGGGAACGTACATTTCGCTCATCCGTCTTCAATTGAACCCTGATCATCCCCAGTTCCTCGAAGCAATATTTTAATACGGCATATTTGGTTTCAGTATTCACAAATGTTCGTTGAAAGTCTTTTCCATACCACGTCGATCCCAATTCACAGGACTTCTGTCTTTCATTTATTTCATATAGACGTGTTGTCCCGACGATCTCATCTGTTTCTTTCAACCTCACCACAAAAGTCAGGGCCAAGCGTTGATCCCGAAGTTTAACCGCTTCCGAAACCAGTTTTTCCATTTCTTGCAACGTAGTTATCTCTGAAAACATATACTTCCATATGTCAGGATGATTGATGCGGAACAATTCAGGAGCATGATCAAGCTTCATCGGGGTAAGTTTGATCCTCTCCCCTTCGAGAACAAGATACGATTGGAAAGGTGAAACTTTCATTGTGCTATTCCTCCTTTATTTAAAAGAATCATGCCGTTAACGGGCACGATAGGTATACCTTTTATTTGCATTCACAAACGAACAGCCTTGTTTCCTTAACGGATATACGTCACAATTACAGCCTATTTTCAGGTATATCCAAACTGGCTGGGCCCGAAGGCGAACACCCATACAAAAGATATTCCATTTTTAGTAATGTATTCCCTCTATTTCATGCAAAACCCTGTTCCGATTGGAGACCTCGGAACGTTCTCAGCCTGCCTTCCAAAAAAGTGCCCGGCACTTACTCCCATCCTGGCCTCAAAGATTTTTCGACAAGTTGGTTGATAAACGAGAAAAGTGGAATGTATTTTTAAAATGATGCACGTAATTTTCAAAAGTGGAACGTAAATGCTGAAAAAGGAATGTATTTTTCATGATGGAGGAAATCAAGTAACTGAGAAATTGTTTAAAGTTGCTTTTATACGGAGGATCGAGCTATGCTGTGGTTTAATTTTGCATAGAAAACGAAAAAAGTAGAGCGTTAACCATTCCCAATCTACTCCCATCTGGAGAATGAGGGAGCATTCACCACTATATCCTCGTAATTGTATAGCTAACAAGGATGAGCTCATCTCTATCTGGAAAACCGCGAAATTTGACGAAATATGAAAGCCACAGCTATTTTTCTAATTATTCAATTTGTGGTTTAATGAATATTTGTACATAGTTGTACTAGGTACATAGAATCACATATTAAAGTTGTAAAGGATTGATGCACATGGACAGGTCCGTTTTTAGGATCTCGGTAGGAATTGCAGTGGTTTTCGTCCTGATAGGGGTGTTGATACCCGATCAATTGGGATCTGCAATGGAAGTAGCAAAAGGATTCGTACTTGAGAAATTCGGCTGGTTTTATCAGCTGGTCGCCACCTTTTTCCTCATATTTGCCGCATTTATGATCTTCAGTAAGTATGGAAAAATCAAATTAGGAAAACAAGATTCAAAACCGGAATTCAGCAGACCAACCTGGTTCGCGATGTTATTTTCGGCCGGAATGGGAATCGGTTTGTTATTTTACGGTGTCTCTGAACCAATCTCTCATTTTTCCTCGCCACCTGCAGGAGAAGGCGGGACGGCACAATCGGGAATTATGGGAATGCGATATACCTGGCTTCATTGGGGACTGCATGCCTGGGCGATTTATGCCATCGTCGCATTGGCACTGGCCTATCAGAAGTTTAACAGGGGAGCTCCCGGATTGATGAGTGCAACTCTTCATCCTGTAATTGGTGAAAAGGTGAAAGGCCCAATCGGTAAGACAATTGATGTTGTCGCCGTGTTTGCGACATTATTCGGCGTTGCGGCATCATTAGGATTGGGATCTCAACAGATCAATGCTGGACTGGAATATCTGATTGGAATTCCAAACAACTTTTTCGTCCAGTTCATGATCATGATGATCATCACAGTACTTTTCATTGTTTCAGCAACTACAGGCATTTCGAAAGGGATCAAGTTATTAAGTAATATCAATATGTCGTTAGCTGTCATATTATTTATTGCCATGCTCATACTTGGGCCAACGTTATTCTTGATGAATATGTTTACCACCACCATGGGAAGTTATTTGCAAAATGTCGTTCAAATGGGCTTGCGCTTGTCTCCTTTCAATGCAGATGAAGCAGCTTGGACCCAAGGCTGGACTGTGTTTTATTGGGCTTGGTGGATTTCCTGGACTCCGTTTGTGGGGATGTTTATTGCACGTGTGTCCAAAGGACGTACCATCCGTGAGTTCACGGTCGCGGTCTTACTTGTGCCCTCGCTTGTCTGTGCCTTATGGTTCACAGTATTCGGCGGAACAGCAATCAACCTCGAGATGGTGAAGGGCTTGGATGTTTCAGGACAAAGTCTGGAAACGGCTCTATTCTTTGTTTATCAAAACCTTCCGCTCGGCGCGGTTCTATCGGTGTTGACTGTGGCACTTATCACCACTTTCTTCGTCACATCAGCAGACTCCGCAACCTTTGTACTTGGAATGCTCACAACAGGCGGGAAATTGAATCCTCCTAACGGTGTGAAAGTGGTATGGGGATTGATCCTGGTCGCAGCCACACTTGTTCTGATGGCCTCCGGCGGCCTGGCCGGACTGCAGACAGCGATCATCGTTAGTGCACTTCCGCTTACATTCGTCGTACTGGTCATGTGTTATGGTTTGGTCAAGCAGCTTGGGAAAGAATATGACGTCCAAATGAATCAATGGAAAACGGATAAAAAGGATAAAACAAATCAAAAGGTAGGCTAAGGAAATGGCCTGTCCCGGAAAAGGGGCAGGTCTTTTGTGTTATCAAGGAATGTTGCACTTCACCTTAATACCAACTTTCAGCAAAAACCACTTCAGATTGAAGGTTTTTCTATACGACACTGTAGCACAGTTCATTAAGATAACACCCAATGTACAGAAGTTTTTTTGATATCTCATTCCATTACTATAAATGTCCTGTTTACCCTTCTCTCCTAGGTGTATAAATACGTGAGGTAAATATCGAGACAAACAATATAAAAATTGAACCTCCGATTACCCAACTCCCATTACCTTTTCTTCCTTTTTGGTATTCTTCTATACCGATTATAAAGGTGAATATCCCCAGCCCTAGATTAGTAAAAGGAAGTAACTCAATATTTCTTGTAAGTAAAATCATTCAGACAACAAAAATGTTACGATCCCAATAAAGAATTTCGATGTTAATCAAACAATCTTCCTCTCAAGTGATGTTTGGTTCTTGTGCTTCCGAAGCTAGAGAATCGAAAGGTACCTAACACCATTATTTTAGGTTTATGTTGCTCCACCTTTAATCCCCTCCAGGATTCTGCATTTATTATCTGAACCAAAATCTATAATTAAAATGCAATAATCCACTTTCCTAGAATGTATCCTAATGAAAGGCATAAAAAGCCGAAAGTAACAAAAAAACTATATTTTAATAATAGGTGTTTCTTTATAATATCTTTCATCTATATTCTCCTAAGTCACTAACGAGAATATTCTACTAACCTGCCATTTAACTTAATACCAATTATTTCAAATCCGACCGGTATACTCAAGAAAAATATTCATAATAAAAGAGCTTACCTTATTATGGGGTAGCGTCAGGAAAATGCGGAGTTACAACGATAAGGAAATTCCAAATTAAAAAGCCCAACTTCTCTACAAATCTAAATAGAGAAATTGAGCTTTTCAGTTACTTCATTTATTTATTGAATTCATTAATTGGAAGAAGTATTGGGGTTTATGAGTCTTATTTAGGTTATACCATGAATGTAATGCATCTGGTGTAAATACATCTATTTTTTTCAGTACCTCCATTGCAAATTCCAGAGGAGCTATTCCCGATGCAGTAACTAAATTCGCATGGGATACCGCAGCTCCTGACTCATAGAACGTTTCTCCTTTATAGTTGGGACATACCATTTTAGTATATTCTAAGTTATTACTTGTATGCTTTCTAGTATCTAAGTATCCCATATTCGCGAGGGCATCAACTGCACCACAGATTGCAGCAACAATCGTGCCAATTTTTAAAGCCTGGCCAATTCTTTCCAAGATCGGTTGATGAATTTCTTCACTCCAAGTAGTCCATCCTGGTAAGATTAAAAGATCTTTACTCTCAAAAGTGCATTCATCAAGGGAAATATCTGGTTTAATGCCCAGTCCTCCCATAGTAGTAATCATTTCTTTAGTAGCTCCTACTGTCATTACTTTTATAGGCGCTAAATCTTTTTTAAAATATCTTCCTGAGTTTAGTTCAGCAATTAAATATCCATATTCCCAGTCCGACATTGTATTAAATACATATAGAAAAGCTTTTTTTGTTTGCATCCGATAACACTCCAATCACAATTGATATAGCTATTATAAAATAACTTCCCTGACAGTTAACGTCAGGGAAGTTATCATACTTGGTGAAATTTTATTAAATCCGACAGAACTTCAATAAGTCTTTTCTTAAGACTTATTGGCTCAATCACTTTAATAGATTTATTGTACGGTAAAAGTAAATAAGGTACATATGTATGTATCATATCTTTTTCAAGAAGAAAAACTGCTTGATTTGAAGTCCGTTCTTGTAAATAATGTCCTAAAAACCAATGTTGGCAAATATCATCCAGTGCACTTTTATCCCCATTAAGAACCAAAGAAATAATCCCTTCCTTATCTTCTATAGTTGGAAGAAGGTTTTTTATAAAATAGTCACTTGCTGAAAAATCTTCTGGCCTGTTAAACTTATTTTCGGTTAGCATTAGACTTTCCATTCGATCTACTCTAAAACTACGAATATCATTTCTAAGATGACAAAATCCAATCACATACCACTTATTATTCCAGTAGATAATTCTGAACGGATCGACCAATCTATCATTTAATTGCTTTTCGCCACTTTTATGATAATGAATTTTTACTGAGTACCCGTCAGCTATGGCCTGCTCCAACTCCTTCAGAAAAGGTTCCATAGATAGTGAATTTAATCGACTTATTACTTCAAGACTAGTTACATGTTGGTTTATCTTTGTTTCCTGCTCTTGATTTGAGTATTTACTTAGTTTAGATATGGCCCTATTCAGTGCTTCACCCCCATAATATCCAGCTTCTTCTGCAAAAACAGCAGCGTGAAATAGTGAAGTTTGCTCTTCAAAATCAAAAAAAAGAGGAGCCTCAATAAAATTGTTCAATAAAGTGTATCCACCGTTATGTCCTGGTTCTGAAATGATGGGTACGCCACTTGTAGAAATTGTATCAATATAACGATACACAGTCCTAATATTCATCTCTAACTTTTCTGAAATTTGTTTTGCAGTAATTTTTTCACCTGAACGAAGCATCCATAGAATGGCTAACATATTGTCAATTTTAGGCATATAATTCCACCTCTATATCCCTCTCTATATAATTAATAACCATCTTAAAATACCAATTATTTCAAATATCATGATTCTGAGCAATCTTCTTATTCTTTAAATGGCCCCTGTCATGAAGAAAGACGCTTTCCATACTTCAGAAAGCGCCGGTTTGCTTAAGATCGTATACACATGAAGAACTTATTTAATCGGAATCCATATCTCTGAGTATAAATCCGGACTATTTGGATCTTCATCCGTATATAATTCAAATTCTGGTGTACCCGCATGCTCATACCCAGTGGAAGGGAACCATTCGGAGAAAATTCGTTTCCACGCATTTTGCATTGCAGCAGGCATTGGTCCATTCACTTCAAACACCGCCCACTTGGAAGCAGGGATTTCTAGGCTGAGCATCCCTTCTGGAACCTTCCCGGCGTACGAGGTGGCCACCCAATAATCAAACACATTCGCCTTTTTTTGCTCTTCACTGATTCCTCCACAAACCCCTAATACTCCTTTTACTACCCCGTCATTCAGTTGAAACAGCCTATCGCTTATTCCGTTTTGATTGACCTCTGCCCAGAGTTCCGGAATGCCCACTACGTTTTCTTCCTCTGCAACACAAGAGAATTCTCGTTTAATCCCAACGATTTGAAACGCATTCTTCTCGACTACATTATACTTCATTGGTTCTGCCCCTTTCAAAGTGACCTGGATGATCAGGCGGTTATAAGATTGCAGTTTCCCCTTATTCTTTCGCGCTTCACTTGGAGTAACCCCGTTCTGTCTGCGGAAAGCCTTGGAGAAAGCCTCTGGAGTGTCATAGCCATATTTATAGGCAAGGTCAATAATCTTCGCATCTGTTGTCAGCAAATCTTCTCCTGCCAATGTTAACCGCCGCCTTCTTAAATAGTCACCAACCGTCATTTCTGTCAAAACGGAAAACGTCCGCTGGAAATGAAAAGGTGACACATTGGCTTGTTCAGCAATACTGTCTATCGTGATATCTTCCAATATATTTTGTTCCATGTATTCGATTGCCTTCTGTATCGACTCCACCCATGCCATGGCCTTCAACTCCTTATTCTCATCTTAGCAACCCTTTAAAAATCGATCCTGTCAATTAATGCTTTGTTGTGGCAGGTTCGGGAAGAGCGGGGACGGTTCTAATGCTTCGAAGCAAGAGAACCGTCCCCGTGCTTCAAATGTTCTCTGAAAACTTGTTATAAGAATATGGAATAGGTAGGCTCATCAAATGTCAAAATATTGTCTTCTGAAAATCCAACCTTTAAATAAAATTTTCTCCCAACTTCATTTTCTGGATGAACAGTTAAACGTATACGGTAACAGGCAGGATGGTTTTGTTCGATCTGTCTCATCAATTCTCGAAATGCTTTTAAACCTAATCCGTTTCGTTGAAATCTTTTATCTATAAAAAAATGAAAAATCCAGTAATTGTCAGTACTATTTGGCGTATAGTGCAAATTGAAAAATCCCACCATCTTTTTTTTATGATAAATCCCATATGGTTCAATCTTTTTTCCGCCTGGTCTTACATATGCTTTAGCAAGTGCGATAGCAACTGGAGGATTAACTGAAGCAACAAACTTCTGTTGCTCTGCGTGCACGGATAATTCAAGCACTTCTCTCCAATTGTCAGAAGTTATTAATGTTAATTCTACATTTGACACCCTATTCTCACCTCAATACTTAATTAATTACTATCATAAATACCAGTTGTATTCTTAGTTAATAACCCTATAAAAATCACAACTAAATCGTTAATAAAAAATAAAACTGCATATAGACTAGAAATGACACCCGTTGCAAATCCATAGGGGTCGAATGGGCTTATCGAAATGGCTGTTAGTTTTTCACAAAAAAGATTAATTCTACAATCGCGCCCGATAGTTTAATGTATTCGTGTAAGGCTTGCTTGAAATTATAATTCGATTATTAAAGAAAATAACCTTCTTCAATTAGTAGGTTGTATTCCTTCAATTAAAATCAACATTTGTCTATTACGATAGTCTACACGTTACTTTTAAGCTTGTCATATTAATATATAAAATAGCTTGAAAGGAGATGTATAAGTAATGGGTGATAGAGATAACTGTCAATGCGAATGCAACGATGCTCTCAGAGAAAAGTTAGAAGATCACAAAGGAGAATTAATTGTTATATATGAAAGAAACGGAAGTATCGTATTTGGTAATTTAGAAAAAGTAGGAGATGTTGTAAAATTTGATAATGCTATTAAAATAACTTCTTTTGGTAGCTGTGTTTCAACTGCACAAGCATCAAAAGTTTTCGTTTCTCTCTGCGAAATTACAGAATTTTTAGCAGGCAATATAGTTCTATCGATTAATTGTGATGTAGATGCGATTAATTCAATGTTGGCAAAAGCTATGAAACCTGATAGTTCACTATCAAGCAGTTAAACAGTTAGTTACTGCCGTTCCAACATATACCATATACACAGTAGTGAACATTATCACGTATTACTCGGCAGAAAAAGAAAAGCCAATCCCTTAGGAAGCATGGGGACGGTTCTAATGCTTCCGAAGCAAGAGAACAGTCCCTATGCTTCCCTTCAATATTTTCAAGTTTTAAAATGTCATTAAAGTCAATTCAATGAGTACTAAAGTGTTATTTTTATTATAAATTCTCCTCTCATTTAGTATTGTCCAAGATTGGCAATATTACTTATTTGTTATAATTTGTTGAAGTATAGTTTCTAAAGAACGTTCTGTAGATATTGAATCGACAGAATCGATCGTTTTTTTAAATTTAGATTCAATTAAAATTAACTCAAATGACTTAAAACTGATAAATCTATAAATATTAGACATGACTTCTCCTGTTAATTACGTACCAATTTATAAGAGACCAATACATCTTGCTATATTGCCCCATTACTTACTTGAAACCAAGATATTCATTCAAATATTATGTCTCTTCCTGCTCATTTTAGAATAAACTTCTTGGAAACTAAGTCCCCAATATTGGTATTCTTTCAACCTTTGTTTTCTGGAAGCATCGGGGACGGTTCTTCTGCTTCCAAAGCTTGAGAACCATCCCCGTGTTCCAAACTTAACCCCGTCATACCTCACTCATACTTATGCCATCTAAAATCCTCTTGTCTGAACATATTTGTACCCTTCGGATAACCCAAGTAGTAGAGCTTCTTTCCATTTTCATCAAAGGCCGTAGCGTTAAGTTTGTCTACTTGCTCACTAAACGGAAACAAAAAAGTAATACGCTCACCTTTACTCACTTCTCTGCGCTCGATATGAGGCTCCACCCCCGCTAGGATATAAGCCACATTTTCATCATTAGAAAGGACGCTCAAATAAGTAAGGGCGTTTTTTTCCGTGGTAACGCTCATGCCTCCAACAAGTTGGAGGGGGTCTGAGGTAAATGGAGTATATGTAGAATAATTACTTCTATAAAGCAACCCTGACTTTTCGGTCAAAACTGTCCTGTACTCCTCTTTCACATCGCTTTTGAATAACAGAACCTTGGCCTCCCCGATTCCATTTTGATCCACATATTCAAAGTCATCTGTCAGGGAAGAGTTGCTCAGGGCTGCACTTTCAGGCGTGAACCGATAATTACTCAACAAAAACATGAACACGGCTATCCCAATAGATACTAAAATCAATACTACTCTTCTCATTCCGGTACTCCCTTTCCATCCTCACTAAACTCTCTTAAAATTATTTTTATTAATCGTGGACGGTCCTCACTCTACTTTTCCCCATGCATATCGCTCCCTTGCGCCTGTAAGGCGGGATACCCTCCACAATCTCCAGTGACCCTTAAAGATTCACAATCAATCATTCATACCCTTCAATCAAATCCCCATTTTCATCATGATATTTGTAGTTCCGATAATCATATCCACCATCTGTTGATTCAGGTAAGTTAACCCTGGTTACGCTTGGTTCGTAAGGAGGGAACGTTTGCTCAACTGTTACCCCATTAAAATTTACCGTCATTTTCGCAACTTCATTTTGATCATTCGCCACGAACATGATTTTTTCTATGGCCCTGCCAGGTAAAAACATCGCCAGTGCCTCGTTTTGATTGGATTCAATATTTTTCCACACACAGTATATTCATTATATTTACATTTTACCTAATTATTTCAAATTACATTTGACTGTACAACCACTTATTTCATTAACTGGCCAGATACAAGAAGAAAGAGCCCCATACCCACTAAGGGTCGAAGCTCTGAAATGTGCAAAAATATTTGCAATAGCAACTATCCTGCTCAATCATGGAATAAGGGTACAGCTGAAGATCGGCTGCCCGACCTTCAGCTAATCCCCCTTAGTGAATAGCCTTAGCAATGATGATAGATTATGATGTCAATGCATCAACTTTGTACCCGTCGCCTTTGACTATAATGTGTAAATCATCTATAACATTGCTCTTCATCTTAATGTTCGGATTTAGTAAAATAGTTCCATTCTGAGACAGTTTATTTACTTTTGACCTTGAAATGCCAAGAATCTCTGCGATAAGTTTATCTATTCTAAGACCAAAATTATATTTACAGCACAGTCTAATCGTAACTTCGTTAGTTCGTGAATCGAGCTTTTCTTTTCTTAACTCGTATCGTATCTCTGTAATTACATCATTACATAGTTTTCTTAATTTGTTGATTTGAAAAGCATAGTACCAAATGGTCTCTTTATCATTATTCATAAACTTTTGAATGAGCTTTGAGTCAATTTTATTAATATTTACTCTGGATAAAATAGGGTAATTCCAAGTTCCCTCACAATGTGTACAGTTATAAATAAGCCAAATATCAACTATTTTTTGATTCGCATTTACCCTGAACTTCTCACTACAATAAAATTCTGTGTTCTTTTTACATTTACTACAATTTCGTTTTATATAAGGTGTTTCCTGAGCAATGATCTCATACTTGAATAAATTATTTAAACTCATACACCAGTTCCTCCTATTTATTCAGAGGAACGCAAAAATGGTTGAATGGAGAAAGATTTTCCCATTAAAAAACGAAATACCATATAGGTATCCCGCCGGAATTAGAACAACTGATTATCCTGCGTTCCCTGTAATGGTTAAAAATAGGCACACTTCTCCTCTCGTTGAACAAAGATGTTCAAAAAAAAAGAAATGTACTATTTAGTTGCTTAACCATTACAAGTATGTTGGCAAAACCAATTCCACCTTCCAAATTTCTCCTGTATAAATAGTATACCATTGTTTTACCAATATTAAAAAACCTAATTTTTCAGCCTCCTTGTGATTATTAAATATTGAAAGTTAGAATTTGAAGTAATATTAAAGTTTTGAATATTACTCTCTTACCCTTAAATTCTATTGGGATAAATCTAATTCATAATGATAAAAATAATCATCTCTTTTGTATCCATTTTTTTCATATAGTCTTTGAGCAGAATGATTATCTGGTGCTGTACTGAGACTAAGGCTTTTAGCACCTGTTTCAATTGCGTATTCTTTTGCTTTATGTAAGAGCAATTCTCCTACTCCTTGTTTTCTTGCCTTTTTATCAACATATAAATCATTTAATATCCAGGCTCTTTTCAGAGATATAGATGAAAATGCAGGATAAAGTTGAGTAAAACCGACATAGTTTTGTTTATCTTTAACGACAAATAAAACGGATTCCTTATTTTCTATACGTTCTTTTATGTAAGTTTTAGCACTTTCTAAATCGGATTCTTGTTGATAAAATATCCGATACAAATTAAATAAATTTGACACTCCTTCTAGGTCTTCAATTGTAGCTTGAAATATTTCCATAATACCCCCACCTCAAAAACAATTTATTTCTATTGATAATTCATCTTAATATTACCACTTTTCTTTATACTTTGTGCATGATAGGGGTCTGTCCCCCGACACAGGCCATGAACCTATGGAAATCGTCGAAGAAGTTGGTCCAGGTGTGAGTAATTTCCTTAATATCATTCACTGTTGCTTTTCTGATTTTCACTTTCACACCTCATATTATTTTATTTCTATAAGATTTCTGTAATTACCTATAATTTACTGTTCTCAATTTTAGTCTAAAGAAAAAAGAGTTGCCGATCCCTATTGGATCTTCAACTCACAATCTTCCCCGTTATGGAACAATGAACGAGTTAAAACATAGCCTTCTCATTTTAACTTTCTATTTGGAAATAAGATATTTTTCTCTGAAGATTGGACTAAGTTCACTCCATACATCAAATTTATTACCATCTAAATCATAAAATACAAAATTTCTTCCAGAATGCCCTCTGTCCTCAATCTCTCCAACTCTAATTTCACATTGCTTAAAGTCCTTATGTATTGCTTTTAAGTCATTTAATCCATTTACTTCGAATGTTAACGAGAAATGCTCATTACCGTAAATATCAATAAAATTGGAGCTTTAATTTTCATTAGAATTCACAAGAAAAATACTTTGATTGGCAAAGTTTAAAATAGCTTTGTCTGGATCTTTGTAGCTTAACTCTGCTCCTAGTTTATTTACATACCAATCAGAAGAAAGGTCTACATTAATCACTGGTATATACGTTGTGCCTATCCTTAATAATTTATCACCCATTTTTTATCCCCTCCCAAATTCCAAAATATTCTAAATTTAATTATTCAACAAAAAATCCTTACTTCCTGCATTAAAGTAAAGATTTTATACTGATTTATGCAACTGTTAATGAACTAAACTGCCCCTTTACTTGAATAAAGGGCGGCTGCTTGTTCAGCAAACGCCCCCGTTTCGTATTATAAGGTTAACCAGAATGTTAGATTTTTCTGGTTGACCATTTTTTATATGGTCTTATTATAACAGTAGCCAGGGTAGAACGTCCGCCCCCGTGGGACTTAGATCCCGTCCGTTAAACCGTTCACCCCCTACTGGTAGAAACATGTTTGAGGCTGGTTGGGACAAAGATCTCGTATAACAAGCGAAGCTATGATACTACTAGGAGGATTAGGGGTTACTGGCAAGATGAATATGAGGAGGAGATGGAGAATGAATCCAGTCGTTGGTCTGGATGTATCGAAAGGAGAAAGTGAGGTTCAGGCCTTTTTAGATAAAGGAAAACCTTACGGGAAAAGTTTTAGTATCAAGCATAATCTGGAAGGGCTAAGCTCACTACTTGAGTTTCTGGAAAGTGTGAAAGATAAAACAGGTATTCAACCTTCGGTTGTCCTAGAAGCAACTGGCCATTACCATGCACCTGTGGTTCAGTTTCTGGAGCAGCATAACTATTTATTAATCATCGTAAACCCGTTGATCTCTCATCGAGCTAAAAGTTCTAGTTTACGAAAAGTTAAAACGGATGCCATCGATGCTTATCGTCTCTGTGAGCTTTATTACAAAGAGGATTTAGAACCCTATGAAAGACGCGGCATTCAGCTTTTGAACCTACGTAACCTCACAAGACAGCATGAGAATATTACTGGGATATATGTTCAAACCAAGCTCCAATTCCAAGCAGTGTTGGATCAAATCTTCACTGAGTATAGAGGTGTGTTTGGAGATTTATATTCCGTTGTGTCCTTGCTTCTTTTAAAGGAATTTCCCGCCTCAGAAGATATTCTGGCTGTGAGTGAAGATGTGTTGGCTGAGAAAATCAAGGAATTCTGTAAGAGTCGCTCTAAGAGATGGGCAGAAGAAAAAGCTCGGGATCTAAAGCAAGCTGCAGCACGGAATCCATTTAAAAAGACGCTTTATCAGAGTCATTTACTGAGTCTAAGTATGTATATTGATATGCTTCTTCAATACAAAGAGCATCTATCCAGAATGGAGTCAGAGATAGACACTCTCGCAAAAGAAGTTGAAGAATATAAGATTATCCAATCTATCCCTGGTATCGGAGAAAAGATCGCCGCCACGATCATTTCTGAAATAGGAGAGATAGACCGGTTTAATCACCCGAAAAAGCTTGTAGCATTCGCTGGGGTTGATCCAGAAGTATTTGAATCAGGTAAGTTTAAAGCTACTCTTGTTCGCATTACAAAACGTGGTTCTAGCAGATTAAGGCACGCCTTATATTTGGCCGTTCGCTCTGGTATTCGTGACTGTCGCAAACAAAAAACAACAGATGAAATCATCCCTAGAAACAAGAGATTGAGAGCTTTTTATGATAAGAAGCGTGAGGAAGGAAAACTTTATAAAGTAGCCGTCATTGCTTGTGTAAATAAGCTCTTACATTGGATCTATGCCATATTAAAAAACAGAACCACTTTCCAAGATATAGCCTAATTAAGATTTCCAGCTAAATAAGACAAAACCTTCCAAACATATGTCTGTGGAAGGTTATTTGGCATGCCTATTTTCAGTATAACATGAGTTATTTTAAGTTTTTATTGAAAAATGTTGACAAACTATTAGCTGGTTTAATTAAAAATACACAGTTAACGGCTGAATGTAATACTTATCTGACATTTTGTATTTCACTTCTTATCCTTATTGCCCAATAGTGAAGTTGAGATAGCACTAAAAATATCACCAATAATAAGTGATTATTTCTTACGTTTTCGTTCTAAAAATATAGGTGCATTATTTAGTAAGATAGATACAATTGTCAAAAACCAAAATGCCCTTGCCATACCTGGTATTACATCCATTAAAGCCGACCAATCTTCCACTTTTACCCACCGAGTTAGATTACTGTAATTTGCACAATTTGTTAAAGCTGTAAATGATAATGCCATCGCCATAGCAAGCTTATAATCCTTTCCTGCTGCATACAAAGAAAGGTTTATAACAGTTACTACTATTGCAATAACCCCTAATATTACCCACATAAATATCCCCTCCATATAATTTATTTTATTAGAAGATGGTGTTATCCCCTCATCTGGAATTTCATCATTTTTAGAAAGGTATTGATAATCGACTATGTTTATTGCATTAACCTGCCCTTAGTGAAATATCAATTAACATTTCCCCTATTATTCAGACCGTTTTAAATATTTTGGGGAGGTCACTTCCCGTATAAAGATTATTGCATCATAGTGGTCTTGTGGATAAATAACCATTGGGGAAAGACCCGAAAATCCAGATTCCAATAACCTCCATCTTCTTTTGAACCACATTTTTCTCTCGGTGATTTGATTTTGTACATTCAATGGAAGAAATAAGTCTGTTTCTGATGTCTCATAAAGTAATGACTCTAAATGATAATGATCTTTTTTCATAATATTTATCTCTAATTCGACCCGTAATTGTGTTGCAAATTCCCCACTCCCAGCATAAAGACCAATCGCATAAAAGTCTTTAGGGTACTTCTTTTGCAACCAATACCCAACCGACCTAATTCCTAATAATTTTGCAGTGAGGGGTCGTCTTTTTCGTATATGAAAATTATGGGACCATACAATTATCTTCTCTTTAATATAATAGTGATTCATTAGCCATTCTAAATTTTGAAACATATTAAACCCTCTTTGAATCCCAGAGGATAGGTATCCTCTTAAATTCACCTGTAACCATTGCAACCTATTTTGCATCCCCCGTTGGATTAATAGAAACATCCTTTGTATTTCGGGATTCGAGTAGTTTTTTCGTTTAATATCTATTAATTTTAATACTCCTTCATATTCTTGAATGGCAGATTTCATTCTCTTTTTTATAGGTTTTGTTATCTTTACCAACATTTCAGAGTCTAATTCAAAATATTGTTCCTCAACTCTTCTCATAGATTCATATAACTCATAATCCGTATGATTTTTTATCCAATCTAACATATGTTCAGATATTAAAGGATAAGTAGGCTGGGGATCCATTCCACTAAGTTTTATAGACTGAGCCCATTTCTCAGAAAACAGTGGTTTCATTTCTTCATTATGGTAAATATCTAATAAGCTACTTTGGATTTGTTTCTCAGGGGAGTCGTCGCTTAAAAATTGTTTGCACAGAGTTGCTTCCAAAAGTCCGCTTTCAAGTACGACAACGTTAAATCCGTGATATTGATGTAAATAACGGATTAAGTCAGTTTTAGTTGTGAAATAGTCCGCTATTCCGTGTGAATTTTCACCAAGAAGAATAATTCGCTTATCTTGTATAAAGCGGTCAATAAATGAAAATCCATTATTTGTTTTTATTTCAGAAGCAGTTCTTTTAATTTGTTCTTTCCAACGATTTCTTGTAATTTCTCTGACAAAATTCATAATTTCCTTCCTCATTTTAAAATCACCAAAGTTATCTCCCTAATTATTTATAAATGATTTAAATTTTGGCAACATTTGATAAACTAACCTGCTCCGTTAGTTTAAGCGAAACAATTCACAATATAACAATTATTCATACTAAAATCATACCTAAAAAAAAACAGATTACGGTCCTGATTTCTAAAAAGTCATTTCATTCGTTGCTGTGCAGTTTGTGTCAAAAGTGTCTTCTATCCCGCAGGTCTCTTATTCAACAATCCTGCTCCTTTACTGGAACAAAGGGCGGTTGCTTGTTCAGCAAACGCCCCTGCTAGTTGAATACTTGTTTATTTCGCTTCAACAATAAAGCTTGTATACGGTTCATCATCAACAAATATATCAATCTTCCAAAGACCTTCTTTATCAAGTGAGAATTTTGCTCCGCTTTGCTTATTATCAATCTCCCATTCATAAAGTTCCACAATATCGTCTGAATTTTGATGAGTCGCAGTCATCTTATATCTTTTACCATTAAAATCTTCTGTACTCTCCAAGAAATAGACGTTGTACTGTCTTCCTTTATTTACTGGAAATTCTGGTTCATCGCTTTCACCGTTCACTTTGTGAATCCCGAACTTTCCTTCTGTTCCGTGTAAGGTCATATTATCATAAGTAAATGTAGGGCTTAACCTCCAGTTTGTACTATCATTGTCTGCACATCCTGTAAATAATATTCCAGTCAAAATCAGTAACCAGATTATATTCCTCAATGACATCTCTCCCCCATCACTTTAATATTTTAAAAAGTGTATTAGCTTTTGGGTTTACTCAACAATCCTGCCCAATTGAAGAAGGGCAATAGACGGATCGAGACTTGCTGACCTTCAGTTATTGCCCCTGTTTCTTGAATAAAGGCAAAGCTGAAGATTATCAATACAATCTTCAGCTTTGGCTGTTCAGTCATTTTAAAGAATAGGCATCATTGTCTTCTAAGAACCTCAGTCCATCTAATGTTATTTTGGCATTATCGTACCATACTGATTGTACTTTATTACCTTGACCACCTTTTGTAACTGAGATCCCTTTAGCAAGTCCTTCGTCAAGAATAAGTTCTGCTATATCTCCCCATTCTTCTTTATCTATGTCAAAATCACTTTGTACAATTTTCTCTCTTTGGTCCAACTTCATTAGAATACTATAAATGCATTTTAACTTTTTCATCTCTAAACTTTCCCCTCTTATACTAATCCTAATAAAAAGCTCGTTACAGCCTCTCCCCACTTTGGATTATTTATGACGTTAGTTGATAACCTTAATAAACCTTTTGATCCTATATCATAAATACTTGAAGCAAGACTTTGAAGATTATTTTCTGAAGGATTTGTTTTCTCCAATTCATCTTGAATCTCATTAGTTGTTTCCTTTACTTCAATTACTTGAGATTGATCAATGACACCCTGTTCTATAGCTTTCTTTACAAGTTCGTCGGATAACTCTCCTACCTTCAAAGTTTGTGTAATATTTTCTCCCAGAGCGACGTTTCCGTGATCAGCAGATATACTTCCATAATTTATAACCTGTAAAGATCCAGACTCTATATGATCTTTGCCTTCGACTTCATCTTCTATCAAATCATTTAACTTATCCATCAAGTTATCTAAACATGGAAAAAGAATCTGTTCATTCCATAGTCTAATATTTTCATTAAGCTTTTTTGCGACAAATATATTTAAAGCATAGGTTTCTATAGTAAATTCACCCTCTGAGGCACGTTTCATAACTTGTAAGACGTAAGCAATCTGCAAATCTTTTTCTTCTGGTAATTGCAGTTCAAACCAACCACCTGACGAATTTTCGATGCTTTCAAAGTCAATATCCATAAACAAATATGGACCTACGATCGAATTTATTACTTTATTCTGTTTGATTAAACCTATAAGTTCCTTTACACGTGTAGAGTACACTTTATGTCCAGCATACTGAAGAGAGTGAATTGTCTTTTCGAAATCTCTAATCGCCCTCTTAATCTCTTTTTGACTAAATTCCATCAACCTCACACCTTCCATTATTTTCTAACCTAATAATACCACATAGTTCAACCGTTATATAATTTAAAAAAAGCCCTTAATAGATACATTTATCTCGAAGTCAAGTCTTCAACAATCCTGCCCAATAATTGAAGAAGGGCAATAGCCGAATCAATTAGCTGAACTTCGGTTATTGCCCCCAATGATTTAATAACAATTTTTAATCATATGTTTTCTTTCTTCAGTATATTTTACTTCATATGCCCCTGTATCTTCGCTGTAATAACTACATTCTTGCTGTACTTTCCCTGTCTCTCTCCATTGTACATACACATATTCTTCTTTAGGTTCATCTTTAAAAACAACATAAGCAATTGTACCTTTAATTCTATTCGTGTTAAATTTCATATTATATTCTGCTTCAATAGATAAGACATCTTCTTCTGTATAATCATTCAGCACCAAGTGTTCTTTTACTTGATTTTCCATTGAATAATCCCTTATAAAGTTTCCGTGTACCGCATCATAAATAAATATTGGGACACCAACAACAACAACAACTAAACAAATTACCAGGATAATTATTAACTTTTTATTCTTCTTCAAAATATAACCTCCCTCAGCTGATGACATAGTGTGATTTTACACTAAAGGGGTATATTGTCAATTGTTTGTCTAGTAGGCTTATTCAACCAACCTGCCCGATAATTGAATACTTAAAAGCTGAAGACCAACTGACCGAATTCTAGTTTTACCGAGTTATTTGACCAAAAGGCCACAAGAAGCATAAATGACACAGCTTCGTTGACTACGCAGCAACTAGATCTATTGTTACTTATATTTCTTGGTATACCTCAGATCCCGTTTGTTTAAGTCCGTACTTTCAAAATATCTAATCCAAAAATTTTTTTTATTTGGGTACTTCCATTTGAAGTTACTTTAATAGCACGCGTATTAGGCAAACGTGTTATCCATTGTTGTTCCAGCATCTTCACTAGTAAAGCGTTACCCAAAGCCCCTGCAATATGATGTTGCCTTTCACTCCAATCTAAACAACAACGGGCATAGGCTCTACGTTTCTTTTTTTGTTCATCTATATTTATTCCAAAACTTTGAAAAAAATGGTGGCCCTCTTGTGTTACTTCAAAATTAAGACCTTCCTTTTTAATAATATTTTGTTGGATTAAAGAATTGGTGATCTGCACACCCATATAGCCAGCCAAATGATCGTAACAAGTTCTCGCATAATGTATAGCACTTTTTTCTCTTGAATCTCTTAATGAATTTACAGGTGGTTCCGGTGATATGTTTAACATTGATTCTATAACCGTTGCTACATCACTGCTTATCAACCTATAATAACGGTGTCTCCCATGCTTTTCTACACTGATAAGATTTGCTTCTAGCATTTTATGTAGGTGAAAACTTGCTGTTTGAGGTTTTACTTTTGCAATATAAGCAAGTTCACTTACCGGATGGATAGTTCCATCCATAAGACTAAGCAGAATTGAGGATCTTGTTTGGTCGGATAATAGTGCAGCAATTTTTGAAATATTGGGATTCAAAATTTTCCCTCCTTACATTCATATTTCGATGATAGTGGAAATTTAAAGCACTTACAATATATATGTAATTGAATTTAGAGGAGGAATTAGACTTGAATATCGAAAAACAGGATACTACTATTTTCAAAGAGATCAAACCAAAAATTATGTATTATGGGACACCAACCCTTCTTCTCAACACTTTAAATGAAGACGGTACTACTAACATTAGTCCGATGTCCTCATCTTGGGCTTTAGGTGACTGTATTGTTCTTGGCATAGGACTTGGAGGTAAGGCAATAGAAAATTTAAAAAGGCATAGTGAATGCGTCATAAATTTACCCTGTCCAAATTTGTGGGAAAATGTTGAAAAAATCTCTTCTTATACTGGAACAAAAATTATTCCACCATTTAAGAAAGAGATTGGATTTACTTATAAAAAAGATAAATACGAATCATCAGAGTTAACACCTTTAAGTTCAAAAACAGTTTTACCTACACGTATTAAAGAGTGTCCTATTCAAATTGAGGCAGTAGTTAAACATATTCGAACCCCTGAATATAATCCTTTGTTTGCCATTGTTGAGACACAAGTACTGCATTTTCATGCAGAAGAAAGTATTGTACTAAATGAAAATTACATTAATCCATCAAAATGGAGTCCCTTAATTTATAATTTTCGGCACTACTTTGGATTAGGAAAAGAGGTAGGGAGAACGTTCCGTTCAGAAACTTAATAAATTTACCATCTAGATAGTTGAGGGTGTTGTGAATGACAGATTAAGTATTCTCTGTCATTCGCATTTTTTTTGACTTATGCTTTGTATATCTTTCTTTAACTTTAATTCTAAGTTTTTCCTTATCTTCAAAATCAAAAGTAAATATCCTTCTTACACAATCCTGTTTCATTTGTTAAGCGCAACAATTAATAATATTTAAACTTTTCACATTAAAAACATGACAACTAATCACCGTTTTTTTCAAATTATACCAATCATCATTGTTGCGCAGTAAGGGACTATTCTGCAATAAAGAGTTGTTCCATTAAATGGCCCAATACAAGAAGAAAGAGCCTCAAACCCACTGAGGGTCGAAGCTCTGAATTTCAAAAATACTTACAATAGAAGTCCTGACGCAGTTTTCCACTAAGTTGAGCATAGATTTTTGTCGTCTCACTTTTCTCATGTCCCAAAAGGCTTTGGATCACTTCCAGAGGTGCGCCGTTATTAATTAAATGAGTTGCATAACTATGTCTTAACTGATGAGGGTGAATGCTCTTTTTTATACCTGCTCGCTTAGAAACCCGTTTTATAATGTATCGAATCATATCAATACTCATCCGATGTTTGGGTTTTCTCTCTGTAACGAATAGGCAATCCTCTTGATCGTCCCGTTCATCCAAGTACCGTTTCAACCAGAGGGAGCAGCGAGTATTAAAATACACTTCCCTCTCTTTGTCACCTTTTCCATGAACAATTACAGAGTTGGCTGAGAAGTTGATGTCTTCCCGGTTAAGTTTAACAATTTCCCCTATCCGGCAGCCTGTCGAATAAAAAAATTCAAACAAGGCATTTTCCAAGGAGCTTTCGCAAGATTCCCTTAGATGTTCAATTTCCAGCTCCGTAAGAAACTTAGGGATTCTTTTTCCTATCTTTGGTTCCTTTAACTTAGCAGCTGGATTATTCGGAAGATGTCCCTCATCATGAATCCACTTAAAAAGGGATCTGATGCATCGGACACGATGCCCCATGCTCGCCGGCTTTAAATGGTCTCCTGAATTGATTAGGTAACTTTTCAAAGCGTCGGTTGTAAAGTTATTAATACTAATATCACCAAAGTGTTTTAACAGAAGAGTATATTGAAAACAATAAGCTTTCAACGTTAATGGAGAATACCCTTCAATCTTCTTATCTAGCTGATATTTCACCCAGGCTTCGGAAAGTTTCATTATTCATCATCTCCTACAAGGCTGGCAACCAAGTAAACTTTGGTTCTAGTATGCCCATTCAGAAGATGGTTTATACAAAGCTATTAAATAAGTGATCCTTTTTGTAGGAACACCTTAATGGCCACTGATCTTACATTAGCGGCCCCGATTGTTGAATAAGACTTTATAGATTCTTTTCTAAACAGTAGTGTGGTTTCCCTTCGAAAATTATTTCTTTAAATTTATTAAAACCAAGCCTGGTCCAAAACAAAATTCCTTTCTCATTCTCCTTATGGACTGCCAATCGTAATTTTTTCTTTCCTTCTTTTCTAATAAGGTCTTCTAATTGTTGAAATACCCCCAGTGAATTTCCTCCCCCTTGAAATTGCTTATGAATTACAAATAAACTAATCCAAGGAGTATTATCAGAGGGATTATTTATACAATAATCGACTAATCCTATGTAATTATTCCCCTGCTTGATTAACAATCGAGTAGTATTTAACTTTTTGGATTCTTCATACTCAGATAGGATATCATCGTAGTTAATAGTGCTTTTATTTTTAGACATCTGATTATAGGAAGAGTTTGAATTCATAATTTCTAATTCAATCTTCCATTTATTTATTTCGTTAGTTTCAAAAGTAATCACTTTAAACACCCTTACCTTCTTCAATCTTAACCAATGCTACGCGATACTCACTCAACAGGGCGGCTGCTTATTCAGCAAACGCCCCCTTTCGGAAGATTCCAATACCTATTATGTTTGATCTATTCGTATTTGCCAAAAAAAGTTATAATGAATTTTCAATAACCCACTTCCCTAGAATATATCCAAATGAAAGGGATAAAAAGCCAAAAATAACATAAAAACTATATTTTAAAAATGGGTGATTCTTTATAATATCTCTCATCCATTTCCTCCTAAATGCTGCCCTCTTTCTATTTTAAAGAACATCTTTCTGGCGAAACACTTTTGGTTTTTTGATGCACTACAAAAGCTAGAAAGCCAAAATTACATGCGTTTAACAATTGAATAAAAGGAAGTACTTCCCCCTTGCTGATAAAAACACTATAGAAAAATGAAAGTATAAAATAACAACTTATAAAAATCAATAAATATTTTAGCTTATTCATATCTAAATTCCTTTCAATATAAACTTTGCTACCTTAATTTTGCCAGGAACTCTATCTGAGTTCACCCACAACCCCTTTTCTTGAACAAGCTAGGTTCGGCTGCTTGTTCAGCAAACGCACCCGATAGTTTAAGTACAATTCTTCACAAAATTAGTTTTATTACAGGAATGCTGCCCCGTTTGTTTAATAAGAATTTCAGCAAAAAGGTGCCTTAATCCTTCCTAGATCAACGCACCCATTAGTTTAAGTCCATTTCTTCACAAACTTCTTTTTAGGGGTGCTACCCTCCCCATGCTTTTGCCAACGAGTGAACTCCTGAAAATATCTCTTCCTCAGATAATACTGCAAAACCCAATAGAATGGTTCGATCGTCACTTAAACCGTAATCTGATACAGGATAAACTTTGATATCATATTTAGCAGCCTGTTCAATAAGCTCTTTTTCCACCATACCGTTATTCATGCGGACTAAAAGATGCAATCCAGAATCCTGGCCAATGATTTCAATTGAATTTGGGAAATGAGTCGAAAGCGCTGTGATGAGTGCATCTCTCTTTTTTTTGTAAACAATCCGCATTTTGTTAATATGTTTTTTCCAGCTGCCTTCCTGCATGAATCTTTTGATGATCTCCTGGTCAAGCCGAGACACAGACTGAGCGAAGTGAAAGTAATGTTCATGGTACTTTTCCATTAACAGTTTGGGAAGAACGATATAAGCCATGCGCAGGGACGGTAGCAACGCTTTTGAAAATGTACCCATATAGATTACTTTTTCATCGGAATCCAGACTTTGTAATGCAGGGATGGGTTTGCCTGAATAACGAAATTCACTGTCATAATCATCCTCGACGATGTATCTTCCCTTTTTTTCCTTAGCCCAGCTCAGCAACTGCTTACGCCTTGATATCGACATTATCATTCCACAAGGAAATTGGTGTGACGGAGTAACAAAAGCAATATTAGCGCCACTTTCCTTTAAGCTGGTTATGCTGATCCCTTCATTATCAAGCGGAATTCCCTTCACATTTTCAGGTCCTTTTTCGAAGGTTACAAGTCTTTTATGGTACCCGGGGTCTTCAACGGCATACAAGCTTCCCTTTAATAACTTAAACAAAAGTTGTATTAGTGTTGGTGTTCCTGACCCAATGATTATCTGGCTCGGCGCTGTCCGGACGCCACGGGATTCGTACAGATAGGAGGCAATTTCTTCACGCAGCTCAAATTCTCCCTGAGGATGCCCAATCGTCAACAAATGTTTACTCTCACTCTTCAAAACATCATTTGCTATTTTTCGAAAAACAGCAAAAGGAAATGAATGATGATCAACTCCTGTTTGAGTGAAATCAAAAGTGACGTCGCTTTTAAAGATTTTTTCCTTGATATAATCGGAATTTTTTTCAGCATGGGAAAATGTTGGCTGAATTTCGCAGACAAAATACCCTTTTCGTGGAATTCCCTCAATATATCCTTCGGCAACAAGCTGGTCGTACGATGCCTCTACAGTGTTTTGGCTCACGTTTAAATACCAAGAAAGTTTTCGTTTGGAAGGAAGCTTAGTATTTGGCCTAAGCATCCTTTTATCAATCTCTTGCTTGATATAGTTATATAACTGTACATATTGAGGTTCTTTACTATACGAATCAAGTTTTGGTGTTAATTCATACATCCATCTGACTCCCTTCCGATAATAAAAACTGGCCCTACAAACCATGCCAGCCTCTTATTATAATGCATCTATGGAAACATTCCTAATAATTACTATTAAAAAACTATCAGCAGGGAGGCAATCATTATGAAAACAACCCGATATGTCGGACTTTTGATGATAATTAGTGGAGCAGCATTATGGGGTCTCTCCGGACCAATGATCCAGTGGCTTTTTCAAAATAGCGAATTATCTCTGAATAATTTCCTTGTTGTACGATTAATTATGGCTGGAATCTTCACTCTGGGACTGTTGCATTTCACTCAAAAAAACATTTTTGGCATCTGGAAGGATCGTCGTTCTTGGATTCAACTCATGATTTTTGGTGTGTTGGGAATGCTTGGAGCCCAGTACGTTTTTATAGAAACCATCCGTGAAAGTAATGCAGTGACAGCAGTACTATTCCAATTTCTCGGTCCCGTTTTCATTACCATTTATGTAGCATGGCAGACAAAAAAACTACCAACAATGTTGCAATTTCTAGCTGTGATTGCAGCCTTAGCCGGAACCGTTCTCCTGATTACAAATGGCTCAATGGAAAATGTCATGCTATCGAAAAGGGCCATTATTCTTGGTCTGCTAACTACACTTGGTTTTACTTTCTATACACTCCATCCTGTCTCATTGATCAAGGAGTGGGGAACCTCGGTCATCATTGGCTGGGGTATGTTAATTGGCGGCATTGTGCTGTTAATTTTCAAGCATGATTTTAGCGTTGTACAATTGGCCCAAACCTTAACACTTCATACATTTTCGATGATGCTTCTGGTAATTATCTGCGGCACGGTTTCTTTTATACTCTATATTGGCAGTCTGAATTATTTAAGCGCCACTGAAACAAGTTTATTATCCAGTATCGAACCTCTAGTTGCTGCAATTGTGTCTATCGTTTGGTTAAATGTGGGGTTTGGTGCTACTCAACTATTAGGCGGATTTTTTATCGTTGCTGCTGTTGTCATCCTATCATTCCCGGATAGTCAAAATAGGGAAAAACAATTGCAGACATATATGTAAGCATGTCCTGAAGGGGAAACCGCTGGGACAACACCCCCTAGAAAGGGTTATGTGGTCATTCTACGACTTAACTGATATAAAATGGTGTGAAGTATTAAAAGATTCTAACCAAGAAGTGAAAGGTGCCATCAACCATAACCTTACTTCTGGTATCAATGAAGTAAAAAAAGACGACCCCTGTACGATACTAACGGGTTCTCTTTTGAAGTACAAAATAGAAAAAGGCAAAGCAAATAACAACGCGTTTCACATACGAATTAGCAAACAAAATTGCATTATTTAACAATAAAGAAGGAGCTGGATATTAAAAATCCTGCTCCTTTCTTTTGTATTCTTGTTAAAGTTAAGCACCCGTATGTTTAAGTACATCTCTTCACATTTTAGCTATTAGAGAATTTAATCCCTTTCATAACAAGTTTCATATTCATCTTTCATAACCCAACTATCACAGGCTGCACCAGACTCATCATAAATTTCTTTCCCTATTGTTAATTTGATGCTTCGGTTTTCTTTTGGAACTCCTGGAGCCTCATTGGTAATGTTTAGTGTTTCATCGTCTACCCAATTCATAGAAAAATTACTTTTCCCAGGAGCATAGTATATAGTACGAACCTTATTGCCCGTACCTTCAGTAATTTCGACCCAAACATTTACACCACCTGCTGCTCCACCATACGTTTTATAATATGAATTGGCTGTATACTTACCATTAGGCGATTCCACAGGACCTACAAAAAATTCACCGTTATTAAACTCAAATGTATAGATAAATTTTTTATATACGAACATACAAATCATACTAAATACGACAAGCAAAAGTATTTTTTATCTTAGCCTAATGCTCCTCAACCTACCTATCCCCCGATTCCTGTGTGCTTTTTCTTCTTTAGCTAAACTGCCCAATAATTGAAGATAGGTAATAGCTGGTGGTCAATTAGTTGATCTTCTGTTATTGCCCCCTATAACAGAATAGCACTAATTTTCAATTATCCTAATGTCACTAATTGGATAAAAAACAACATTTGTAGTCCCTACAACCTCATCTATGGGGATTGCTCCTATTTGTCTGCTATCTGTACTATTTCTTCTGTTGTCCCCCATAACGAATAAATGACCTTCTGGTACAGTAGCTTGTCCGACAGCAGTATCCTCTAATTTAAATGGTCTCGTTAGGTCACCATTAATATTTTTCTTTTGCTTATCTAAGTATGGTTCTTTATACACTTTTCCATTTACATATAAAGTATCTTTTTTATACTCAATTTTATCCCCAGGTAAACCAATAACACGCTTAATATAGTCTTGTTTCTCATTTGCGTGAAAGACAACAATATCAAATCTTTCAGGTTCTCCTAATTTTGATACAATCATTCTTTCGTGATCTTGTGGGTAGTATTCATCGAAGCACTATCAACTACAATAGGAGTAAATAAGAATGCACGAACCGTAAACACAATAACTACAGCTATAACCATAGCTTTCATCCATTCTAGCGTCTCATTTTTCTTTTTAACCATTTTTTTCATCCTCTCACTATAAAAAGTCAAGTTCATACTTTTTCGTTTTTCCGTTAAACGCTCCCCGTTAGTTTAAGTACATTTGTTCACAAACTTTACGTTTTTAAGACCTGCCTGTTTTCTTTCTCCCCGTTATTTTTTGGTGTATATGTTTAACTGCCGTTACAAATAATACCCCTATAACAAAATAGGGGGTTAATAAAATGGAAGAAGCACCTACCAGCAATAATGCTATGAGCACAAGCAATAATGGAATGAGTACATCTAATAAGATAAACCTTTCAGGTCTTGGTGTTGGAGCAATTGTACTAACCACTGTTTATACGGCGGTTTTGGCTTCACAGTTAATGGCTACTAAGCATAAAGTCGATTACCTTTATTACAAAGAATTAACACAAAATAAATAGCTAGTTATAGACGGTGCTTTTTTCGCCGTCTTTTATTTATATAAAACAGAATTTGAACTAACCTGCCCAATAATTGAATAAGTGGCAATAACCGGATCAATTAGCTAATCTTCAGTTATTGCCCCCTTTAATAATTCTATAAAAAAGTGCGTTAATCCTTCTTGGATAAACGCACCCGATTGTTGTATTGTATTTTTTGATTTTTTCATGAGATAACATTTAAATACAAGTCAATATTATTGACAAAATAATTTAATTATGCTATAATTTACAGTTATTATACTTTGGTATATAATAAGATTCTCCTGGCCAGGGGAATCTTATTTTTGTTATATGGGGGGAATCAATGTATGGAGAAAAATGAATCCAGTTTAACTTCCTTAATTTCAGCTTTTGGTCGAGCATACCATAGTAAATATGACACACCAAAGATTTTTGATGATTATATTGCAAAAGATTTAATTACCCAAAAGGAATTTGAAGATATTCGTAAAAACATGATTCAAGGAATTCAATTTTTTAATCATGAAATTGCTATTAAATTTCAAGATCAACCCGATGAAATATTAAAATGGATTACACAAGTTCAACTCTCACCAACTCCATTAGCACGTGCTGCCTATTGTGAAAAAGTATTATTCCATGAGATAGTACTAGGAGCTGAACAATATGTCATTCTAGGAGCTGGATTGGATACATTTTGTTTTCGGAACCCAGAATTAGACCCTAAGTTGGAAATATTTGAAGTTGATTATCCGTCTACACAAGATTTTAAAAGGAATAGGCTAGCCAAATCTAATTATCAAATTCCGGATAATTTCCACTTTGTTCCAATGGATTTCACCAAAGATATTATCCTACAAAACCTTATTGATGAGGGTTTTCAACCAAACAAAAAAACCTTCTATAGTCTCTTAGGTGTTTCCTATTACTTAACAAAAGAAGAAATTTCAAATTTAATTAAAGAATTATTTGCAGAGATTCCATTGGGAAGTTCCATCGTTTTTGATTATGCAGATGATAAACTATTTGAAGAAAAAGGATTGTCTAACCGAGTTCAGAATATGGTGCAAATGGCATCAGCTAGTGGCGAACCAATGAAATCATGTTTTACTTATGACGAAATAGAAAAATTGTTAGAAGATGCAGGATTACTTATTTACGAACATTTATCACCCGATGTTATAAATAATAAATTCTTTAGCGATCGTTCGGATTATTTAAAAGCCTTTGAAACGATTCATTACATCCATGCTGTAAAAAAAATAATTATTTGTTTAATATCAGCTTACCCCTTAATCCACTATTTGATTGAGGGGTAGGCTTATTATTAATTATTACACAAACTGGCTCCGATTCAGGCACAGTGCTTCTTCCACAACTGCGCCCTATTCTGGAAGTAACGTTTTAATTAATCATTATCTGAATTTAGGTTATCTGAACCCAAATTTTCCTGTGCATTTTCTTTCAACTTAGATACATCCGAGGACCATTCATATACATTGAGTTTATAATGTTTCAAGTCCTCTTCGGATAAATTGCTTTCTAAATAGTCCTCTACATCGTTTATATCCTCTTCATCATAAACTGATACATCGAGAACAGGGTCCGTATCACCAATCATGGTACTTTGAACGCTGTATTCATCCCATAAAGAGTCCATAACATTCCCTGTACTATAGGGCTCTTTTTGCGAGAATCCTAATAGCGCAGCTCCTGCAACAACACACCCTAAAACCAATATTCCTAACTGGCCTTTAAACTTCATTTTATACCCTCCAATACTAAGAACAGTGTCTCATAAAATACTGTGATGAACCATTACTTTTCTTCAGTTAAATGGCCCATTAACTGAATAACCCTCTCCCTCCTAACAAGCTCCTCCTCCTCCATCCACGTCAACACATCCATCATCACCGCAAACCCCTCTCTATGTAACCAAAACATCCCCTGATCACAGCACGCCCTCCAGATCTCACCGTAGCTCAAGAACCCCAGTCCATCCTCCCTCACATCCGATCCCCTCAACATGTCGAGTACCAGCCGATACATTTTCCTGCTATCCTTTAAAAAAGAATCCCCCGCCTCAACCGCAGCCTTCGTCATAAACATTCCCGTCACTCCCCTTCTTTTTTATAAAAACAAACCACTCCAACCGGGTCAGGGTTCCTGTCCCCGCGACCCGCTCCCGACCCAAGCCGGGACAATGAACCTGTCCCCTTGTCCCGTGACCCCATCATCGGCCAAAGCTCCGCCAATCCATCACTTCCCATTCCCACTAAACCGCCCGCACTCTTTCTTAAACCTCACCTTCACCGTCCCCACCGGTCCATTCCGATTCTTCGCAACCTTTAATTCCACTTCATTTGCCGCCTCTCTACCGCTGTTATAGTACTCATCCCGATATAAAAACAAAACGATATCCGCATCCTGCTCAATGTTCCCGGAATCCCGCAGATCCGACAGCCTCGGTCTCTTATCATCCCTCGATTCCACACCCCGCGACAGCTGTGACATCAGGATGATCGGAATCCCGAATTCCTTTGCCATGCTCTTAAGCTGCTTGGTGATATGCCCGATCATTGGTCGTGCCGATCGAACCGCTCTTTCACGTTGATCAGCTGCAGGTAATCGATCACCACAAGAAATGGTTCGGTCGGATACTCACGCCTCAGATTCATAATCCGCTGCCTGATCTCCATCAACGTAAGCAGCCCGTTTTCAGAGAGCTGCAGGTTCGCTTTATATACCGAGTTCAACGCCTCCTGCATCCTCGGCATTTCGTCCTTCGACAAGTATTTATACGGGTTATGCCATTTCATCATGTTGATGTCGGACAGATTCGAGAGAAGCCGCTGCATGATTTGCTTTGAACTCATCTCGAGAGAAAAGAGAAGCGACACCCCCTCTTCACGGGTACATTCCCATGCGAGCTGGATCGCTAGCGCCGCCTTCCCCGTCGAAGGCCGTGCCGCCAGGATGATGAGCTCGCCTTCCTTCCAGCCCCCGGTCAGCCCGTTCAGCGCTGGAAACCCGGTATTCACCCCCGGCAGCACGCTCCGTTCCTCGTAAAGAGATTCATAGAGTCCCATGATGATGCTCTCTTTCGTCTCCTCATCACGAGAAACTTCGGTGTGCATCTCAATTAGTGCCTTGTACAGATCCTGGGCGGATTCCGGAGTGTAATCGTTTAAAAAATGATTCGCCGAATTCCGAATCAGGCCAAGTTCATAGTATTTCGTCACGATCTTCTCGTAGTATCCGAGATTCGCCACCGTCGGACAGTGGGCGCAGAGCTCCAGGAGATAGGTAACGCCCCCTGCATTCTCGGTCTGATCCTGCATCTCCTCGACAAGCGTCACCGGGTTGATCTCAACACTTTTCTTCTGCAGCTCTTTCATCGCCCCGAACACAATCCGGTTCCTACTCTGTGTGAAGTGCTTCGGCTCAAGGCTGAGCTGGTGGATCATCTCCTGTTCCAACAGCACCGCCCCGAGGATCATACTTTCTGCTTGATGCAGCAGCCGTAAGACCGCTTCATCGCTGCCAAGGTATTTTGTCTCTGCCACACCGCTCACCGTGTTCAACCCGTTCCACTCCCTCCTTCTCCCATTCCCCCAGCATGTCGAGCACTCTCGTTTCTGCCTCGGGGTTCACATAAAGCTGGGAGACACCCGGTATATATTTGTGCTGTCTGATATGATCTTCCAGCCGTCTCTTCACCTGACTGTAATCACATTCCCGGAGCATTCTGTACCAAAGATTCATCGTTGATTCCGGCAGCGTCTTTGTCGGATACGCCAGATGCAACTGTCTCATAAGCTCCCTGAACTCCTCAGTTGTCATCGTCCTTCACACTCTCCTCCAGCCGGTCAAGCATCTCATCCAGCCTGTCCATCCTCGTCCCCTGCGGCTCCCGTCTCTCAAGCGCCTTCAGCAAATACTTCGGACTGTAGATCGTCCCGTTCGGCTCATGGATTTTGATTTTGTCAAACTGCTCATCCATGAACACCTTCAGTTCGTCCACCGTCATCTCATGCAGGCTGATCTTCTCAAGCGCCATCTGATCGATCGGTGACAGCGAAAAGCTTCCGCCCCTCCTCACCAGGAAATGCTCCGTGATCAGCGTCACTCTATCTGCCATATTATTCGTTAGGGTGGTGAATGTTTTTTTCTCTTCTTTCTCTACCTTCTCTACAATCTTCTTTTTGTTTTCAACCCTGTCGCAACAATCCTCCAACCCTGATTCAAGTCTCGAAGGCAAAAAAATATCAGCATGGTTTTCATGTTTTTCAGTATACGCCTCTTCGCCTTCGATCCCCGGTACATCCAGAGCCTGTGGATCTCCAGTCGAATCCTGGGCTTTCAGCATCGTAAACAAATATCCATGCTTGAACTTCTCCGTTGTGATCAGCCCGGCCTTCTCCAGCCTTTTAATCGAGCGCTGGATCCTGGAGTTACTATACTCATCCTTCTTATTCCCGCTATAGAACCAAAGATTTTCCCGAATCTTACTGATCGACTGAACAAATTGCCCCTTCTTTAAAACGCGATGCCCCAGCACCACACCATCCTTCACCGCTGCATGACCTGCAATCCACAAATAAATCCGGACATCCTCCGGGTGAAAAAACAGCTGCGACTGCAACAGCTCCTTTTCGATCTTCATCCATCCACTCAACAACATTCCAATCACTCCTTTTTCATATTCACTTTCTATATAGTGAATGAGCGTTGAAAAGGACACCCTGATTCAAATCTTTTTTAAAAAAATTTTAAAGCCCGTCCCAGACTGCATTCATGCGATCCGGGATGGGTCATAATCAGTTGTAAGAAAAAAGCACGGTTAATCCCCCCTCTACCTAAGGAAAATAAATGGAATCATCTACCTACTTTCCGGTAAGATAAAATAGACAGGCAGTTTACTGAAAATTAGAATAATAGATTGTGAGACAGGAAACGAAATAAGCAATGGAGGGTTGATATGGCGTTTAAAATTTACATCGTGGTTTTGCTGGTCTTTTCGGTGGCGAATTTGGTCTTTTTCATTTTTCAACCATTAAAATATCATTTGTCTCTTCGGACACTGCGGAAAACCCTATATACATTGTTTATAGGAGCCATATCCATCGGTTTGTTGATGGATGAACTCCAATTGTCTAATTGGGAGTTTATCTTGACCCTGACTGCCATCGTGATTTTTATGGATTTAGCCGTTCTTTTGACTCCGAGCATCATGAAAATTTGGAGTGCCGAGTTTCAATACACCGATTATGTGGAAGATATCATCAAGACCAATGACAAGATTCATAAGGCCATGGTCTACCGGGTTGAAGCGATGTCTGAAATGATTCAGAAAAACAATGAGCTTCTCTCACCCTCAGGAAGTTACACGGAACAAGAGTTAAAAAACTATCTGGATATCTATGCCGAGAAGTTTGGATTCAACGTACAGATTCACCGGGTCCGGGATATAGAGTTTTCAGCAGATGATGTAGATCCGGCTGTGATAGGAGGATTGGCTGAAGAAGAGATCCAATTGCTTGTCGAAGCCTATCGCTTAACAGAAGGAATCAGGATGACAGTAGAACAAATCAAGACCATTAATAACTTTGCCTTAACCAAAGAGGAAGAGGATGTAGAAAGCCTGGCACAATCAGCGGTCGTGTCCCTTGTCGATGAAGAAAGCATGCTTGTACCGGTGTTTATGGATACAGACCAGTTCATTATCGTCTTGAAAAAGGAAATGGGTGATGTGTTAGAGGTAGACGCCATCCACATCACCAATTTAATCTACCTTTTCTATTCGCTTTAAAACGAACCGTGGTATAATGATAGAAAGACCACTTCATTAAGGGAGGGTTTAACATGATCGGGCAATTTAAAGAAAAAGATTCAAAAAAAGGCAAAGTGATCACGGTAAACGGCCGGCGGGTGAAAGTGTCAGCCACTGCTTCCAGAGTGACCCATCTATCTGACAAATCAACGAGCAAAATGTCCCGCAATGTCCAGCAGCTGAATAAAAAGGTGCTGCAATTCATTAACAATCAATAGAACTAACACGTCTCGCAGGAAGCAATCATGCATCCTGCTTTTTTATTTCGTTGTATACTTCTTCCCCCTCCTGAATAAGATGGATAGTAATGGAACCTTGACAGGAGGGAAAAAACATGGACAAGAACCCAAATAAGAAACCAACCCCCAAAAAAGTCACGCATCTAAAAGGCGAAACCAAAATAGATAAAAAGAATAAAGAAGCTCTGAAAGTCATTAAGTCAATTAAGGGGATGTTTGGGTAAGACTGTGGATAGACAGAGGGATGGGATGACGCCAAGTCCATTCTGGGTGTCTCTCTGTTAGATATCAAATCTAGGTTTTCACAATATCAAAATCAATAAGGTGAAATAATGAAAAATACTCCGTGATATTTAATGCTTTCAAACTCTCAATCTGAAATTCCAACTCATTCCCCTTCACAAATCCGGTAATATACTTCCTATTCCCTTTTCATAATAAAAAAGCACAGCGTCTGAGGTACCTGTCCCCATAGCATCCAACACAAGGAAAAGCCCTCCATCCTATTTACTCCTACTTTTAATAAATCAGAATCATTCCTATTTACAAATCGTAATGATTACGATATATTATGGTAAGAAATGATAAGGAGGAACCACATGAGAAAAAAATGGATGGCTTTATTTAGTATATTGATAGTCCTCTCCCTTGCTGCATGCGGAGAAGGAAATGAGAATAATAGTGAGGAACAGGAAGCGGCTTCAACTGATCCGGTTAAAATTTTCACTACGGTATATCCGTTGCAGTATTTTGCAGAACGGATTGCTGGTGAAGAAGCTGAAGTTGAATCACTTTTACCTCCCGGATCAGACTCACATACATATGAGCCCACTTCTAAAGATGTAATAGCCATTGCCGAAGCTGATGCGTTTATTATGAATGGCGCAGGGATGGAGGCGTATGCTGAAAAAATCACTGCGGCTGTAGAGGCTGAAGAAGTGAAAGTCGTTGAAGCAGCTGAAGGGATTGAGCTTAATGAAGGATCCCATGACCACGATCATGAAGAGGGTCATGACCACGGAGATCAGGATCCTCACGTATGGCTGGATCCAATCCGCTCCATTGAATTAGCAGAAAACATCAAGAATGTATTAGTAGAATTGAAACCTGAAGAAAAGGAGCTATTTAATGAAAACTTTGAAACACTCAAGGCTGACCTTGAAGCTCTTGATAAGGAGTTTGCCACTGAACTAGAAGCAACACCAGGCAATCACTTTATCGTCTCTCATGCCGCTTATGGCTATTGGGAAGACGCGTACGGTGTACATCAGATTGCCGTTTCCGGATTGAGCCCGACACAGGAACCGTCTCAGAAAGAACTCCAGACAATTGTAGAGACAGCTAAAGAATATGGATTGAAGCATGTCTTTTTTGAGCAGAACATTACAACAAAAATAGCTGGAGTCGTAAGGGATGAAATCGGTGCAGAAACACTCAGACTTCATAACCTGTCTGTACTGACAGATGAAGATATGGAAAATGATGAAGACTATTTTACACTGATGAGACGAAACCTGAAACAGTTGCAGGCAGCACTGGAACATGCACCTGCTATAGAACCAAAAGAGCACGACCATGACCATGAATTAGATGAAGAAGCACAGAAGATTTATGATGGTTACTTTGAAGATGATCAAGTGAAAGATCGTGAGCTATCTGACTGGGAAGGTGACTGGCAGTCCGTTTACCCTTACTTACTGGATGGGACCCTCGATGAAGTATTTGCTCACAAAGCAGAAGACGGAGATAAGACTGCCGAAGAATATAAAGATTACTATTCAATCGGATACAAAACAGGCGTCGAGCGTATCGTAATTGATGGGGATACGTTTACCTTCTTTGAAGATGGAAAAAGATCGTCTGGAAGCTATACCTATGACGGATATGAAATTCTAACCTATGAAGCGGGAAACCGTGGAGTGCGTTATATATTCAAGCTTGCTGACGAGGAGGAAGGAAAGATGCCAAACTACATCCAGTTTAGTGATCACAGCATTGCCCCAACCGATTCACATCACTATCACTTGTATTGGGGAGATGACCGGGAAGCGTTGCTAGAGGAAGTCGTCAACTGGCCAACCTATTACCCTTCTGACTTAAGCGGCGAGGAAATCGCTCAAGAAATGATGATGCATTGATTCCTCCTCCCCGAAACAAATACAATTCACTATCATTCTAGCAGGATTATATCCGGTGACCCATTAGGGCACCGGATTTTATGTGCACACATTAAAAATAGTGGATATATTCTTATACATTCTTAGAAAAGGTGACTGCCTCACGGTACGTTTTGCTCCTTTTAAGCCTCCCGTATATCATGATAGCTGTTGAATCCATATCCACCATCACACAGGTTCTCTTCTTCCCCAACACACCCATTTCCACCTATTTATAATAGCAATCGATATTTTGCAGCTTATCAGATTGTCAAAAAAATTCATCACCTACTTCATTTGATTGAAACTTGGATTCGAGAATGCTCCTACCAATCCAACAAATACTTCTTCAATTCCTCTTTTACCTCACACGTCGCAAAAGAAGCTTCCACGCTGTTCTTATAGATCTTCCTATAATCTTCCTCGCTCATATCAAATTGACTCAAAACTACATTGAATTCTTTTGTCATCGTAGTAGCCGATACCGTCCTGTTATCGGTATTGATGGTAATGGTGATTCCGTCCCTGTGGAAATCGTATAAGGGATGATCTTCGAACCGGGTTACGGCTTTCGTTTGAACATTACTGGTCGGGCAAATCTCCAGCACGATCTGTTTATCCTTCACAACCTGATAGGCTTTTTCCCAGTCTTTTATATATACACCGTGGCCAATTCTTTCAGCCCCGAGCCATTCAACAGCCTCGAGCACATTCTTCCCGATTCCCGTTTCACCGGCGTGGATCGTGACTCTGTAGCCATATTCCCTGGCGAGTGAAATGGGTTCAATGAATTTCGCACAGAACCCTTCCTCTTCCGAAGCACATAAGTCAATCGCGACGACACCTTTTCCAAGGAAAATCTTACCCTTTTCAACGACCTCAAAGGCACGTTCAGGAGCCATTGTTCTCATGCAAGACAAAATGATATTCCCTTTAATATCAAATTGTTCTTCTGCTTCTTTCATTCCCTCAATCACACTTGTAATGATCTCTTCAACCGTCAATCCCTCTCGTGTATGAAGCAACGGCGCAAACCGGACCTCCATATATTTCACCTGTTCGTTTGCAGCATCTTCAAAAAGCTCAAAGGTAATTCTCTTTAAATTTTCTTTTGTCTGCATAACCGCATTAGGAATCGAGAATTTTTCTAAGTATTCATCCAATGATTCGCAGTCTAATGGAGCTATGAGCTCTTCTTTCATCTCTTCTATATCAAAAGAAGGGATATGGATGCCATCTCTCTTTGCGATATCTATGATGGTCTCTGGTCGAACACTCCCATCCAAGTGACAGTGCAGTTCAATTTTTGGCATTACAGCAATATTCATTATTGGTCCTCCTCAATGTTTCATAAAAAAAATCCTGATTACGAAGAAAATACAAGAAAAAGTATCTTCTTCGTAATCAGGATTTATTGGTTCCTGGTAGAGACCTCCAAACCATATTATTGGAGTTATACGAATGTGAGAATCATATTAGGTTTTTTATTACGATAATAAATTGTTCATTGATTGTCAAGGGGAAGCACGGGGTAGGTTGACGATATTCTATTCCTCACATATAACCTACGGCTGGCTCCAAGTACCTTTCCCCGAATTTCAATATACTGTCGTATACTTATGTTGAAAATAATAAACCCCAATTTATTTAGGGTCCTATTTGTATAGAAACTGTCTTGTAGTAGGGGATAGGCCAAATACGTTTTTACCGTCCATCCATTTCACACACAAACTTCCCTAACTTTATTCTTATATACAGATGGGATCTTTTTTATTTGTGAAATTACGGGTTAAATATAACGTTGAACTGTTCTTCCCTTCATTTCACGAATGATTAATCTTTTATCGGAGGACTCAATCACTCAAGGCTTTAAATAAAATTAATTTAAAGGTAAAATTTTATAGGTGAATAGGTTTATAGCCCTTTGTAATGGGTATAGGTCATTGTTAATTATTTAACAGGGAGTTCTGGGTGTGTGATTAAACTAAAAGGTTATAAATTATATTCCCGGCGTAAAGAATAGACATGTGTAGGAGCCTTTAGTTTAGCTTTATAGGTTTCATTTATGCATGTCAACTTCATGTGAAAAATAGGGGGAGAACGTTCTATGGAATTGATGTCCAAAGTCAGTGAAGAAGTTAAATCTTATATCTTTGATAACGGGGAAGCATTCGATGAGAAGTTGCTATCCGAAGCTGTAAACGTATCGATTAAGATAAAAGATATCTTAGATCGAGGAAACATAGATTTATTAAAAAATGCACGAAAACTCATATCCTATGTCCTTGAACAAAAGGATGAAGAATTAACTTCTTTTGCAGAACAGGAAGGTATTGCATGGGCGACTCATTCTTTAACACTATCCTTAAAATTGGAATGGGTACAAGCTATAAGAAGAACTTTGTGGCAGTTAATACACGACCTTGAATCCAATAAGAAGATCACGGATAACCGAAATGACTTTTTTGATATGGAGAAATTCGTTAACGATCGGATTGACCAGTTCCTCAACAGCTTTTTTATTAGTTATTCTTCTTATAAAGATGAAATGCTGCACAAACAAAGGGAGATTGTCGAACATTTATCTGTCCCAATCATTCCTGTAAGGGAAAGTGTTTCCGTCTTGCCTCTGATCGGATCGATCGATTCATATCGTATGCAAATCATTGAGGACAAGGTTTTCACTGAAATCTCCACATCACGAATTCAATCTCTTATTATCGATTTATCAGGTATGGCCTTAATGGAAATTGATGTTATCGATGAATTCGAGAAAATTTTAGCCGGTGTTTCCATGATGGGATGCAGAGCTATCCTTACCGGTTTACGACCAGATCTCGTTAAGAGAATGGTTCATTCAGGAATCCGCTTTGATAGTGAGATTGACACAAGAGGAACGCTTCAGGAAACCTTGAGGGAATATCTTTAGAAAAAAGGACTTAGAGTCCTAAACTTCTTCTCTATTACGCTGCTCTTATCTTAGGGAATCTAGTTAGCTTTAAGTGAATAGAAAATTAGCAAAAGGAAGACATCTATGCTTAACGGGTTCTGTTTTGAAGTACAAACTTCCAACTACCAAAAGAAATTGTCGAATTATTCGCAGCTAAAAAAAACCTTATTTATATAAAAAAATGGTCAGTGGCTGATGTGCCTCTGACCGTTTTTTTATGTTATCTGGGGACGGTTCCTATTCTACTTATTTGGTAGAGTTGGAACCGTCCCCACTTTATCTTGAAGGCCTTCATCTTGCTTAAACTCGAAGGTGTTCTCGTTGATTTCAACTTGTAATGCTTCTTCGTATCCTCAATGAACCGTTCATTGGATAAATCGTATTGCCCCCACCATTGGTACAATACTGAATTCTCTTCTAGTTCCCTCTTTAGAGCGAAAAGAGCGCGATCCTTACTCCAAAAAACGCTCGATTGTGGAAAACCAAAGAGTAACAAACACCCTATCAGATAACGATTCTCTGGTTCATCTTTTTTTAAATCCATATTATATTCACCAAGAAAATTGATATGCTCCTATCCTAACAAATTTTATTTAGGACTTACATGAATGCCTTCACTCTCTCGCCAATCTGCGTAAAGTATACGCTTTACATTATCATATCCAGTGGTAGTTAATTGGTTATCTAACCACTGTTGATCAAATCCGAGTTCATGTAAATTATCCCATAAAATTTCCCCATCTATAATTAACGATGTTGGGAGGTCTGCTGGACTTTCTGGAAGATTGAAATCTTGCTTGTCTGGTTTTTGATACTTGGATTTTAATAATAAACTTATTTGCCCATTAGCTTCCAATATACCGTATTTGACTTCGCGAACTGAAAAGACATTATTTTGACGGAGTATACTCAATACTTGATTTACATCCAATTTGTTCTTTGTAAGTAACTTTCTGTCCATGACACCATCTCGAATGATGATGTTAGGATTGCCTAACAAGAGAGAACGTGTCGATTTATTTTTTAGAGTCATAATCTCTATTCCCAACATAAGAAACGTCCACAATCCGATGGCATATAAAAAATGAAAAATCCCTACCTTATCTTCATAAATGGTATTTCCTAAAAAATCTCCAAGTACTAACACAAAAACTAAGTGAAACGGGGTTAACTGATAGATGGATGTTCTGCCTGTTATGATAATGATAAAAAATAAAGTTGCAAAACCAACGATGACTTTGATAGTCAGTAAACCAATATTAACTTCTTCCAAAGTTTTTTCCTCCTATTTAAATTTTACTTAGTTGTAAGATCTTGAGGTTTAAATAAAGAGGCTAGTTTTAGTATTAAAGGTCGAGTTACAATTTCAACAATGATGTAATATATGAATGAATATCTGTATCTCGACTCAAAATAATTAACAAGTTTGACCCACTCGCAAAAGGGTTCACCTATATAGGCATATGTTAGGTGCCATAATGATCTGGGCTAAAATAAAAGATTCCATGTTCTAAAATATTGATATAACAACATGTAAGCTACAGGTATCATTGAAAAATCAATTTCCATCGTAATTAAGAAAAAAAACCATGTTGAAAGTTCTTCTAACACGGGTTTTTTTTCGACTTTTTTTAAAATGAATCAGAAATATTTTAAAAACAATGAAATTTTTTAAATAGATTTAAGATAGAACAATAAAAACAGGATACATCAACCTTATAATAATGGAGAAAGCAGACGAGAACCCTGTTCAACAATGCGCTCGGTCAGGGATCGTTGCAGCAAGTCTTCAATTCTTAATGGTACAGAATCAGTAAGATCCCTCTCGAACTGCTCTGTGAGTTCCCTTGCCACATCAGCACTGTACATGAATTGACACACCTCATAATGCAGGCGAAAACTTCTCATATCATAGTTTGCTGAGCCTACTTCTGCAATTTCCTCATCGATGATCAACACCTTCGCATGTATCATTCCTTTGTCGTACTGGTAGATTTCGACTCCAGCTTCTATAAGTTCTCCGTAATAGGTACGGCTTGCAAGGCCCACGATTTTTTGATTATTATGGCGAGGAACCAGCAATCTTACACGGACACCACGAGCTACTGCTGTCTTTAATGCCATGATAATATCCGTTTCTGGTACAAAATAGGGTGTGGTTAAATCAATAGTCTTTTTCGCCTGTGTTATACATATAAAGTAAGCTTGCCGAATAACTGGGGTAGGAATTCCAGGGTTTCCTTCCAACGTATGGATATGCGCTTTTTGCAATGGCCTAGTTTTTGCGAACATGTCCATTTCTTTATCATCAAGGGTGCTCAACTCTGATCCCAATTCGGCTGACCATTTGGAATAATCTGCTCTGGCGATTGAATTGATTTTCGTTACCTCTGATTTTGTTTTCAAATTTGTTTTTGATTTTATCCGTTCCGGCACAGCGATTTCCCAATGAACATCAAAGACAGGCTGCAAATCGGCTGATGCTTCTCCTATGACTTGCAAATGAGTATCCCGCCAGAAGCCAACGTCAGGCTTTAATCCTGTATATTCATATCCTATGTTAATGCCACCATTAAAAGCTATCTTTCCGTCGATTATGGCCATCTTACAATGATCCCGATAATTCCAATTGGACAAAAACCAGGGAAATCGCAACGGAAATATTGTCCTGCATTCTATACCTGCTTCAACCATCTGCCGGATTTTCTCACGCGGGAACTTATAACTCCCCAAGCCATCTCTCATAAAACGAACCTGCACTCCAGTTAATGCTTTTTCGATTAGCAGTTCAGTGATGCGATTGCCAATTTGGTCATTCCGAAAAATGAAATATTCCAGATCAATTGTTTTTTGAGCATCTTGTAGGGATTCAAAGAGTTGTTCATATTTCGCTATTCCATTGTTAAACACTTGGACTCGGCCCATTCGAAGCCCATTCACAGTGAAATGCCGTAAAGAATCGGCAATTACCGATGCTGAATCACTGAATGTCTCAGGTAATTTGTTAGATTCATTATTAGAAGATGTCAATCTTTTCCGGTTAATTAACTTAGGATTTGATATGCTAAGATATAGCAAGAAACCAATGACAGGCAAAAGAAGGACGATTATTATCCAATTCAATGCCTTCGCAGGCCTACGTACTTCCCAAATTGCTATGAATAACATAAAGAGTGCATTAAATAGATATAGACCAAAAATCCACTCCAATTGAAATCCCTCCCTTGTTTTTCTCTTAGCATGTACAAACTGTGTAGGGAGTATACGTTTGGATACGAAGGAAATGTTTAGATTGACCTTTTCCCATGAGACACCTCAAAGGAAACCATGGGGACAGGTACTCCGGTCTTTTTCAGATAAAAAAACCGCGGTACCTGTCCCCACGGTTTTTGATCTTGATTCTTCATTCCAGTTTCACAAACAATTATGAAAAGTTAGCTGCCGCCGGGTCTTCCCCGGCTGTTTTTTCTTTCGAGGTTTTTTCGAATATCGGACTTGCTTCTTGTTTTGTGATGAGGGAGATTCCGACCAGCGACACGGTTGAAATAATCATCGCGATGGCTCCTGTATCAAGTGCTGGAACATAGATCCCCTTCACTTTTAAAATGTATAGGCCGATACTGAAAATGAAGCCAAGGGCTGATGACCAGATGGCCGCTACTCGAGTGGCGCGTTTCCAAAGGATTCCGATGCTTAATACCGGCACCAATGAAGCGGCAAAAATTCCCCATGAAGCGTTGCCGAGCCATCCTACGAGATCCGGCGGATTTAAGGAAAGCAGGAATGTCAAAACGATAATGACGAGTGTAAACCATCTCGACAGGGCTAATTCTTTCTTTTCCGGAAGCTTTTCTCCTTTTTTAATAATCTGCTGATAGATATCCCTGACAATAGAAGAACTTGCAACCAGCAAGAACGCTTCACTTGTTGACATGATCGCAGCCATGACAGCGGCAAAGATTAATCCGGCAATCACTGGCGGGAAGAAGGTTTCGATAAACATGGGTGCCACCATATCCGGAGAGGAAGGAGCTGCCATTTCCCCGCGATTGACCATGACTTTTGTGTATAGACCGACAAACCATAAGAGGGCAGTGAGTCCATATGTACCTGCAGCAATGATGCACGCCCATTTCAGCATGGAAAGTTTTTTGATCATGTAAAACTTTGAAACAACATGCGGCTGTCCTTGATGGCCGATTACATAAATGAAGAAATAAGAGATAAAAGCGAAAATGCCGATCGGGCCTGTTGTATGGAATGCCTGCACCATATTAGGGTTTATCCCCGCAAGTTCCGAGTTAAGCTGGGACATACCGCCCACCATTTTCATCCCGCCGATGAAGACGATCAGAGCACCGGCCACCATGACGATCATTTGAATGAAATCTGTCCAGACAGCGCTGATCATACCACCGCCGACAACGTATACGGTCAAGATCGCCACCCCGATAAACAATGCGATCTTATAGTCCACCCCAAGAACAGTTTGCAGCATGTTCCCCAGCGCTTTGTATTGAGCCATCTGGTATCCGATCGCGCCGCCTAATATCGCCAGGGCGGTGATCGCGCGAATGGCCTTACTGTTATAGCGGACTTCCAACAAATCTGGAATCGTCAATGCACCAAATTTTTGTGTAATCCGTCTCATTGGCTTTGCCAAGACTAGAAAGCTGACAAATATTCCTGCCGTGGCAAAGATTCCGATCATAAATATGGCATAACCATGTTCATAAACGAGTCCCGTCAGCCCGATAAATCCGTACCCCGACATGGTTGTGGAAGAGACGGCAAGAGCCACAAGCCAGGGGCCGAACCTCCTTCCTCCCGTATAAAACGTATCCATATCTTTTTGATGCCTCATTGAAAGTAATCCGATAACCAATATACCAAGCAAATAAATGATCCCAATGGCTAATATCATGAAACATCCTCCTCTTCATTATTTTTGAACGCCAATGCACCCCAAATTCCTGCTGCTACAATGGCGCCTGGCCAAAATACAAATAACATGAATGTCATTAATGGCGATAATCCAAACAAGTCAATCTCCCCTTTTAAAATAATTTAATCGATTACCGGTCAACAAAGTTCGGCTCCCGTTTTTGGATAAAAGCCTCCACCCCCTCCTTCACGTCCTTCGTTTGAAAAACCTGGCCGAAATATTCAGCTTCTGTGACAAGCCCTTCATCCACATGCTGCTCAAATCCGTTATCAATGGATCGTTTGGCAAAAGACAAGGATGGAGAAGAATAACGGCTGATTTTTTCTGCTAGCTCAACCGCTTTATTCAAGGATTGGCCCTTAGGAACCACGTGATTGACCAATCCAATCCGGTTCGCTTCTTCAGCGGTCAATGGCTCTCCTGTGAAGATCATTTCCTTTGCCCTTGCTTTTCCTACAAGTCTCGGCAGTCTTTGCGTTCCTCCCGCCCCTGGAAACAACCCCAGCTTTATTTCAGGAAGGCCGATCTTGACCTGTTCTTCCGCAATCCGAATGTCACAGCTTAAAGCAAGTTCGCATCCGCCGCCTAATGCAAAGCCATTAATCGCAGCAATCGTTGGCTGGGGCAGCCGTTCAATCTTATTGAGCGGTTCCTGCAGCCAAAGCGATTTTTGCTTGGCCAGCTCCACCCCTTTGCCAGTCCAGTCAGGAAACCCTTTAATATCTCCTCCCGCCACAAATGCCTTTTCGCCGGCACTAGTCAGTATGACCACCTTCACACTGGAATCGCTTCCAATTTCATCCGCGGCAGCTGATAATTGTTCGATCACATCGGCGCTCAGCACATTCACAGGCGGATTATCAATGATAACCGTGGCAATACATTGCTGTTTTGACCATGAAACAACTTGGATTTTTTTCATCTGTACCCTCCTCATGTATGGCTGTATTGATTTCGCAAAATGAATTTCTGCACCTTCCCGGATGGCGTGCGCGGCAATTCTTTTACGAATATGACTTTTCTTGGCTTCTTGTAGCTGGCAAGCTGACTTTTACAGTAATCAATAATTTCTTGCTCTGTAAGATGTGCTCCCTCCTTTTTCACGACAACGGCGCAAACAGCTTCGATATAGTGAGGATCGGGAACACCTATGATGGAGACCTCCCTTATGCCGTCAATCCGGTAGAGTACATCCTCGATTTCAGCTGCATATATATTCTCGCCGCCGCTCCGGATCATATCTTTTTTCCTGCCTGCAATGGTCAGGTAACCATCCTGATCAAGTTGGCCCAAATCCCCTGTCCGGCAAAAACCATTTACGAACGTTTCCCGAGTGGCATCAGGCTTTCTCCAATAGCCGGCTGAAACAGCAGGACTCTTAATGGCAATCTCCCCAACCTCACCTGTAGGGATCTGGTCCCCATTTTCATCAATAATATGAATTTCCGTAAGAGGCAGAGGCTTTCCAACTGTATGACCTTTTGTAAATACATCCTCGGGGTTCAATGAGGCGGCAATCGGCGTTCCTTCCGTCAGTCCATACACCTGAACGACCCCTATATGCGGGAATTTTTTCTTTAATTTTTCAAGCGCCCAAGGCATGAGGGGATCTCCCCCTGTATAAATCGTCTTCAATTCTTTCAGCTGATACTTGCCTATATCCGGATCATTCAGCATTTCATAAATCATGAAGGGGAATAAAAAACAATCGCTCACACGCTCCCTTTCCATCACGCCCAGGATCCTGCCAATCTCAAATCCCTGGCTTCTTGTGATGATCACTGTTCCTCCCATCATCAGGATGGGAAGGGCGATATCTTCCATGGCCCCCACATGGTACAGGGGTCCGGTCGTCATGCCGACCTCATTTCCGGTAAAATTCCACTTTAATGCCTGCATTGATGAAAACCAAAAGGTCGTTTCGTGAGTCCAGATCGCACCCTTGGGCCTGCCGGTCGTTCCCGACGTATACATCAGCATGACCGGTTCGTTCAGTTTGATGGTTTCAGACCTCAGTTCGTCTGTCGGCCCATTTTCTAAAACTCGCCAGCTCTCAGCCCAATTTGGAATGTTCCCGTCTTCGTTTTGAAGGCAAATATACCGCTGCACAGAGACTTGACTGCGAACTGGCTCCAGCTCACTCGCCAAATCAGAATGGAAACAAAGTATTTTTGTATCCGAGTCGTTTAGCAGGTATTCGAACTCCTTGCTTGAGAGCCGAAAATTAAGCCGGACAGCAATCGCCCCGATCTTGGCAGCAGCGAAATAAAGACCGAAATATTCCAAGCAGTTATAGAGCAGAATCCCAACACGATCCCCTTTTCTCACACCCATTTCGCGAAGCTTATTTGCATAACCATTCGATATCCGATGAAGATTACTGTAGGTCCACGAATTTCCCGACTCTTCTCTAATGGCGATTTTGGATGGGTTCTGAGGGTTCAAATCGTTCGCCATTCTTCTTGTAAAATATCCGACATCCAATAGAATCCCTCCTTAAGTATGTAAGCGCATACAATTTTTGAGTAACAATGTGAATTTTTAAAAACTTCCCTCCCCTTTACAAATACTTATTGCAAGATTCGTGCCAAAAAAGAAAATCCCCTATTCACTTGATTTCCCTGAATTTGCGACCATATAAAATTGATGTTTTTTTCCGGTTCTCTAGAATATCTTTTTACTTTTCTGAATTTTCTAGTTATTTATCAACGCAAGGAAATCCTTTAAATACCTTGTATGTGGGAAAAAAGAAGAAAAATCCGGAAGCTCGGAAAAGATTCCGAACTCCAGGATTTATTCAATACAATCAGTAATAGCGTATTTTTTAATTTTGTCATATATCGTAGAATTCCCTATTCCAAGCGACTCCGCAGCCTTATTTTTATCGTAGCCGAACTGTTTTAGAGCCCTTTCGATTGCTTTCTTTTCTGTTTCTTCTATAATACTCTTCAGACTTCGCTTTTCCATTTTGGTGGTCTTGCTGTTTTTCAAGTAATCCGGCAAAGCCTCGATCCTCATTTCCTCGCCATCTGAAAGATGAACACCTGCATCGATGACATTTTCCAACTCCCTTATATTCCCCGGCCAGTTATATTGTTCGATGATAGAAAGGGCTTCTGGACAGACAGATGTGACACGCTTCCCGATCCTTGCCGTTACTTTTTTAAGGAAATGATCTACTAGCAAATGGATATCCTCCGTCCTCGCTCTTAGCGGAGGAATGAAAAGCTGAACAGCATTGACCCGGTAAAATAAATCCTCACGGAACAGCTTGTCTTCGATCATTTTTTCCAGGGGACGATTCGTTGCAGCAATCACACGGATATTGATCTTTTTTGGCTGCAGTGCCCCCACCGGCTCGAATTCCTTTTCTTGCAGGACACGCAGCAGTTTTACCTGCATGTGCTGAGGCATATCCCCTATCTCATCCAGAAAGATCGTCCCGCCCGCAGCAAACTCAAACTTTCCGATTTTCCCTCCTTTTTTCGCACCCGTAAAGGCACCTTCCTCATACCCAAAAAGCTCCGATTCCAGCAAATGTTCCGGAATAGAACCGCAATTCACTTTTACAAAGGGCTTGTCGCTGCGCTCACTAAGTTTATGTATACTCTGGGCCAGGATCTCCTTTCCGGTCCCGCTCTCCCCCCTGAGCAGTACGGAAATATCCCCGCTGGCCACTCGTTTCACCCGTTCTTTTAATTCGATGACCTCCGGAGTCTTACCGATAAGATCATGAAGGGAATACTTAAGTCCATTCTCGGTTTCCCATTCATTACGATAATAATTGAGCTCAGAAAGGACATCTTTTATATGACTGTTCATTTTCTTCCAATCATCAAGATCCTTGAAAAGGATGGTCCCGATCGCCCCCAGGATTTCATTGTCTTCGATGATGGGAATGCGATTGGCAATCACGAACTCTCCCCTAAGCATCTGCACATCCGCAATATCCTTTTGCCCTGTCCGGGGCACCAGATGCATCCTGGTATTTTCAATCACATCTGTGACATGCTTCCCAATCACCGCTTCCCGGTCTGCCTCTAAAAACTCACAATAGTTATTACTTATGTATTGGATAATCCCCTCGCAATCCACAATGACAATCCCGTAATAGGCACTCTCAAAAATGAGGTCAAGCAAGTGGTCATTAATAAACAGTTTGGTACTCCTCATAAGACCATCCCCTTTTTTAGCTTTCTATCTTTTATAGTAGCATGATTAGCCAGATAGAAAATAGAAAATTTAAAATAATCAGAAATGGTGATTTTTTAGGAAACCACGGGGACAGGTTCTCCGTTCTTTTTTCAGATAATAAAACCGCGGTACCCGTCCCCACGTATTTCGGCTTTAAAACTGATCGTCTTTCTTGACGGAAACTCGAAATAATCATTTAAAGATTATTCGACAAGTTGCTTAAAAATGGAGGAAAGTGGATTGAAAAATGAAAATTTTGCACGTAAATTTGGAAAGTGGCCTGTATTTTCAAAATGTGGTCTGAAAAGGAGGAAAAGTGGATTGAAAACAATCGTATGAAAGAGTCGAAGCATAAGACCGGCTCCGCGTTCATCTAAGTATCCCTTAAAACAAGGGTTTCAAATGGAATATCCATTATTTACAATTGTATCACAAAATCCCTCAATAAAGGCTCATATCCGCAAGAATAGGAGTCGAATTGACAAGTCTTTTAACACCCTAAATAGCACCTCATTTTTTTGTTGTACAATAATTATTGTACGCTTGTTAATTAAGGTGCTATTCGAAGTGCTAACTAACCTAAATTCAAAGTAAAAACTTGTTATAACAATAAATAGAGCAGGGCTAATTCATATGCGAATTAGCCTGCTATTTATAATGCTATTTGCTATTTTCTCTCCCTGAACGGAACCCCTTTCTTATTAAGTAACGGGTTTGGATTTCGAATACAAAAACTAAATTAACACACCAATTAGCAGTCCTTTTCGTAACTGAATTAGACTGCTTCTTTTAGTTGATATATATAGGGGTTAATAACATAAACTGTAAATCCGCCCTGAATTTCGAACCTTTTTTATCATGGGGTCATAATTTTTGTCAGCATGAAAAGTCGCATGTTAATTGTTATACCAATTGTTGTGCTACAAATGATTTTTAACTAGCAGGGGATGCGTGTTGATGTTTGAGAGGCAGATCAATGAAGCAGACATTTTTTTCATCCTTAATTGTGAGTAACCTCTGATTGTTTAAATAAGGGGAGTTTTTCCCGTTATCCTGCAGAATCGGGCTAGGTTCGGGGGATATAAGGGGAGTTTTTCCCGTTAAGGCAAGTAAAAAGGTATATTTTCATGCTTTTAGAGTAAATAGGGGGAATGTTTCCCTCTATTTACTCAATACTTCGTGCTAATTCCTCAATAAGAGGAATTTCTCCCCTTATTTTGGTAGTTTATTTTATAGAATTATTGTATATTTAAAAATCACTAACCAGTGCTTATCTTAGGATAAAAAATGCTTGGAGCATCTGTCTCCAAGCATTTTTCTATTCTGATTTTCTTGCCAAATTGATTCTTATTTTGGTGCGAATTACTATACTAAAAGCAATGATAATTCATATTTTGTACTTCAAAACAGAACCCCTTACTTATTAAGCTTCTGCTTGTCAATTTTCCACTATTCATCTTTAACTAAATATAGATTGATTATTATTAACTAATTCATTAGAGGGGCCGGATTCAACTCTTCATCTCTTTGTAAAGACCTTCTAAAAAGCCACTCCCTAATTTCCCTCTAAATGCTGCTTCTCACCAGCCAAAAGCATCTCCAAATGTCTAACGGTCGGGGTGAGATTAACTAGAAAATACGATTCTCTTAACCTTCTTGATGGATCACTTTTTTGAATGTAGGCAGCACTTCCGCTATGAATCATATTGGCATGTACTGCTTTAGAGGTCAGATAGACAACCTCTAAACGGATACGAATGAGCTCTTCCCACACAATTGAAAAATCCGTCGTCATGCTTGCGAGCTTATAGGTCTTCTCGCGTAATCCTTCCAACTCCTGCTCTAGTTCTTCTGCTTGCACTGGCAGGTATTGATTCGAGCCGCCTTGTTTGGATTTTACTTTATTTATCGAATGAATTGCAGCTTCTGTAACACCCAAGCCTAATGGAATTTGATAGAATATAAATGCCGGACGCACTTGTTTGATAAAGGAATCGGCATCTTCAGCTATTAACCAGTTATCCGGGATAAAGACACCTTTGAATTGACAGGCAAACGTTGCACTTCCGTTCAGACCTAAATAATCAATTTTTTCCTTCAGGTTTAAACCATCCACATCACATGGGATACAAGCCATGATTCGTTGATCATCGTCCACTTCAGCCACAATTCCAAACCAATGTGTATCACCCAGATTCGAAACAGATGGCAGTGTTCCAGACACAGAATAACCACCTTCAGTTCGCGTTGCATTCAGGTGCAGCTTCTCCATTCCACCGTAAAATTTCATTGGGTTTGATAACCCTGTCCCACCGAGAAGATCACCTTTTTCGAGCTTCGGTAAAATTTCTTCCTTCAAGTAGGCATTCGTACTATGACGTAAGTAAGTCATCGATGTTAACTGGCACCACAAATTAAATGCCGTTGTCATACACACCTTAGCCGTTTCTTCAACAAGTGCGATTTCCCGTTGTAATACGTGATTGACAGGTAAGTCCCGGGATTGATAAAATCCAGCTTTTCCTAATTCAAGCAAGTATTCTTTCGCATAATAAGCTTCACAATCTATTTGTCTGACAAACGGCTTTAATTGTTCTTGTATGATGGCTTCCAACTTATCATTTTGACTAAATTCTTTTGATATCATAGTACTCTACCTCTCTTAAATTATTGCTTTCTAACGGCGGGCCGGGGACTCTGGCCTCATTATGTAAGGAAATATAATGATGAGGAGAAAAACATGTGGAATAAGAAACAAAACAAGGAGTCAGGCACCCAGTATGCGTACAATCGGGGCTTGAGGCACATGTGCCTCAAGCCTCACTTGCACTCTTATCACTTAGGCATTGTCAATTTCAGTAATGGAGTCTAAAGGCGTATTAACTGCTTCACGCGCTCTTTTTACTGCATCTTCATCAGGAGCATCATAGAAGCATAAGCACTTAGACATATCTTCACATACATATGTCCTTGAGAAGGATACCTCAGGAACCTCTGCATAGTGAACAGAATTTTTCTTCTTACGATCTAGATAGGCATCCATCGTCAAGTTCTCCGGCAAGTTCCATTGAACCAGATAATTAACCTTATCAGCTTGTTTCTTTACGTCATCCAGCTCTTTACCCACTAACCTTACTTCTTTCACTAATTCCACAGTCAGATCTAAGTCTGAAAGAGAATCAGATACCGCCTCTTGACTTTCTCCTTCAAAAATGAAAAATGTTCTTGAAAGATCCTTCGAAACTTGCACCTCTACAAGGTTAACTTCCTTTTTTTCAACTGCTGAATTGATTTCCTCGACTTTGCTTTCAAAAGCAGATTTATTTGAAACCCCGTTTACTGTTGACTCAACTAAAAATAAAGCCATTTGCTCCACTCCTTTAAAAATTAGATTTACTCTATAGATTATTTTATTATACTCAGTTGCAAAAAACAACCAACTAACATTTTTATATTTATGATATATTTATGTTAAAATAATGCTACGCGCAAAAGGAGGACCCTTAATTGAAAACAACCTACAATTTACCTTGTAATATTGCACAAACATTAAACATAATTGGAGACCGGTGGACACTATTAATTGCACATGAAATCCTAAAAGGAAATGTGCAATTCACTGATATCAAAAAATCCTTGGAAGGAATCTCATCAAATATCTTGTCTGATCGTATAAAATACTTAGAGAAATGCGGCCTTGTCACCTCAGTGTTGTACTCTGAACACCCGCCACGCTATCAATACCAACTAACGGATAGCGGAAAGGATTTAGAACCCATCTTTAACGCCATACTGTTATGGGGACGTGACCATTTACAAAAATGCTATAAAAAGATCATTCACTCCGAGTGTCAGCATGAAGTGACAATCGCCTATTACTGCCCACATTGCGAGACCAACGTTGACAATCTTTCGGTGGTTGAAGTGAACGAAGAAAAAGTAAGTTCCTGACACTTAATGTGTTAGGGACTATTTTCTTTTCAAGGCAGTTTCATTAGATGGAGACAACGCCCAGATTCCTACTTCGACGGCGTTACTCCACCCCACTGTTTCTGAATCCATTTTTCAAAAGCGGTAATTGCTTTATCTAATAATAATCCGCATAAACCAATAAAAATGATACCGGCTAGAACCAGATCTAATCGAAGTAAATTCCTCGCATCAACAATCAAGTAACCCAGGCCTGATTGTGCACCAACCATTTCACCGGAAACCAAAAAGATCCAAGCCGTGCCCAGAGCAATGTGCAGTCCGTTGGCGATGTATGGAAATGTTGCCGGGAAAATGATTTTTGTCATCAATTGGGGTTGCTTTATCTCCAAATTCTCTGCAACTTTCAAATAGGTTTTATCCACTTTTTTCACAGCTGAAACTGTTGAAAGCAACACGGGATAAAATGCTGCAATGAAAATAATTACGATGGCCGGGGCGTTTCCGATACCAAACCATAACACAATAAATGGAGACCACGCGATTGGCGCAACCGGACGTAATACTTGTACGATTGGATCGATGATATTCCATACTCTTTCCATGCGTCCAAGCAATAACCCTAAAACAATTGCCGTAACGACTGCTAACAAATAGCCTGTTGCAAAACGAAAGAGGCTGACCTGCAGGTGTACGAACAATGTTCCATCTGCGATCAATGAAATAATTCCATTTAAAACCATAAGTGGTGTCGGAAATAAATTTTCATTAACATCGGTTACTACAATCACCATCTGCCAAAGAGCGATAAGGATGGCAAAACCTATTAAGATATTTAATAACTTCTTTACCGCGTTATTCATGTCATCACATCGCTTTATTAATAAAAGAATTATCCACGAAATCTTCATACGTTGGTGGATTTTCAGAAAGACCCATTTCCTTGATGTAATTTCTCAACTCTGTATAGGAATCTTCATTAATTTTTAAGTCATCATACGAAATCCACTCAAGTGACTGTTCAAGCACCTTATCATCTACATCTAAATAATCCTTAATAATCGTATTCGTTTCCTCATGACCTTCTTCTGCTTCCATCCCTGCCGCTACATAGGAGTCTATGAACTCTTGTGCTGCTTCCGGTTCATCTTCAAGAAACTCACCTCGCATAACAAGGGCACAGTCGATTGCATTTTGCCAAAGGTCATCCTCTTGATAAAGAACTTTTCCATTTCCATTCACCACGGATTGAGCTCCGAACGGCTCTGCTACAACATATCCGGCAATCCTTCCTTCTGAAAGTGCAGCTGGCATTTCAGCGGGTGGCATCTCAACGGCATTTACATAATCATAAGAAAAACCTGCTTGTTTCAAAGCTTGGTAGAGTAATATATTGTGTGTCGAAAACTTATGTGGTATTGCAAATGTCTTCCCCTTAAGGTCTGATACACTTTCTATATCATTTGCTACTACAAGCGCGTTACCATCACGATGCCCAAGAGCAACTGCTTTCAAGTCAATTCCTTGTTCCTTTGCCCGCATCGCAACGGTTACTAAGGCAGATGCCCCATCAATACTACCCGTATTTAATGCGTCCATCAGATCCGGCCAAGATCCAAACTTTACGAGTTCTAATTCAAAGTTTTCGAAGCCTTCTTCAGCAAGTGCCTCTTCAACATATAATGGAACTGCGTGAGTGATAGGCAAATAGCCTATTCTAATCTTTGTTTTTCCTTCTTCACCACTAGAACTGTCCTGCCCGCCACAGCCTGTCAACAGCAGTGCCAAAATTAATCCAAACGCAAGTAATTTGCTCCATTTTCCTTTACTTTTCATCATGAATACCTCCCCATCCTTTGTCGGTTAAATATGATAACTAATAGTATTACTTCCTCCACTAAACTGAAACTCTTCAAAAATCCGCTTACGATAATATTGGAAATTACCATGACTTCGATCACGAGGCTTTGACATCTCAATCTTAATTTCACGATGAACTTCACCAGGATTTTTACTCATTATAAATATGCGGTCTGACAAATAAATAGCCTCGTCAATATCATGTGTAACAAGGACAAAAGTAGCGTTGCTGCTTTCTTGAATCTTTAGTAATTCATCCTGTAAATAATAGCGGTTAAAAGCATCCAATGCAGCAAGTGGTTCATCCATCAAAATAATTTCCGGCTCAGTTATCAAAGCGCGGGCAATTGCCACACGTTGCTGCATCCCGCCCGACATCTCATGAGGGAATTGCTGCCCCTTGTTCTCTAAACCTACTAACTTTAAATAGTTCAAAACACGGTCTTTACGTTCAGCAGAAGAAAGTTTTTGCCCCTCTAAACCTAGTTCAACGTTTTTAAACACTGTTCTCCATGGCAGTAAACCATAATTTTGAAACAGCATCATACAATTTTTGCTTGGCTTTTTCACTTCATTTCCATCTATATGGACCTTGCCGGCAGTAGCCTTCTCAAATCCACCGATAATATTGAGCAAAGTACTTTTCCCACAGCCACTCTCACCTAAGATGGAGACAAATTCATTCCTATTCACATGTAAAGAAACATTATTCAATACTTGTTCACTACTGCCATTAAAGGATTTACTAACATTATCTATTTGAACGAGCTTATCATCTGCCATGCATTAACACCCCACCCTATCTTATAAAATCTTTATGCATTAAATATGTATGATTATAAGACCCTTAATTCCGATATACTTACTTTGTATTGTTGTAGGTAAGTTTATTATACTTTGTTAAAAAATTCAACCTAGTTTTTTACCACCGGATGATTTTTTCGCCCAAAGTCCTAAAAATCAGAATACTAAACCATATGAGCCGAGGGGCCAGGCGCAGGAGCTGGATGCAGAAACCATCCCTTTTATCCACAACCCAGGAATATTATATTTTCTTAACATTAAAAAAGCCTCTATTGCATACTTAGTGCAAATAGAGGCTTTATATTATACTTCTGTTCAACTATATATATTACTTTTACTTTCTCAATCACAACACCGTAAGCTGGGCGAAAAAATATATCCTTCAATGTACTCTTTGTCCTGATTTACTTTCGCAAGCTGGTTATGCAGCCATCAGCCCAGGCCCTTAACGCATTATATTTTACGGTGGAGCACATGAATCAGAATTCCCCTTAATTCACCCATACTTTAAGTGCGTTTTTCAAGATGTTTCAGAATAATAGCTTCCCTGAAGCTATTGAATCAGTGCTTTAAAAAATTCTGTAGACTAATTAATTAATTTTCAAAACAAGTTTACCATTTCCCATACCTTTTTCTAGCTGTTCAAAGCCCTGTGATACTTTCTGGAGCGGCAGTGTTTCACCAATAATCGGACGAAGTGTACCACTTGTCAGCATGGCAATTACCCCCTGAATGCTTTGTTCATATTCTTCTTTTGGTGCGTTCCAAAGAGCTGTTGCTAAAATATCACATTCCTTTTCCATTGCAAAACGCGGATTTATTTCTATTGAACCGCGATTTCCAACGATTACAATTTTACCAAATGGTGCAATTAGCTTTAAATCTGTTTCTAAATTCTTATTTGCTAAAAACTCGATAATTACATCCGGTCCTTTTTCATCCATTAATGCTAGCACATCATCAATGGTTTCTTCTGTCACATGATCAATGACAAAATCTGCACCAGCTTGCTGAACCATTTTTTTACCTTCTGGTTTACTCGCTGTCCCAATTACTTTAGCTCCATGAGATTTAGCCATTTGCACAACTTGTAATCCAACCCCGCCACTGGCACCATGAATAAACACGGTTTGACCAGGTTTAAGACAGGCACGTTGAAATAGGACACGGTATGCAGTTAATGCAGGTACCCCCAGTGCTGCACCTTGTTCAAAAGATACATGATCTGGTAACGGATGAACCAAAGTTGCATCACATACTATTTTTTGTGCAAATGTACCTGTACTATTACTTCTCATTAAAGACGCAATAAATACACGATCACCAATTCGAACATTTGTGACTTCTTCTCCGATCGACTCCACAATTCCTGCACCGTCTAAGCCTGGGGTATAGGGCAATTGAGGTGTACAAAACGAATATGTACCAGATAATGTGTAAGTATCGCTCGGATTGATTCCCGCCGCAAATAAACGAACACATACCTCTCTCTTTCCTGCTACTACATCCTCAACATCTGTAAAAACTAATTTCTCAGGTCCACCAAATTGTGTAACTTGAATTGCTTTCATGTTCCCAGCCTCCTTGTGATTAATAAATATTGAAAGTTAGAATTTGAAGTAATATTAAAGTATAAAATATTATCCTCTCAAATGCGGACATATTAATTCATTACTTCTACTTTAAAAAAGTCCCCACCTCATAAACAATTTGCTTCTATATGAATAAATTAACTTAATATTACCCCTTTTCTTTTTTCTTTGTGAAAGGTCTTCTTTCTAATTTCTTTAAATAAACTGCCTCATTCTCATAACCTCGGAACATATTAATTACGGGGTTTATTTTCCCCTTGTAAATGAAGAAAAGCAGAACGGGAACCGTCCACACATCACTCAATAAAAACGGTGTTGACCAATGTAAGGCCACCACCGTTTTTTATGGTTCAGCACCTGGAAACTCGATGTCAAATTCAGTGCCCACCCCTTCTTCGCTTTCCACTCTGATCTTTCCCTTAAAGGAATGGATGATTTGGTAGCTGACCATCATCCCGAGGCCCGTCCCTTTTTCCTTTAGGGAATAATAAGGGGAGCCCAGGCGCTGGACTTGTTTCGGATTCATGCCGATTCCCTGGTCCTTGACGGTGAGCCTGATGTGTCCATCGACGGTTTTATGACATGACAGCGACACGGTTCCACCATTCGGCATGGACTCCACAGCATTTTTCAAGAAATTGAGCAGGGATTGGTTCAGCTTTTGGGGATCTGCTCTCATCCAGCAGTCATCCTGAATGTCGGTTTGAAATTCAACCTGCTGATTCACATTGAAGGTTTGAATCAGTTAGGCTGTACGTTTTAACTGTTCACTAACATTGACGGTTCCATAAGTACTGTTTGAAGGTTTGCCTAAAGCGAGAAAGTCGTCGATAATTTCATTTGCCCGGTCTAATTCTTCAATCGACAACTTGATGTATTCTTTTTGGCGATAAGGGAGATCGGGTTCATCAAGGAGTTGAAGAAACCCCCTGCTCACCTGCATAGGATTGCGGATTTCATGGGCAAAAACACCGGTGAGTTCACTGATCACCCTGAATTTCTCCGAGTCCTGGACATCCATCCTAAGCTGTTGGGTCTCACGAATTTTCTCGATCAACACGGGACAGAACCACGTGACGGCAATCGTAAATAGCAGGGAAGCACGGGGACGGTTCTTGCGCTTCCGAAGCAAGAGAACCGTCCCCGTGCTTACCTTTCTATGTATGTTACTGATTGTCGGATCCCTGATGGCCTGCGGAAACTCCGGGGAAAAAGATGCGAAAGAAGGTGGCGGCAAAAAAGATGCGAAGCTTGCCTTCATCCCTAAACTGACAGGTGTCGGCTTCTTCACATCAGGCGGCCAGGGAGCAAAAGAAATGGCCGATACTTTAGGAGTGGAATTGAAATATGACGGACCTTCAGAAGCATCCGTATCCGGCCAGGTGAAATACATCAATAACTTTGTCAACCAGGGCTATGACGCTTTAATGATTTCCTCTGTATCAGTGGACGGACTAAGCCAGTCACTCAAGCGCGCCAAAGATAAAGGAGTCAAAATTCTCACGTGGGACTCTGATGTAAAACCTGAAGATCGTTCCTTCTATATCAACCAGGGAACGCCGGACCAACTAGCCGAGCTGCTGATTAAAATGACGTCCGATCAGATCGGCGATTCCGGCAAGGTCGCGTTCTTCTACTCCAGCCCGACCGTTACGGATCAGAACCAATGGGTCACAAAAGCCAAAGAAATCATCGCAGACAAATACCCGAACTGGGAAATTGTCACCACCCAATACGGTGAAAACGATGCTCAAAAATCACTGACTGTCGGAGAAAGCATTCTGAAAACATATCCTGATATTGATGCCGTCATCTGCCCGGATGCCACCGCCCTCCCTGCCATGGCCCAGGCAGCAGAAAACCTGGATAAAGCAGGCAATGTCGTTGTAACCGGATTCTCCACACCAAACGTCATGCGCGACTACGTCAAACGCGACACCGTCAAACAATTCGGATTATGGGATGTTAAGAAACAAGGGGCACTTGCTGCATATGTTGCCTACCTCATGACAGTAGAAGGAAAAGACCTTAAAGTCGGAGACGAGTTCGAAGTACCTGAAATCGGCAAGGTAAAGATCGAGCCGAACAGTATTTAAGGGTATGATTATGAAGCTGAGGACAGCGGGATTATTCTATTGCCTGAGCGGGTTGTGTTTACGAAGGATAATATTGATGAGTATGATTTTTAAATAAGATAATGTAAAGGATTGATAAATTGCCGGAAGGCTTTTGATCAATCCTTTTTTCTGTGAAACGGGGACGGTTCTCACCCTACTTTTACCGCGTAACCATGTTTGCAGGGATGAATATGTTGTGATGAGTTTTTATTAAATGAGAAAAGTAGAGTGGGAACCGTCCCCACCACTGAGGGAGTTTAAGCACACCTTTTCAAGATCTTTGTTACTTAGAGTGGCATTTTTATCGATTTAACTGATACGGTTCACACCGAATAGTATTTCAACAAAGATATGTTATTTTCTTTTGATTTTCCTTTTTAGAAATATTATGACCATATGTCTGTATTCATTAACTTGTAAGACTAAAATATTTTTTGCTTTTTTGTTGACTTAAACTTTGGTTTAAGTCGTATCATATCCTGTCGACAACGAAAGATAAAATTTGGAGGTCTCCAGATGAAATATTGTTCAATAACCGTAACTTCAGCCAAATTCAATATTCCAGAACCAACATTACGTTATTATGAAAAAAAAGGATTACTACCACTAATGGAGCGTGATGAAGCTGGTAGGCGGTTATTTTCAGAACGCTCAGTATTGGCGAGTTTTCTTTTTATACGCCATTCCTTCTTCAATGTAGTGTAGTGTTTTGAGGGAACCAAAGATCCGTCACTTCACTTTAGGACAAAAAGTAGGGGATTTATGCTTTTTAATAGACTTAGGAAAAGGTCCTCCTTATTCAAGAAAAGCCCCCGTTAGTTTAAGTACATTTGTTCACAAACTTTAAGTTTTTAAGACCTGCCTGTTTTCTTTCGCTAAGTTACTTTTTGGAGTATAAGTTTAACTGCCGTTACAAATAATACCCCTATAACAAATTAGGGG
>NZ_CAHJXM010000002.1:0-67500 GCF_903645295.1 Bacillus sp. Marseille-Q1617
CGTCCTGAGCCAGGATCAAACTCTCCGATAAAAGTTTGAATAGCTCTTGTTGCAACGATTCAATCGTTGCGGTAAATCTAGAATTAACGTTGACGTATTGTCTTGTTTTGTTCAGTTTTCAAGGTTCAATTTGTTAAGTGCCTCGTTTGAAGCGACTTTACAAGTATATCATCGACACAAGATAGTGTCAACAACTTTTTTTAAGTTATTCACCGAAGTGAATTATCAAGGTAAGATTTTTGTTGAAGCAAAAATCTTTGGTGGAGCCTAGCGGGATCGAACCGCTGACCTCCTGCGTGCAAAGCAGGCGCTCTCCCAGCTGAGCTAAGGCCCCATCTAAAGTGGTCGGGAAGACAGGATTCGAACCTGCGACCCCTTGGTCCCAAACCAAGTGCTCTACCAAGCTGAGCTACTTCCCGAAATAGATGGCGCGCCCGAGAGGAGTCGAACCCCTAACCTTTTGATCCGTAGTCAAACGCTCTATCCAATTGAGCTACGGGCGCAAATATAATTAAGAATGTTTTTACTTTCGCAAATAAACGAAAGATCTTTTACCAGCGCAAAAATCTCTGGTGCCGAGGACCGGAATCGAACCGGTACGGTAGTCACCTACCGCAGGATTTTAAGTCCTGTGCGTCTGCCAGTTCCGCCACCCCGGCAAAAACCTTTGGAGCGGAAGACGGGATTCGAACCCGCGACCCCCACCTTGGCAAGGTGGTGTTCTACCACTGAACTACTTCCGCAAATATGGTGCGGGTGAAGGGACTTGAACCCCCACGCCTTGCGGCGCCAGATCCTAAGTCTGGTGCGTCTGCCAATTCCGCCACACCCGCATGTAATGAGACATTTGCCTTTTGCAAACATCAAATGGTGAGCCATGAAGGACTCGAACCTTCGACCCTCTGATTAAAAGTCAGATGCTCTACCAACTGAGCTAATGGCTCGTACTAGTTATGATTGATAATTATTATCCCACTTTTATCTTTGTGCATCTACGACGTCCAGCTCTCAGGGAGCTTAACAAGATGCTGCTCGAGCTGTACGCTAGAAGATAAATCGATGAGGTTATTTCTTTCGTGCTCTACCAACTGAGCTAATGGCTCATAAAAGTTATGAGGTAAAACCAAAATGGTGCCGGCAAGAGGACTTGAACCCCCAACCTACTGATTACAAGTCAGTTGCTCTACCAGTTGAGCTACACCGGCGTGTTAAATTGTTTGTCTGCTTGTCCTGTTTAAGGACGTTTTTTCCTTCTCTCTTAGTAAAGGAAGGAAAGATCTTTTGCTCCGCTGTCGCTTCGCAAAAATCTATGGTGGAGGATGACGGGATCGAACCGCCGACCCTCTGCTTGTAAGGCAGATGCTCTCCCAGCTGAGCTAATCCTCCGAAATATAAATCGCCTGGCGACGTCCTACTCTCACAGGGGGAGAGCCCCCAACTACCATCGGCGCTGAAGAGCTTAACTTCCGTGTTCGGCATGGGAACGGGTGTGACCTCTTCGCCATAATCACCAGACGAATATTCAATTGAAGGGTTGTTCCTTCAAAACTAGATAAAGGATTGATGTCAAGAAAGCCGAATATCGACCAATGTGTTCATTTAAAAATGACTCTTTGTGGTTAAGTCCTCGATCGATTAGTATCAGTCAGCTCCACATGTCACCATGCTTCCACCTCTGACCTATCTACCTGGTCATCTTCCAGGGATCTTACTCACATAAAGTGATGGGAAATCTCATCTCGAGGGGGGCTTCATGCTTAGATGCTTTCAGCACTTATCCCTTCCGCACATAGCTACCCAGCGATGCCTTTGGCAAGACAACTGGTACACCAGCGGTGCGTCCATCCCGGTCCTCTCGTACTAAGGACAGCTCCTCTCAAATTTCCTGCGCCCACGACGGATAGGGAACGAACTGTCTCACGACGTTCTGAACCCAGCTCGCGTACCGCTTTAATGGGCGAACAGCCCAACCCTTGGGACCGACTACAGCCCCAGGATGCGATGAGCCGACATCGAGGTGCCAAACCTCCCCGTCGATGTGGACTCTTGGGGGAGATAAGCCTGTTATCCCCGGGGTAGCTTTTATCCGTTGAGCGATGGCCCTTCCATGCGGAACCACCGGATCACTAAGCCCGACTTTCGTCCCTGCTCGACTTGTAGGTCTCGCAGTCAAGCTCCCTTGTGCCTTTACACTCTGCGAATGATTTCCAACCATTCTGAGGGAACCTTTGGGCGCCTCCGTTACTCTTTAGGAGGCGACCGCCCCAGTCAAACTGCCCACCTGACACTGTCTCCCACCCCGATAAGGGGCGCGGGTTAGAATTTCAATACAGCCAGGGTAGTATCCCACCAACGCCTCCACCGAAGCTGGCGCTCCGGCTTCCAAGGCTCCTACCTATCCTGTACAAGCTGTACCAAAATTCAATATCAGGCTACAGTAAAGCTCCACGGGGTCTTTCCGTCCTGTCGCGGGTAACCTGCATCTTCACAGGTACTATAATTTCACCGAGTCTCTCGTTGAGACAGTGCCCAGATCGTTACGCCTTTCGTGCGGGTCGGAACTTACCCGACAAGGAATTTCGCTACCTTAGGACCGTTATAGTTACGGCCGCCGTTTACTGGGGCTTCGATTCGCACCTTCGCTTGCGCTAAGCACTCCTCTTAACCTTCCAGCACCGGGCAGGCGTCAGCCCCTATACTTCGCCTTACGGCTTCGCAGAGACCTGTGTTTTTGCTAAACAGTCGCCTGGGCCTATTCACTGCGGCTCTTCGAGGCTATGCACCTCAAAGAGCACCCCTTCTCCCGAAGTTACGGGGTCATTTTGCCGAGTTCCTTAACGAGAGTTCTCTCGCTCACCTTAGGATTCTCTCCTCGCCTACCTGTGTCGGTTTGCGGTACGGGCACCTTTTTCCTCGCTAGAGGCTTTTCTTGGCAGTGTGGAATCAGGAACTTCGCTACTATAATTCGCTCGCTGTCACAGCTCAGCCTTCACGATGATGGGATTTGCCTCATCATCAGCCTAACTGCTTAGACGCACATATCCAGCAGTGCGCTTACCCTATCCTCCTGCGTCCCCCCATTGCTCAAACGGAAAAGAGGTGGTACAGGAATATCAACCTGTTGTCCATCGTCTACGCCTATCGGCCTCGACTTAGGTCCCGACTAACCCTGAGCGGACGAGCCTTCCTCAGGAAACCTTAGGCATTCGGTGGATGGGATTCTCACCCATCTTTCGCTACTCATACCGGCATTCTCACTTCTAAGCACTCCACCAGTCCTTACGGTCTGACTTCACTGTCCTTAGAACGCTCTCCTACCACTGACACCTAGAGGTGTCAATCCACAGCTTCGGTGATACGTTTAGCCCCGGTACATTTTCGGCGCAGAGTCACTCGACCAGTGAGCTATTACGCACTCTTTAAATGGTGGCTGCTTCTAAGCCAACATCCTGGTTGTCTAAGCAACTCCACATCCTTTTCCACTTAACGTATACTTTGGGACCTTAGCTGGTGGTCTGGGCTGTTTCCCTTTCGACTACGGATCTTATCACTCGCAGTCTGACTCCCATGGATAAGTCTTTGGCATTCGGAGTTTGTCTGAATTCGGTAACCCGATGAGGGCCCCTAGTCCAAACAGTGCTCTACCTCCAAGACTCTTACACATGAGGCTAGCCCTAAAGCTATTTCGGAGAGAACCAGCTATCTCCAAGTTCGATTGGAATTTCTCCGCTACCCACACCTCATCCCCGCACTTTTCAACGTGCGTGGGTTCGGACCTCCATCCAGTGTTACCTGGACTTCATCCTGGACATGGGTAGATCACCTGGTTTCGGGTCTACGACCACATACTCATTCGCCCTGTTCAGACTCGCTTTCGCTGCGGCTCCGTCTCATCGACTTAACCTTGCATGGGATCGTAACTCGCCGGTTCATTCTACAAAAGGCACGCCATCACCCGTTAACGGGCTCTGACTACTTGTAGGCACACGGTTTCAGGTTCTCTTTCACTCCCCTTCCGGGGTGCTTTTCACCTTTCCCTCACGGTACTGGTTCACTATCGGTCACTAGGGAGTATTTAGCCTTGGGAGATGGTCCTCCCAGCTTCCGACGGGATTTCACGTGTCCCGCCGTACTCAGGATCCACTCAAGAGGGAACGAAGTTTCAACTACAGGGTTGTTACCTTCTTTGACGAGCCTTTCCAGACTTCTTCGTCTACTCCGTTCCTTTGTAACTCCGTATAGAGTGTCCTACAACCCCAAGAGGCAAGCCTCTTGGTTTGGGCTACATCCCGTTTCGCTCGCCGCTACTCAGGGAATCGCATTTGCTTTCTCTTCCTCCAGGTACTTAGATGTTTCAGTTCCCTGGGTCTGCCTTCCATACTCTATGTATTCAAATATGGATATTGTTCCATTACGAACAATGGGTTCCCCCATTCGGAAATCTCCGGATCAAAGCTCACTTACAGCTCCCCGAAGCATATCGGTGTTAGTCCCGTCCTTCGTCGGCTCCTAGTGCCAAGGCATCCACCGTGCGCCCTTCATAACTTAACCGAATTGGTTGTTACATAAGGTTTAAAACCTAAAATGGCGATACTCGGTAATTTCTTGACTATCAATTTATCTTTATCTAGTTTTCAAAGAACAAGGCTACTGATTTGCTTCACATCGTGAATCGCATCAGTGAGTTCTCTTCGTGCTGCCTTGCGCTGAGGTGAAGACAACATCTTCGAATCAGCTTTGCCGCAAGCGCAAAGAAAATAAGAATTACTTGTTGTAAAACAAGTAATATCATTTTGATGGAAATCAAACCATCAAAACTGAACAAAACTTCGACTGTCAAACGTTTCATAAAATATTCCTTAGAAAGGAGGTGATCCAGCCGCACCTTCCGATACGGCTACCTTGTTACGACTTCACCCCAATCATCTGTCCCACCTTAGGCGGCTGGCTCCAAAAGGTTACCTCACCGACTTCGGGTGTTACAAACTCTCGTGGTGTGACGGGCGGTGTGTACAAGGCCCGGGAACGTATTCACCGCGGCATGCTGATCCGCGATTACTAGCGATTCCAGCTTCATGCAGGCGAGTTGCAGCCTGCAATCCGAACTGAGAACGGTTTTATGGGATTGGCTAAACCTCGCGGTCTCGCTGCCCTTTGTACCGTCCATTGTAGCACGTGTGTAGCCCAGGTCATAAGGGGCATGATGATTTGACGTCATCCCCACCTTCCTCCGGTTTGTCACCGGCAGTCATCTTAGAGTGCCCAACTGAATGCTGGCAACTAAGATCAAGGGTTGCGCTCGTTGCGGGACTTAACCCAACATCTCACGACACGAGCTGACGACAACCATGCACCACCTGTCACTCTGTCCCCCGAAGGGGAAAGCCCTATCTCTAGGGTTGTCAGAGGATGTCAAGACCTGGTAAGGTTCTTCGCGTTGCTTCGAATTAAACCACATGCTCCACCGCTTGTGCGGGCCCCCGTCAATTCCTTTGAGTTTCAGTCTTGCGACCGTACTCCCCAGGCGGAGTGCTTAATGCGTTAGCTGCAGCACTAAAGGGCGGAAACCCTCTAACACTTAGCACTCATCGTTTACGGCGTGGACTACCAGGGTATCTAATCCTGTTTGCTCCCCACGCTTTCGCGCCTCAGTGTCAGTTACAGACCAGAAAGTCGCCTTCGCCACTGGTGTTCCTCCAAATATCTACGCATTTCACCGCTACACTTGGAATTCCACTTTCCTCTTCTGCACTCAAGTTCCCCAGTTTCCAATGACCCTCCACGGTTGAGCCGTGGGCTTTCACATCAGACTTAAGAAACCACCTGCGCGCGCTTTACGCCCAATAATTCCGGACAACGCTTGCCACCTACGTATTACCGCGGCTGCTGGCACGTAGTTAGCCGTGGCTTTCTGGTTAGGTACCGTCAAGGCGCCGCCCTATTCGAACGGCACTTGTTCTTCCCTAACAACAGAGTTTTACGATCCGAAAACCTTCTTCACTCACGCGGCGTTGCTCCGTCAGACTTTCGTCCATTGCGGAAGATTCCCTACTGCTGCCTCCCGTAGGAGTCTGGGCCGTGTCTCAGTCCCAGTGTGGCCGATCACCCTCTCAGGTCGGCTACGCATCGTCGCCTTGGTGAGCCGTTACCTCACCAACTAGCTAATGCGCCGCGGGTCCATCTGTAAGTGGTAGCGAAAAGCCACCTTTCAACAGTTCCTCATGCGAGGAACTGAGTTATCCGGTATTAGCCCCGGTTTCCCGGAGTTATCCCAGTCTTACAGGCAGGTTACCCACGTGTTACTCACCCGTCCGCCGCTGATCTCAGGGAGCAAGCTCCCTTTGATCCGCTCGACTTGCATGTATTAGGCACGCCGCCAGCGTTCGTCCTGAGCCAGGATCAAACTCTCCGATAAAAGTTTGAATAGCTCTTTTTTGTAACGATAATCGTTACGGTAAATCTAGAATTAACGTTGACGTATTGTCTTGTTTTGTTCAGTTTTCAAGGTTCAATTTGTTGCTTGCTTCGTTTGAAGCGACCCTTTAAATATTACAGCATCAACACCGAAGTGTCAATAACTTTTTTTAAAAAGTTTTTTGTGTGTTAGCCGTGTTTTGCGGCAACAGATAATAATATACCACCATATAAACAATGGCGCAAGAGGTTTTTTCATCTTTTTTATACTTTTTAAATCTTAAGGGGGATTAGCATTTTCAATATGTTATTCCCACTCTTAAATAGACTAAACGGATTCATATGAATTTGTAAGATTAATACAGATCTAATGAAGAAAGCAGCGGCTATTAAGCCGCTGCTTTCTACAATAAACGATATTAGTCACGATGACGCATCAATGGGAACAGTAATACATCACGAATGGACGGAGAGTTCGTCAACAGCATAACGAGCCTGTCGATTCCGATTCCAAGACCGCCTGTTGGAGGCATACCGTATTCCAATGCTTCAATGAAGTCATCATCCATCATGTGTGCTTCATCGTTACCTTCTTCTCTTTCTTTCAGCTGAGCTTCAAAGCGTTCTCTTTGATCGATTGGATCGTTAAGCTCTGTAAACGCGTTTGCGTGCTCACGGCCCACGATGAACAACTCGAAACGATCTGTGAATCGAGGATCCTCATCGTTTTTCTTCGCAAGCGGAGAGATCTCCACCGGGTGTCCATAGATGAATGTAGGCTGAATAAGCTTGTCTTCTACTTTTTGCTCGAAGAATTCATTTACGACATGACCGTATTGCATATTGTCCTTGATTTCAATGCCATGCTCTTTAGCCAGTGCACGCGCTTCTTCAGCGGACATTTCTTTCCAGAAGTCTACTCCTGTATGTTCTTTAACGGCGTCTACCATATGAAGACGGGTCCACTCAGGCTCAAGGTTCACTTCATATTCCCCGTATTGAACAGTAGTAGAACCGAATACCTCTTTTGCAATATGGGCAACAAGGTTTTCAGTCAGTGCCATGATGTCGCGGTAATCTGCATATGCTTCATAAAGCTCGATCATTGTGAATTCAGGGTTGTGTCGCGTAGATACTCCTTCATTACGGAATACACGGCCAATTTCGTATACTTTTTCAAGACCGCCGACGATCAGGCGCTTCAAGTGAAGCTCGATTGCGATACGCATATACAGCGGCATATCAAGAGCATTGTGGTGCGTCGTGAACGGACGAGCAGATGCTCCTCCCGCTATAGAATGCATCATTGGTGTTTCCACTTCAAGGTAGCCGTTGTTATCTAAATATCTTCTCATCGATTGGATGATGCGGCTGCGGGCGATGAATGTCTCTTTGCTTTCCTGGCTTGTGATCAGGTCTAGGTAGCGCTGACGGTAGCGTTGCTCTACGTCTTTCAGCCCGTGGAACTTCTCAGGAAGAGGACGCAGCGCTTTTGTCAGCAGGGTGAACTCTTTTGCTTTAACTGAAAGCTCTCCAACCTTCGTTTTGAAAACAGTTCCTGTAATACCGACGATATCTCCAAGGTCTGCTGTGTTGAAGTACTCATACGCTTCTTCACCCACTGCATCTTTACGCACATAGATTTGGACTTGTCCTTCTAAATCTTGAAGATGGGCAAATCCGGCTTTTCCTTTTCCGCGCTTCGTCATGATCCGGCCGGCGATCGTTACGGTAATCTCTTTTTCTTCTAACTCTTCTTTTGAAAACTCATCATATTGAGCTTTGATCTCTGATGAGCTGTGTGTGCGATCAAAACGTTTACCGAACGGATCCATTCCTTTTTCACGGATGGACTCCATTTTTTCACGTCTTACGCGAAACTGGTCATTTATTTCTTCGTGACTCATGTAATTTCACTCCTATTCTATCTGCTTTCCTGCTTTACTAGACTGATACGAATATATACCATACTATTTTACACAATATCCGTGTTTGTAACACCCCTAAAGTTCCAGTTCTTTGAGAAAACTGTCCCGCGTGTGCCAATGGAGGCTCACGGATATCGTAATAAAGTTCATCTAAAAAAGGCCGCTCCGTTCATGATGGGTTTCATGAATGGAATCCAGCCTTTTTCAGAATAACAGATTTCGATCTATTTATCACCTGGCTATTATTCACTATGTTCCAGCTCCCCCTGAGGATCAAGGTCCTCAAGAGAAATATCGAGCACTTCTGCCACCTTCACCAAGAAGTCTTCCTTCGGGATACGGCTCCCTCTTTCCACTTCCCCGAGCACGGAGACGGAGATTCCCAGTTCCTTAGCCAGTCCCTCCTGGGTGAAACTTTTCAGCTTTCTGAATGCACGTACGCGTCTTCCCCATTTATCTGTTTCCATAACCGAACTCCTTCTTTGTCAGGTATTTCGTCCAGAAAGCGAGCGAACGGGGTCCCGAGAGCAGGATGCACGATAGACGGTTCAAGCTCTAAAAGCGGTATCAGCACAAATGCTCTCTCTTGCATCCTTGGGTGAGGAACGAGAAGATTATCCGATTTAATATCTTCGTAATTATAGAGTAAGATGTCAATGTCTATTATTCTTGGTCCCCACTTGAACTCCCTTTTTCTCCCAAGGTCATACTCCACCTGCAAGCACTGCTGCAACAGCACTCCCGGACTTAAATCCGTACGAACTTCAATCACCATATTCAAAAATTCACCTTGTTCAGTAAAACCTACTGGATCCGTTTCATAAATGGACGATTTCCTTAATACCTCTATTTTACCATGACTATGGAGGATATTAATGGCTTTTTCCAAATAAGCTTCCCGTTCCCCCATATTCGACCCTAGAGAAAGGTATGCGATGTTTTTCATGTTATCGACTCCTCGTGATTTCCACCGCCACCGACCGGTAATGACCGGGAATGGGTGGATCAGGCTTGATCAGTGTGATTTTGCAGCTTTCAACGACAGAAAAGGTACGAAGTATTTCAGAGGAGATCCTTTCAGCTACCGCTTCCACCAGATTAAAGGGTTCTCCTTCGACAACTGACTTTGAAATAGAATATACATCCGCATAGTTTACGGAATCCTCAAGATCATCACTTTGTCCCGATTTTCTTAAGTCGAGATGCAGCTCCACGCTGACACGGAATCGCTGACCCAGCTTATTCTCCTCTGGGAACACCCCGTGATATCCGTAAAACTCCATTTCATTCAATTTGATTTTATCCATCGTGCCGCTCCTTTCCCATTAACGCATCCATCATCTTCGCCATCCGCGCCATTTCTTTTACATCATGGACACGTAGGAGCTGGCACCCTTTCTGAATGCCCCAGCATACAGTAGCACCTGTCCCTTCCACACGCTCCTCGACCGGCAGATCCAGGACGTGACCGATCACCCTTTTACGCGATGTGGCATAAAGGACCGGATATCCGAGTGATACAAGGACGTCCACGTGCCTCATCATTTCAATGTTCTGCTCGAATGTTTTAGCAAAACCAATCCCGGGGTCCAGGATGATCTGGTCATCCTTCACTCCGGCTTTTTTCACCAGTGCGATGCTTTCCTGCAAATCTTGAACAGCATCCCTCATGAACACCCCATATTCTTTTTTCTCCCGGTTGTGCATCAGGATGATCGGCACTCGCTTTTCAGCTGCCACTTTTCCCATAAGCGGGTCTTTCTTCGCTCCCCATACATCGTTAATGATATGGGCGCCTGCTTCTATCGCAGCTCTGGCAGTCTCTGCTTTATACGTATCAATCGAGATCGGCACATCCACTTCTTTGACAAGAGCTTCGATGATCGGGACCACCCTCTCAATTTCTTCCTCGGCAGAAACGGGGACATGGCCCGGACGAGTCGATTCGCCACCGACATCTATAATGTCCGCTCCTTCTTCCACCATTTCCTTGGCACGGGCGACCGCCTTCTGGACAGAGTCATATGAACCTCCGTCAGAAAAAGAATCCGGTGTCACATTGAGGATCCCCATAATGAGGGTTTTGCTGGAGTAATCCAATTCATATTTTCCGCATTTAATCGTTTGTGGCATGAGCGTTCCCTTCTTTCATCTCTTCAATTGAATCTAAATAGGTCACATACTTCTGGTAATGTTCATGCAGCAATCTGACAAATCGGCCTTCTCGGCCCTCAAACGTTCGGTTCCCGATCCTGTTTACCGGGACCACCTCTTGAACGGAATTCGTAAAGAATACTTCGCTTGCCGATTCAAGATCACTTTCACGATACAGCCCTTCATGGACAGGCATCTGCAGGCTTTTTGCCATGGCCAGAATGAACTGTCTTGTAATCCCGTTCAATAACCCCGTTTCAATTGAAGGGGTATAGATTGCCCCTTCTTTTATCCAGAAGATATTCGAGGTGATGCCTTCACATATATGACCGCCGCCTGTCAGGAATATCCCCTCCCTGTCATGGGAAGGGCCGATTTCTCTTTTGGCAGCGAGGTTATTGAGGTAATGATGGGACTTCAACCTCTCGTCTATTTCAGGTGTGCTCCGCCTTAACCGGAGGAAGACACCTTCTTTTTCTCGAAGCGGCCTTGAAGGCGGTAATTCTTTTTGAAAGAGAATGGTGGTGGCGTCTTCGTAAGGGGCAGTCTGCAATCCTATTTCACCCGGCCCCCCGGAAACATTCAAGCGGCAGTATGCATCTTCCCATCCATTGTTTCTTAAAAGTGTACTGACGATCTTCTTTATTTCAGCTTCCTTTATATCCCATTCAATGTTCAGGGCTTTGAGCCCCTTTTTCAATCTGGATAAATGATCTTTTAATAAAAACGGGTGGCCGCCATATGTTCTGAATGTTTCAAAGACACCCAGCCCGTACAAATAACCATGATCAAAAGGGGATATGGACGCTTCTGATTGATGAACGATGACCCCATTCAAATAGATATACATGATGCAGGCAGCTCGGCTTTCTTATATGTTTCGAGGAAGTTCTTCAATAACTTCTTGCCCTGTTGTGTCATGATCGACTCGGGATGGAACTGTACACCTTCAATTGCGAGTTCTCTATGACGGATGGCCATGATTTCGCCTTTGGAGGTTTCCGCTGTGATCTCTAAACAATCGGGAAGGGTTTCCCGCTTTACAATCAGCGAATGATATCTTGTCGCTTCAAAAGGGTTCTGAATTCCATGGAAGATGGTTTTTCCGTCATGATGCATGTCCGACACCTTCCCGTGCATCAACCGCTCGGCACGGATGACGTCGCCTCCGAATACCTGGGCTATCGACTGGTGCCCAAGGCATACGCCGAAAATCGGAATCTTCCCGGCAAAATGTGAAATGGCCTCAAGGCTGATCCCTGCTTCATTCGGGCTGCAGGGCCCCGGGGAAATCATCAGATAATCGGGAGACATCATTTCTATTTCATTTATCGTAATGTCGTCATTCCTTCTGACGACCAGCTCTTCGCCCAGCTCTCCTAAAAACTGAACGAGATTATACGTGAATGAGTCATAGTTATCGATCATGAGTATCATAGTTGTGCCCCTTTTCCTTCCGCCAAGGCTTTTGCGACCCAAAGAGCTTTGGCTTTCTTCAGCGATTCTTTATATTCATATTTCGGATTTGAGTCGATGACAACACCCGCACCTGCTTGGATGTATGCTTCATTACCCTTCACAAGCATCGTCCGGATGACGATATTCAATTCCATATCCCCGTTCACACCAATCCAGCCAATCGAACCTGTGTAAATGCCTCTCCTCACCGGTTCAAGCTCTTCAATGATCTCCATCGTCCTTACTTTCGGGGCACCGGTAATCGTGCCGCCCGGGAAAACAGAACGGATCACATCTGCACCGGTTTTTTGTTCATCCAGTGTTCCTCTAACATTCGAAACGATGTGCATGACGTGCGAATACTTTTCAATCACCATGAACTCATTGACTTCAACCGTTCCGTATTTGCACACTCTTCCCAAATCATTCCGTTCAAGATCGACAAGCATGACATGCTCGGCACGTTCTTTTTCATTGTCGATCAGTTCACGCGCCAGCGCTTCATCTTCCGCGGCGTCCTTTCCACGGGAACGCGTACCTGCAATCGGCCTTGTACTCACTTCCGTCCCTTTTTTCTTCACAAGGAGTTCAGGCGAGCCTGAAACAATCTGGAATTCAGGCGTCTGGATGTAGCTCATATAAGGAGAGGGATTCAGTTCACGAAGTTTTTTATAAACCGTGTACGGCTCTGTCCCCAGCTCCTGGGATTGTCTGACTGACAAATTGACTTGAAAGACATCACCCTGAGAAATATAATCCTGGATTCTCTTTACGGCATTTGAAAATTGCCCTTCGTTCATAGAGACGGTGATGGCAGGGACAATCTTATCAGCAGCTCCAGCTTCTTCCGTTTGCCTCTGTACAAGGTGCTCTTGCCACAAGTTCGTCCACTTTGTCAGCTGTACTTCTGCCTCGGTCTTGTCATCAGGAGTAAGAATCATCGTCCACAGCAATTCTTCTTCATGGTCGAACACCACCCATTGATCTAAATAAAAGAAATACACCTCCGGAATTTCAAGGTCATCTTTGCTTAGGGAAGGCAGTTTCTCGATTCTTCTTGCATAGTCATAGCTCAGAAGCCCGATGACCCCGCCCTGAAAGTCAGGAAGATCCGGCTGTCTCTCCGCTTTCAATGGCTGAAGCCAATTTTCCATTTCGATCAACGGGTCCCCTGGTCTGACTTCCATGTTATGGTCAGCCTGAATCGTAAGTCCTTCCGCTGTGCTTTCCAATACCGCCTTGGGTTGAAGTCCGGCAACACTATATCGTCCACCGCGGCCGCTTTCCAGCAAAACATGGTGTGTTTGATCTTGACTTAGTTGTTCATATGCTGAGAAAAACTGTTCTTTCGTTGTACGGTTTTTATGAAAATATAGGTGCTGCACTTCCTTCACACTCCTACTGTTTTATCTTCTTTCATGATACATGAAGTTTGGGAAGGTTTCACTGTTGAAAGTTTGGAAGTAGGCAACAATATCGACGAAATAAAAAGCGGACCCCGAAGCAAATGCTGCTTCAGGGTCCGTTCGTTTTATTATTCATCATCAAATTGATAAAGAGGGGTGCTTAGGTAGCGTTCGCCGTTGCTTGGGATGACGGCGAGGACTTTCTTTCCTTTGCCTAGTTCTTTCGCCACTTGGAGTGCTGCATAGATGGCTGCCCCTGAAGAGATCCCTCCAAGGATTCCCTCTTCCTTGGCTGCTTTTCTGGCATAATCAAAGGCTTCTTCGTTTCGAACTTGTATTACTTCGTCGTAGACGGAGGTGTTAAGGATATCAGGTACAAATCCCGCTCCGATTCCTTGTATTTTATGGGGTCCCGGCTTTCCGCCCGACAGGATTGGTGAATCCGTAGGTTCAACTGCGTATAACTTGATGGACGGATAATGCTCCTTCAATACCTCTCCTGCCCCGGTGATGGTTCCGCCTGTACCGATTCCGGCAACAAACCCATCAAGCTGGCCGCCCATTTGCTCGACGATTTCTTTCCCTGTCGTTTCTCTGTGAACTTTTGGGTTTGCTTCATTTTTAAATTGCTGCGGCATGAAGTATCCTTTTTCATTGGCCAGTTCTTCCGCTTTACGGATAGCCCCGCCCATTCCTTCAGATCCAGGAGTCAGTACAAGCTCAGCCCCGTATGCACGCAAGAGGTTGCGTCTTTCCATACTCATTGTATCTGGCATGACCAATACCGCCTTATATCCTTTTGCTGCAGCAACCATTGCAAGTCCGATTCCGGTATTACCGCTGGTCGGTTCTACAATGGAATCGCCGGGCTGGATCTTTCCGGCCTTTTCGGCTTCCTCGATCATCGCTAACGCTATTCTGTCTTTCACGCTGCTTCCGGGATTCATATATTCCAATTTTAAATACACATCTGCACTATTTTCATCGACCAGGCGATTAAGTTTCACTATCGGAGTTTGCCCTATTAATTCTGAAATTGAATTAGCGACTCTAACCATTCATTCTTCACTCCTAATCCCAAGTAATTTTGTTGGATTTATTATCTAAAATGTACCAATATTCAATCATTTTGTCAACAGAAAAGGCTTTGTCCAGAGGCGGGTGGTCTAAGATGAATCAAGCGTAAAGGCTCATTTCTCTTTTCCTACTCTATTCACTTTTTATCCCTACTATGATTAGTTAAACCTCATATGTTTATGTACATGGAAAAAGACTGGCGGGTAAGCCAGTCTTCCTGAATTTGTCCAGCTGCGGCGGCTAGACGCTCGAGACATAAGCCGTGCCATCCAGAAAGGCAAAGAACGCCTTTATGGCTGCCCCGTCTTATGCTTGTCGCCTCTGGGCAAGCCGCCTCCGCTTTTCTTATTGTCCAGCTGCGGCGGCTAGACGCTCGAGACATAAGCCATGCCATCCAGAAAGGCAAAAAACGCCTTTATGGCTGCCCCGTCTTATGCTTGTCGCCTCTGGGCAAGCCGCCTCCGCTTTTCTTATTGTCCAGCTGCGGCGGCTAGACGCTCGAGACATAAGCCATGCCATCCAGAAAGGCAAAAAACGCCTTTATGGCTGCCCCGTCTTATGCTTGTCGCCTCTGGGCAAGCCGCCTCCGCTTTTCTTATTGTTCCGTACCGTAGAACCATTCCACTTCGGCTTCTTCCCAGAAAGCTTCTGGAAGCAGTGGTGTTTCCACTTGTTCTATTGCAAGCTGACGCCGGATTTGAGATTTTACATCATCATAGCTGTAGTGTCTTTCTTTCATGACGTCTTCCAAAAGGTATACTACATAGTCAGGTCCCGATTTCACGGGCTGACTCCATTCGCCTTCGCTTATAGAATCAAGTTCCTTCACCGCTTCCTGTGATAACAGCTCTCCGTCTGCAGGGATATATCCGATTTCTCCCCCCAAATGAGCACTTTGAGCATCGGTGGAGCGTTCCATTGCCAGCACATCAAAGCTAGATCCATTTTCAAGTTCTTTGATGACCTGGCCGACTTCGGATTGATCCCCTACCTTAATTTGCTTCAGATTGTACATTTTAGGGATCGAATACATTTCTTCATTCTGTTCGTAGAAGCTTTTCATTTCTTGTTCTGTCACTTCCACATCTTTCGTCAAAAGCTCTTCCAGTAATAAATCCGTTTTGATTTGCGTTTTGACTGTTTCTTCATCTTCTGTATACTCTTCATCGAATGAATTGTATACAGAACGGATTAAATCATACTCTTGGTTGACCTCTTTATCAGAAACGGAAATGTCGTACTTCTTTGCGACTTTTTCAATCACCTTTTGATTGATCAATTGCTTAAGCTCTTGTTCGCCGTACTTTTGTTCAAGGGCATATAGCCAGTCTTCTCTGGTGACAGAATCACCGCCGACTGTGGCAACGACTTCGTTTCCGGCCTTCATCCCTCCCACACTGGAGGCGGCATCCGGCTTTAACCAAAGGAATAACGTGACAATGTTAGTGACAAGCAGTAAAGCTGCTGCAATCAGTAGAGCTTGTGGTTTAAGTTTCATTGATTGAGTTTCTCCCTAACGTGTTTTACTATTTTGCTTCCCCTTTGAGTTCTTCTAATTCCACATCTGAAAATACATACGTTTCGTTGCAGAAGTGACATTTCGCTTCTGCTTGCCCGTCTTCGTCGATGATATCCTGGATTTCAGTTTCACCCAGGCTGATGATCGCGTTGGCAAATCGTTCTTTCGAGCATTGGCATTTGAATGATACCGGCATTGTTTCAAGGACTTTCACTTCACCTTCGCCCAGGACTTCTTCCAGGACTTCTTCAGGTGTAAGTCCTTTTTCAATCAGCTTTGAAATCGGCGGGATTTTCGATAGTCTCTCTTCTATCTTTGTAATCGTCTCATCGTCGGTACCCGGCATCAACTGAAGGATGAATCCACCTGCAGCGAGAATCGTATTATCGGGATTTACAAGCACTCCCACCCCTACAGAAGAAGGGACCTGCTCCGAAGTGACAAAATAATACGTAAAATCTTCTCCAAGTTCACCAGAGACGATCGGCACCTGGCCCGAGAAGTGATCTCTCATTCCGATATCTTTCACGACAGAAAGAGTACCAGAAGTTCCTACAGCACGACGTACATCCAGCTTTCCATGTTCGTTAAGATCAAAGTGAACATGCGGATTGGAAACATAGCCCCTTACTTCCCCTTTGGCGTTGCTGTCCACAAGAATCGCTCCGATCGGACCTCCGCCTTCCACCTTGATCGTTAATTTATTTTCTCCTTTAAGCATAGCTCCCATCATGACCCCGGCACTGATGGATCTTCCTAATGCGGCTGAAGCAGTCGGCCATGTGTCATGTCTTTTTTGCGCTTCACCGACGGTTTCTGTACTTTTCACGGCATACGCACGCACTTGCCCATCATAAGCCAAGGCTTTCACTAAGTAGTCACTCATGTTCATGCTCCTTTCCTTGGTTGTTAATTCATATTTCGTTTATAAATCAGTTTTAATCCTTTAAGGGTAAGGAATGGGTCCACTACATCGATTGAATTTGATTCTTTGGAAATCAGAGCAGCAAGCCCTCCTGTTGCAATGACAGTCGGTTCTTCTTTACTTTGTGCTTTCATTCTTTGTACGATTCCCTCAACTTGTCCTACATATCCATAAAGTATGCCGGCCTGCATCGCCGTTACCGTGTTCTTCCCGATAATGTGATCCGGTCGGGCGATTTCAATCCTTGGCAGCTTTGCCGCCTTCGAATACAGGGCTTCTGTCGAAATACCGATACCCGGGGCGATCGCACCCCCCATATACTGTCTATCCTCGTTGATATAGCAATACGTTGTAGCGGTTCCAAAGTCCACTATGATAAGCGGGCCGCCGTATTCATGGATGCCAGCTACCGCATTCACAATCCGGTCTGCCCCTACTTCACGCGGATTTTCGTATTTGATATTCAGTCCTGTTTTGATGCCAGGTCCCACAACAAGCGGGGTGATATTGAAATATTTTTCGCACATGCGTTCCAAGCTGAACATGATCGGCGGAACAACAGATGAAATGATGATTCCGTCTATCTCTTCGAATTTCAAGTCTACGTGCTGAAACAGATTTTTCACCAGCATGCCGAATTCGTCTTCGGTTTTGTGACGGTTCGTTTCCGATCTCCAGTGATATTTTAAATGGTCGCCTTCATAGACGCCATACACGATATTTGTATTCCCTACATCCATTACAAAAATCAATACTCTCACCTACTAAGCCAATTGTTTTCACATACTGCCAACATCATACCATATCTTATAAATAATAGGTAAGTACAAAAACTGAGCGGAATTCTTACGATAAAAAAGGTTAGTGTCAGACGGGATTGAACTTCTATTCCCGCTTTTGATTTCTGTGCAAGACTTCGCTTTCCGCGGTTGACCCGTGAGCCTCCTCGGCTTTGGCTGCGGGGTCTCACATTGGCCACTTCTCCCGCAGGAGTCTTCGTCTTGCACTCCAATCAACCGCTCGAGGGGTTAAAATCTGTTTTACAAATCAATATCAACAAGTGTCATATGAGGCAGCTTTAATATGAAGTCCAACATTGTGCGTGCAAACGCTTTTGCTCTTGCTATAAAAAACAGAAAAAGACTGCACCCATCATAGGTACAGCCTCTGCGTATTATGTGCGATCTGTTTTGTCAGGATCGTCGGTTTTTGGTGTAGTGTCTGGTGTTTCTGCTTCGATCACGTTTTCTTCGTTTTTCTTTTGGATGTTTACCTTCACGTCGCTTTTGTCTGCTTTGTCAGACTCATAAGTGCGCTCAGGTAATGTTCCGTGATCTACTAGATGCTTGATTTGTGCTGCATCTAGTGTTTCGACGTCAAGCAGCGTTTTGGCGATCAGTTCAAGCTTGTCGCGATTCTCTGTGAGAATTTTCTTTGCACGTGCATAGCTTTCCTTGATCAGGCGCTGCATTTCCATATCGATTTCATGGGCAATGGCATCTGAATAGTTTTGTTCACTATTGATGTCACGTCCCAGGAACACTTGACCGCCTTGCTGTGAACCGAATTGAAGCGGTCCGAGCTTGTCGCTCATACCGTATTCGGTCACCATCTTGCGTGCGATACCCGTTGCACGCTGGAAGTCATTATGGGCACCGGTGGATACTTCGCCAAAAATGATTTCTTCTGCGACACGACCTCCCAGCAAGCCCGTAATTTTATCGAGAAGCTCAGGCTTCGTCATAAAGTAGCGATCTTCTTTAGGCAGCATGACGGCATATCCGCCAGCCTGACCGCGGGGAACGATGGTTACTTTATGTACCATATCCGCTTCATCAAGTATCACTCCAATCACGGTATGGCCCGCTTCATGGAATGCAACGATTTTACGTTCTTTTTCAGATATGACGCGGCTCTTCTTGGCAGGTCCCGCAATGACGCGGTCCGTTGCTTCATCGATATCGCGCATATCAATCTTCTTCTTGTCTTCACGGGCGGCAACAAGTGCTGCCTCGTTCAGAAGATTTTCTAAATCCGCTCCCGAGAAACCTGGGGTTCTCATCGCGATCGCTTTCAGATCGACTGAATCATCAAGCGGTTTGTTGCGGGCATGTACTTGAAGTACAGCCTCACGACCGATAACATCCGGGCGGTCCACCGTGATTTGACGGTCGAAACGACCTGGACGCAATAATGCAGGGTCAAGAATGTCCGGTCTGTTCGTCGCGGCAACGATGATGATTCCTTCGTTCGCTCCGAAACCGTCCATTTCGACAAGCAGCTGGTTAAGCGTCTGCTCACGTTCATCGTGGCCTCCGCCAAGACCTGCCCCACGCTGGCGGCCCACTGCATCAATCTCATCAATGAAAATGATACAAGGCGCATTTTTCTTCGCGTTTTCAAATAAATCACGTACACGTGATGCACCGACACCGACGAACATTTCAACGAAGTCAGAACCACTGATGGAGAAGAACGGCACTCCCGCTTCTCCTGCCGCTGCTCTGGCAAGCAATGTCTTACCGGTACCAGGAGGCCCTACTAACAGCACCCCTTTAGGAATACGTGCACCTATTTCAGAGAATTTACGTGGATCCTTAAGGAATTCCACAACCTCTACAAGTTCCTGTTTCTCTTCATCCGCTCCGGCTACATCTTTAAAGCGGACTTTCTTCTTCTCTTCACTATAAAGCTTCGCCTTACTCTTACCAAAGTTCATGACTCGGCTTCCGCCGCCCTGAGCCTGGTTCAGTAAGAAGAAGAATAGAATGAAAATGATGACAAATGGAATGATCGTTGTAAAGAACGATACCCATCCGCTCGTTTCTTTGGCCTGTAAAACGCTGACGTCAATCCCCTGCTCAGAAGCTGCAGCATTGATTTGATCCATCAGCTTGCCATCGGTAGTAAGGACATAAGTTAAGAAGGATTCTCCTTCTTCAGCTCCTTTTAACTCTCCTTTTACCTCATATACACCTCTTCCAGGCTGAATGGAGAACGATTCGACTTCCCCTTTTTCAAGCTGGTTGATGAACGTACTGTATTCGATATTTTTGGTTGGTTCGTTGTTGTTACTGAAATAACTCACCACACCTATAATGACTAAAAAGACCAGTAAATAGAATATGGTGTTACGAAAGATCCGGTTCATCCCTTACCTCCTCCCACGGGTAAACAAACTAACTAAAATAGTATCATAGTAAATCATGGCATTACAACAAATAGGACTTGATGTTTTACACTAAAACGAATAGAATATTCCTCTTTAGATTACACTTATTCCCCTGTTGTATACACTTCAGGTTTCAATACACCGATATACGGCAGGTTACGGTATCTTTCCGCATAATCCAGTCCGTATCCCACGACAAATTCATCCGGAACAATAAAGCCGACATAATCTGCTTTGATATCCGCTTTACGGCCGGTAGGCTTATCTAAAAGAGTGACGATGCTGATTGACTTCGCTTTGCGGTAGCGGAACAGCTCCACAAGATAGCTTAACGTCAAACCGCTGTCGATGATATCCTCGATGATCAGGATGTCACGGCCTTCGACTTTGGTATCCAAATCCTTCACAATCTTTACTTCACCGGAAGAAACAGTGGAATTCCCGTAACTTGAAACATCCATGAAATCCATTTCCATATGAGTGTCCATACGCTTGCACAGGTCAGCCATGAAAGGCATTGCACCTTTCAATACACCGATTGCCAAAGGGAATTTATCTTGATATTCCTCTGTCAGCTGTGCCCCTAAATCTTTGATCTTTGCCTGAAGTTCTTCCTCTGAAATCAATACTTTTTCAATATCCTGATTTAACAATGTTCAACTGCCTCCTAGAAGATGATTGCTTTTACATTCTAATACTAAACTATTTTCCCTAGCTTCTCCTAAATCGTAAATCGACTTCTTTATTCCGGGAACCCAAAGGATTTCCTCCTTCGAGTCGACAACTACCGGCCATTCATCACGCAGGTGCCGGGGAACTTTTTCGTCAATGAATAGGGATTTGAGCTTCTTTGTCCCTTGTAAACCTTTGATCTTCAATCGATCTCCCGTCCTTCTTGTTCGAATGAATAACGGAAGTGTTACGTCCTCGCGATGTAAATAAACACAATCGCCGTTACAGGATTCTGGATCGAATAAAGAATCATGGAGAACAAACTGAGATCCGCTTGGAAGCGTAAGAGGGTTATTATCCTTCAGCTCATAACAATAAGGGGCTTGACCAGACTCTAATTTCCCAAAGTGAAAATAACAGGTGTGATACGCCCTTGTTACTCGGAGACCTCCAGGTAAATCCAAGCTAGCATTAGGTGATTTTCCTCTTAATATACCCAATACATCGTAAATATGTATAGTCGATAAAGAAGATGGTCTTTGTTTGTAAAGATAGTTTAATATTAGATTAATCCCTCTTCTTTGTAAAGGCTCAGCCATTGCAAGAAAGCCTTCAATATTCAACTCAGAGAAAACCTCTGTGTTATTCCATACCTTATTCAACTTTTCCCGTGTTAATTCCTCTAAAAACTCTTCATCTTCCGTTATTTCTTCACTAAATTGTTGAAATTGATGATGAACCAGCGGGTTTTCTTCTTTTAAAAATGGAATGATTGCTCTTCTAAATCGATTCCTCGTATAAAGTTCTTTCTCATTGCTGGGGTCAAAGCGCGGAGAAAGGCCGTGCTTCCCGCAATACTCTTCGATCTCCCGCTTGGTGACCGGCAGGAATGGGCGAATGATCATACCCGGTGTGAATTCACGCTTATAAGGAATCCCCGCTCTTCCCTTACCTGCTGAACCCCTCGTCAGCTTCATCAAGATCGTTTCCACCTGATCATCCCCATGATGACCCAATGCAAGTTTGTCTGCAGAGACTTCCTCCATGACTTCCCTGAGAAAACCATATCGCACGTTGCGGGCGGTCTCCTGGAGGCTGCCATTTGTATCTGCCATGACTTTTTGAACATCGATTCTTTCACCGTAAAAAGGAATCTGACGCTCCGTACAAAATTCCTTAACAAAAAGGAGCTCCTGATACGACTCCTCTCCCCGAAACATATGATCGAGATGAGCAGCAATCACTTCGGCTCCCCATTCTTTTCTATTCATATGAAGAAAATGAAGCAGCGCCAAGGAATCCGGTCCTCCGGAAACTGCTGTCACAATCCGGTCCCCGGCTTCTATCAACTGATGACGTTGAATGAACTCTTTTGTCGACTTCTCTAACATGATTACTTCCTCTTCCTCGGCTCTTTTTCCTTATTGTATCAATTTCAGACCTCAGGTACTACTATTCTACATGAGCTCTCCATAGATATATAAGACATATAGAAGCGATACAATCATGACCACCAATACAGTTTCAAGGAAATGACTTGATTTCTTCCGTTTCTGTTTCTGGACTCTGCTTGGATGAGAGCCCGGGTGTGATGTAGACGGACGGGAAGAAGAAGATGCTGATGCTTTCCTGGCAGGCCTGGAGCCAGTAGATTGAGTGCTTCCGCCATGTGAAAGTCCATTCAGTAAGTGATTCCTCATTTCACCTGCAGAAGGAAAGCTTCCTTCCAACGCTTTTTCAATGGTAGACTGAAATTTGCTCAATTGGTCTTTCGCTCCGATGGCCTTTCTTAATTGCTGCATATTCCCTGTTCCTGTCTTATTGAAACGTCCGGGATAAGCTAAATTTATAAAAATCATGCCAACTGAAAATAGATCATAGGTGGGTTCTGCTTTTCTGGAACCCCCAAGCCAGTAGCCGCGGTCGAAAAACTCGGTAAATTCCTTTATGGCTCTCCCCTGTATGGTCGTCCCCCCTACATCGATGCAGCGTATCCTGTAGGGAGGTCCTGTCACAATCAAATTTTCAGGCTTAAGATCCCCGAACACCCAACCCTCCTGATGAATCCGTTCAAGGTCGGAAAGCAGCTGTGCGATCAGCACACCCGTCCAAGCAGAGCCTTTCGATTGTACAAAGCTTAATAAATTCACTCCCTGAATATATTCCATCGTATAAAAATGTATGATCCCGCCTCTCGTCTCCCAATCATCCACCTGATGAAGTTTAGGTCCAAGGGGAGTTCCCTGGACCTTTGAAAACGACTTTAATACATTGACTTCAGAAGTGATGGAAACATTACTGTCACTCATCTTCAATGCCAGGCAGCCGGAAGCTCCCTGTACCAGATAGACCATTCCGTTGGCGCCATACCCCAGCTCTTTTACAATCGTATAGATCTGTTTGTACCATTTCCCTCTGATCACCGTCCCCGCAGGGAAATTAAATGGTTTCTTCGAAGTATTGTTCATCATCGCCACGAGAGAGCAATCCCCTTAATGAACGTTTTTTCTTGAAGTATGTCAGAGCTTCTGAAATGGCCGGACCAGTCGGGGTTATTCCGCCTGGGGACAATTTAGAGAAAATACTCGTAAGTGTTTCAAGCTTTGGTGTCCAATCCAGCAATTTTTCGACATCTTGTCGTTTCCCGGGAAATACGAATACAGAAAATTTATTATCTCCCATTCTAGCATTCAAGCTTAAAGACAAGTCCAGCAAGGCTTCTTTGACTGTCGGAAGTTTATGTTTCATACTTGCAGACGTATCGACAAGAATCAACACTTCCATGTCAACAGATTCACCCAGCTCGTCCACCACTTCCATTACTTCCCCGCGCTGATCAGGCGGCAGTTCTTCCATAGAAGCAGACTTCCCAAGAATTTGTTTTAATTCATTATTCACTACCCCTTGCAAGGTTTGTGTCATTGCTTTTCTCGTTACCATTTGAACCGTTTGTGAAAGCTGCTGGGCATATACAATTTGACTTACCCCGCCTCCTGATAGAGCGATCCCTTCAATCTCCTGCATCCCGTTATCATCAATCACATCATTATCCATTACTCCTATGACGTTTACCGAAATACCCTGTTCCTTGGCAAGTGCCGCCATGGCGATCGGGTCTTCACCTTGATTCGAGCAGCCATCCGTAATTAATAGAATTTGACGAAGTGTACCTGTCTTCATCAGACTCCCCTCCTAATTCAAAAGATGGTATCATCTTCGCCGAATCAGGAGGATTTTATACTTCATTTCACTATATTTATAGAGGGGCTCCCCTTTCTTACGAGATTCTTTTTTTATCTTTTTCGTGTGTTTTCTGTACCGGGATAGACGACCATTTAGGTATATTATGTTTGATTTTTGATACCACGATCGTCATATCATCTTCTATTAAACCTGAACTTGAACGTATCACTTCCTCCATTAAAATATCTGCGACTTCCTGAGGTTCATCTGTTTGGAGTTCCGCCACTTTCCGCTTCATCCATACATCATAGTTTTCTACATGCTTCGGCCCCTCAAAGGCACCGTCACTCATCATGATCAAGAGATCTCCCGCTTTCAGCTGCTCTGACACCACATCCACATCAAAATCATGCTGCAGCATCCCCATCGGCAGGTTGCTGGCTTCTATTTTCATCACTTTATCTCCACGTTTAATAAAACTAGGGGTTGACCCGATTTTCAAGAATTTTGAAGATGCATGTTGAAGGTCGATCATGGCTAAATCCAGAGTCGAGAAAATTTCATCATTCGTCCTGAGTGACAGGATGGAATTAATGGATTTAATCGCTACCTCCTCTTCAATTCCCGATTCAAGTATCTTTTTAAGGAGCCTGAGAGTTTCATTGCTTTCATAATGGGCACGCTCTCCGTTCCCCATACCATCACTGATGGCCACCGCGTATTTCCCGGCCCCGAGTTCGATCATGGAAAAACTGTCACCAGAAACAAGCCCTCCACCTTTGGCTGCATGGGATACTCCTGTGTCCACAACAAATTTCTTTGCCGACCTGAACGTCATCTGACAGTAACCATTAGGAAATTGAGCACAATCCTCCTTAAAGACCACAATATTTTCTCCCAAAATGTCCGATAACATCGGGGCAATCAGCTTTTCTCCCTGTCCATGGCCTCCACAGTAAGGAATCGTCATATCTATGTCCACTTTCCCCTGTTCCAAGTTATAAATTTCAATATTCTCGATCTCTATGCCGAACTCATTGATGCTGGCGAGTATCTGCTCCTCCTGTATATGATGGTTTTCCCTTTCTCTTTGGATTTCCTTCGCGAAATTGCCCATGACTTCAGAGACGCCCAGTAATTGATCGGCTACTAACCTTCTGCTCTCCTTCACTTGTTTTTTTAGTTTGAGATTTGCCTGGTAGAATGTCAGCTCCTGATAAATCGTGTCCTGCAGCTTCTTTTCTTTCGTACAATGCTTGTCCAGCTCCCTGTGAAGGCGCGGCGACAGCGGAACCTTCCCTTGATCAAACTCATTCATCACATCTTTCATCAGATTATAGGTTTTATCAAAATTCCTTGACCAGCACTGGTCCTTTTTGAAACACGTCTGACACGTCTTTTCTGTGACATTGCTCAAGAAATAGTCGAACTCTTTATCTTCCTCCTCTTCAAACTGATCTTCTATTTGCTGAAAACTATTCGATAACGCCTGGAAAACGGAAGAAAACTGAGTGACCCTGTTTGCGGTCACATCTCTTACCCTTCTCATATATCCCTGCTGTTCCTGCTGATATTCGGGTGTCCCCGGAATATGCTTAGCGATTTTAACGGCCAGGCTCTGCGGGGTTAAGAACAACAACAGTATCGCCACTCCCGATTCATACAGGGTTTTGGTCAAAACCGTATCACTATCTCCGTACATCCCCATAAGCAGGGTAGCGATCATCAGACCGATTGCAGCTCCAAATTTCTTCCCTTCCTTCATCAATCCGCCCAGAAGGCCCGAGAAAGCAAGCAAGCTCATCTGATAAAAGCTCGCAACACTCGCCAAACTGAAAATCAGACCGGTTACGACCCCTACTGTTGAACCGATTGTAGCTCCTGCCACAAAAGAAAATAATAGAACTAAGTATCTGGATAGAATGTGTTCAATGGACAGGCTGTATACTGCCCATCCGATTGTTCCGGTCATGATCGAAGCGAGCAGGATGATCAGACTGACCACTTCTTCTGTTTTAAGTGAGCGTCTTCTGCGCTGCACCGTCACAAGCGGTACGCTTTGAATGAAAATGTACGTCAGCAGGAAGGCAAGACTCGCTTCGATCATTGCCATGACGCCATTGTATATGGTAAGGACCTGATCCTGCTGGATGTAATTGAATGCAAGCTTTACTCCTATTACAGTGAATAACACATAAAATGCTACGTATTTCAGTTCGTTTTTATGATATTTTTGTGTTAAACGAAAGATTAACAGGAATAGTATCGTGCTTGCGAACGTATAACTGATACTAGAGAACGATAATGTGACGGAACCTGCAAGCAGCCCCAGTAAAGCGATCGGGGACTTTTCACGCCTGACGAGATAGACAGATGCAAAGAAAGGCAGTGCAAACGGAGTCAAATGCGACAGAATGAGTGCCCTTCCCAATAAAAATCCAATGATGAACAGCGCGATCCCTTTTTGCACAAACAGCCATTCCAACTTGGAATAAACCCACTTTATTCCTTTAGACAATTCCAGTCTGGTGTGTTCAATGTCTACATTTTGAACAGGTTCTATGATTGTCTGATTGGCTTTACCCATGTAACAAACACTCCCCATTTACTTTTTTGTTAAGTATAAAGGGGACAAGCTCAAAAGTTTGTCAAAATGAGGGAATCCACCCTAAGAATGTTTCGACGGCATTCTATGGATTCCGTTATAATATTCTGAATATTTTATATTATGGAGGTCTTTTATCCTCCATTTTTTAGCTAAGACTTAGACACAGACTGACTTGAAGGAATTTTGACAAATTCTTTTATAATATCTGTTGACAAGATTTTTGTTTCTATGTATTATAGATTTTGTGCTTAAAACATATGGCGGTGTAGCTCAGCTGGCTAGAGCGTACGGTTCATACCCGTGAGGTCGGGGGTTCGATCCCCTCCGCCGCTACCATATTGCACGGCCCGTTGGTCAAGCGGTTAAGACACCGCCCTTTCACGGCGGTAACACGGGTTCGAATCCCGTACGGGTCATATTTAAAAGACTATCCAGAACTGGATAGTCTTTTTTTTCGTCACTTATGCTTTTTCTTTATAAAGCGCCTCTTCGATCTGTTTCTCATGATGTTTGTCATGCCAGATAAAATCTTCAAAAAACTCGCTTAATGTATAGTGGTGATCATCCACCTCAAAAGACTGCTCCATCCGCTCCTCATCCAGAGTCTCTATATAAAGAAGGATGGATTTTCTTGTTTCCATGCCTTCTTCCAGTAAACGTTCCTGTGTGACCCCGTCATGGGCATATTTTGCAGCTTCCTGATTAAACGCATCGAATTCCGGAAATGAAGGAAGGACAGCTCCATCCGAAATATTTGGCAATACCTTTTCCATGATATATCCGTCCCACTTTATGATATGCGAGACATTTGCGGCAATCGACCATTTCCCTTCGTCCATCGGTGCGTACCATCTGTCTTCCTCAACATTCTTCAATTCTTTCAGCCAGGATATAAAATAGTCATGATGATTGAGAAGTTCTTCCTTTTTCATGTTTTTTCCCCCATTGAGATTATTTAAAAACAAGTATTCGGTGCAGGGGAACGTAATTCCTTTTTTACAGAATTAAATAATGTGAGGATTTTTGATAGCTGTCGGTTTTCTGGTAGCCAAGTGACCGGTAGAATAGATCTCCTTCAGAAGTGTCTGTATGCAGGATGACCCCTTTATAATACTTCTTGGCAAACTCCTGAAGTTCATTGCATAATAGGCGTGCAATCCCTTTTTTACGGTAATCCCGAAGGACGTAGACCCTTCTTAAACGTCCAAGACTTTCCCCACGGTTATAGGGATCCCGGTTTAAGCCTCCAATCGCGACGAGCGTTCTTTTTCATAGATACCAAGAAGAATTTCTCCATGCCGATCAAATCGGTTCTCACCTGTAGTGTATTCCGCTATCATTCTGTCCAGAAAGCGAAATCCTTCTTCCTTGCTTTCTTCCACCAAATGATGAAGATCAATGATTGAGAGATCGGTAAGTACCGCTACTTTTAATTCCTTCATTAGCCCCTCCGAAAATGTTGATCTATAGATAATTCGGTAATCAAAAAAACAGACACACTCAACATTGAATGTGCCTGTTTCAGTCGTACAACCTGCTATATTAGTTAATAGACAGCAAGTTAACCTCGTTTCGCCCCTCTTCCGCCGCGTCGCGATTCAGTATTTTTCTTCAAAGATGACAGACGGTCTTCACTGTCTTTCAGGAAGCGCGCCATCTTTTGTTCGAAATTTTCCTTCGTACGCGTATCATTCGGTTTGTTGTTGTTACGCGGACGTTGAGGGCGCTGTGGGCGCTGCGGGCGTTGTGGCTGGTCCTTGGCTTTACGGATGGATAAACCGATCTTCCCATCGTTCTCAACATTAATTACTTTTACTGTTACTTCGTCGCCAACTTTAAGGTGTTCATTGATATCCTTAACGTAGTTGTCCGCAACCTCACTAATGTGTACTAAACCAGTTGAACCTTCCGATAGCTCCACGAACGCTCCAAAATTTGTAATGCCTGTTACCTTACCCTGTAACTTGCTGCCTACTTCGATTGACATAAAAGAAATGCTCCTCCTTAAAATGATAAAAGATAAACCTTACTATATATTATAGCCAATTAAAAAAAAGAGTGTCAATAAGACTCCTCTTCTTCTTCCTTCTTTTTCTCCGGTTCAGGAATATTAAAAATAATTTCCCCTTCATCGGATAAGAAATAATCACGGCGTGCAAGCTTGGCGATGTATTCATCGTCATTAAGCTTGACGATCTCTTCTTCCAAGGCACTTTGGTGATCTTTCAGTTGTTCCATTTTATGTTCAAGATGGGCTTTTTCTGCGCGTTTTTCCTCTAACATTTGGGCTCTGGAAATGAGAGTCGAGATCAAAAATCCACTAATTGCCAGCACTAAAACAAAAAATAAGGATAATCTACGAACTAAACGCTTTTTTCTCTTAGATGAAGACTTATGTATATGCTCCTGGTGACGAACATATTCATTTTCCATAGACGTTACGTTTTTACTCATTCCCAAACCTCCTTTTTTACTAGAGACAGCAGCAAAGGGAAAAGGCGCTATTTCTTAAAGCGCTTTTTCACCTTTTCTGTGACTCTATATATTTTTTTGATATAGACCGTAATAATTCCTGCCATTTTATTATATAACTTCTCGACTCTTTTTGTAAGATGATTCGGCAATAAATTCCATATACCTTTAAGAATCCACCAAACCGGACTCAATGTGAGCTTAATCGCCCATTTAATGATGGAATAAACCATCTTCAACAGGAAGGTTACGGCTTTCAAGAGCCCCTTCGCTATAGAAAGAACCAGCGTAATCAGTAAAACCACTAACCATTTTATCGGTGAATACACTATCTTTTTCACCATTGAAACAAAAAAATTGTAAAGTGAAATGAAAAAAAGGATCAGTTTTTCCAGCAAATGAAGATATCCTTGTTTAAGCAGCGCCTGGTATCCGGCAAATCCGCAGAGCAGCGCGATGAAGATATAAAAGCGGAGCTCCCCGAAGTTGACGGAAAACAAGGTATAAAAAATCGACAGCGCTTGAAAAATCCAGAATAACAGGTCGTTTACGAAAACCAGCCAGCGTTTCCTCTGAGACCGGTTTAAAAACCGATTGTAGGTGTCCAGTGACGCACCAAATAATGCTCCCATCCCGATCATTGAAAGCATGGTGTAAAACTGGGTTGTCAGAGTCATCGAAACAGCTTGCTAAAGAGCCCTTTAGCCTTCTCCGTATTGTGTTCATCCAAGTAAATCAGATCAAACACCTTTCCTTTTATCGAGACAATCCCTTTATCGACATCAAGGTTTTTCATTTGCAGATTTTGCCCTCTTACTGACAGGATCCCCATGACCGTTTCAAGGAGGAATTCTTCGTTATCAAAGCTTTCCACCTGTTTGACGCCTGTAATATCAAGCAGCTTCCTGCCTCTCATGATGACATCATGTTCCTGGTAAGAAGTCTTGTCTTTGTTTCCGTCATAATATTGGTTCATATTTATCCCTCACATTCACATAGTACAAGCTTTGTACTATATGTATGTAGACAGGGCGGATTTAGAACAAAAATAAGACCGGCTTACTCCGATTCCTCATTGACTCTTTCTTCAGAAATAACGGAATAGAGGCTCGATGCTTCTTCTTTTTTTGTTGTATCAAGAAGCCTTTCTACCTTTACCCTCATCACTTTTTGTCCAAACCTTACACTTAGCTCGTCTCCCACTTTCACATTGGAACTTGCTTTGGCCTGCGTGCCATTCACAAGGATACGGCCCTGGTCGGCGATTTCTTTCGCAAGCGTCCTTCTTTTGATCAATCTTGATACTTTTAAATATTTATCTAATCTCATCGATACCATTCATAAAACTCCCCTACTCGATATTTTTCTTTTTCGCTTCATTCCAGAAGGCATCCAGTTCCTCCAAAGTAAAATCGTCAAAGTTCTTTCCCGAGCTTCGTACCCTTTCCTCTACATAGGAAAAACGGCGGTAAAACTTCGTATTCGTCATCGCCAGCGCTTCCTCAGGAAATACTTTGTAGAACCTTGCAATATTGACAAGAGCAAATAAAATATCCCCAAACTCTTTCTTTATTGCAGTTTCACTATTATTCTCCACTTCGTTCTCGAATTCCTTCAATTCTTCCCATACTTTCGCCCAGGCCCCTTTAACATCCGGCCAGTCAAAACCAACCTTGGCGGCCTTTTTTTGATATTCATATGCCTTCATGAGAGCCGGCATCCCCTTGGCAGTATCTTTCAGCATAGACACAGGTTCTGTCGTTCCTCCTTTTTCCCGCTGCTTGATTTCCTCCCAGTTGGACGTGACCTGCTCGGTATTCTCCACTTCCACCGAACCGAAAACATGAGGATGCCGCCGTACCATTTTAGAAGCGATGCTTTCAATCACTTCCTCCATCGTGAACATTCCTTCATCCTCTCCGATCTGGGCATGAAGCATGACTTGGAGAAGGACGTCTCCCAGCTCCTCGACGATATGATCGATATCATCTTCATCAATGGCTTCCAGCAATTCATAGGTTTCTTCGATCAGATACTTTTTCAGGGATTGGTGTGTCTGTTCCCTATCCCACGGACATCCGTTCGGCCCCCTCAAGGTCGAGATGATTTCCCGGAGCGTACCATATTGCTTGAAGGAAGTCTCCATTTCTCTGACTGCCGGTACATAGAGACTTGTTAAATTACTGAGACCCGCCGCGCGGTCAAGCTCAACGAGTGAAATGGTCTCCACTCTCTCTTCCTTGCTGCCTGCAGCTGTTACAAGCTTTACTTCGTAATCATAGGGATAAAGCTCCATCAGTGTAAGTTTCACTTCAGAAGCGATAAAGGCGTCATATACTTGACCAATGATGAGCTGCTGGTTCATGTGGATATCCTGAAGTCTCAGGCTCGTCCCATCCAATAATTGAAATCCATCGATCGGGTCTGCCCCGACAGATGCAAACAGTGGATCGATGAAACTCTGGCCGCCGCCGACCTTCACTTCAACCTTTCCTTCCTTATGAAGCTCCAGAAGAAGCTGAACCGTCTTTTCAGCCACAAGCGGATGACCAGGTACGGCATAGACGAGCGGCCCTTTCTCAGCATGTGACACAAGCAGCTCTGTGATTTCTTCATACACCTGTTCAAACCGGTCATGTTTTTCATATATGTCATCGAAGGATTGAAAAGTCACTCCTTCAGCTGTTAAATCTTTCACCACAGGGTGTTCTTTTGTTCGTAAAAATAACGTTTCACTATTTTTTATAACACGGTAGACACCTAAAGGCAGCTGCTCTAAATCCCCAGCTCCCAAGCCTACAATAGTTATGGTGTTCATAACGATTCTCCTATCTGCTTTTTATAATCGGCTGGATTTTTCCCATTAGCCGCACCCACTTGCTTCCAAATGGCAGGAAGCTGATTTCTTCCTCACTCAGTACATTCCCTCTCAGTAAGACAACCATAAATACCGCCCCGCCAATGATCACTCCTCCCAAAGAAAAGAGGACTGCCATCCTGCGTTCAGGCATCCCGGCTGTCAAAACGAGCTCATATAGCATCATCAGACCCTGAAGCACAATGGTCATCGAAGCCCCGCTTACGAACAGTGTTCGATAAAAAGAGGAATCGATCAGTCTGATCGGAAAAAATTTCTTTAATCTTACAACCATCAGAAGCGTGATCACCGCCAAGGATAAAATGGTTGATAGAGATGCGCCCATCGTCCCGAACGCAGGAACCAAAGTCGCATTCCCTGCAAATTTAAGGACGACTCCCGCAATGATGCAGAACGCAGGATAGTAAATGCTCCCGATTCCCTGAAATATCCCGGCGAATGTAAGGATCAGGCAGCTGAAAAAAATGGAGATACAAAAAACGGCAATCACACTTGAACCGGACGCATTCTCAAACAGCATCGTATTCGTCGGAACGATGAGGTTGATCAACCCAAGCGACGCGGCGAATCCTATGATGATACTGATCTTTAACGATAATTGACTGTATTCCCTCACGAGTGACTCCTTTTTGCCTATATAAGCACTCGTCACCAGCGGCACGATGGTGAGTGAAATAGAGGTGGCGACTACATTCCCCAGCTGCACAAAAGGCTGCCCGCGGTCGTAGATCCCCTTCCACTTCTTGGCTGCACTTTCTTCCATGCCAGAAGAAGTCAATAACGCGTACACGTTTAATGAATCGATGAATTGAAGAAGGATCAACAGCATGGCACTGACACAGATAGCCGTCCCATCCTTCAATAGCCGTTTCCAGATGGAGAGGTAATCCTTGGAAAGCGTGAAGATCCCCGGTGACAGTTCACTTTTCTTTCTCAGTGCAAGAAAGAATACCAGTACGATAATGCCAGCTATCCCCCCGGTGATCGATCCGAATAGCGCACCCTTTCCAACCGTGTATAAAGAATATCCCTGACCGACCAGCAAGATTGAAAACACAAGGATCGTCACAACCCTGAAACTCTGTTCTCCCACCTGTGAAACAGCGGTCGGGAGCATATTTTCGCTTCCTTGATAATATCCTCTCAATGCAGACAAAGGAGGCAGCAGCAAAAATGACAGGGAAATGACCTGGATGAGAGGCATCAGATTCGGGTCTCCCATCCAACGGGCAACCATGCCTGCACCGAAATAAATGAGCATAAACCATATCAATCCTACGATGCATAAGAAAAGAAAGGAGGTCAGGGCCACATCCTTCGCCCCTTCTTCATCATTCTCTTCAAGCTTTTCAGCGACAAGCTTTGAAATGATAACAGGAAACCCATAAGTGGATAGCGCAATCGCTATTCCGTAAAAAGGGTAAACCTGCTGATATATATAAAATCCGATATCTCCAACGATATTCTGAAAAGGAACCCGGTACACAGCGCTTAATATCTTGGTTACAAGCGCTGCCGCTGTCAACACCATAGCCCCTTTAAGAAAGTGCTTGGAGGAGTACTGCTTCCTCAACGAGCTTCCTGCCTTTCCATATCAAACTTCCAACGACCAAGCATATGTATAAACTATTGTCATTTTATCATAAGACACTTTTAAATACCGCTGTTGATTTCCGTGCAAGACTTCGCTTTCCGCGGGCGAGCGTGGAGCATCCTTACACAACTTCACGGGGTTTAGCTGTCTAGCTGCGGGGCTAAAAAAAAGAAGAGTGGCGGCTGCCACTCTCTTTACATTATGATTCCATCTGTCTTGCCAAGAAGCCAGCTGCCGTTTCCACTGCCTTTTGTTCCACTTCACCAACAGTACGATCCTTTGAAAAAATAGCAACGGCACCAATCGGATCTCCATTTGCTACAATCGGAGCGATTGTATAGGAATTCAAATCTTCATCATGCCCATCAACAAGTTCTGCTTGTCCCTGTTGAGTGTGTAATAGAGAAGAACGATCATCCATTACTTTTTCAATTAATTCACTAACGTTTTTGTTTAGATACTCTTTCTTCGATGCACCGGCGATAGCGATCACTGCATCACGGTCGCAAATCAGGACCGCACTTCCTAAACTGTCGTATAATGCTTCCGCATATTCCTTCGCAAAATCGCTGAGCTCACTGATAGGAGAGTATTTCTTTAAGATGACTTCCCCGTCACGATCAACGAAGATCTCAAGTGGGTCTCCCTCGCGGATCCTTAACGTTCTGCGAATTTCTTTCGGAATAACAACGCGTCCTAAATCATCAATACGACGAACAATTCCAGTTGCTTTCATCTATAGTTGCCTCACTTTCATCAGATGATTTTTATTTAGCAAGGCATTCATTTGTTTTGAATACTTTGCCATTGTTGAGTTTAGTATCTTACATCTTAGAAGTTCTATACACATTCAGTTATTTTTTCTGTAATTTCACTAAAATGCTAGTGCAGGTTACTTTTTCCAAAGTTGGCAGCTGCATTAATACTAATACCCCTATCATAGTAAAATAAACCAGTAAACGCGTTTACAGTTCAGTTACAATGTGATAACGAATATTAGAATTAAATGTCGAAAATCATCTGATTGTATCGAAAGTGAAGGCTTAAATTGATGATTTAATCCCCGGTGTTAATCACCGCTTTTGATTTCCGTGCAAGACTTCGTTTCCGCGGGCGAGCGTGGAGCCTCCTCGGCTTCGCTTTTCCCGCAGGAGCCTTCGCCTTGCACTCCAATCAAAAGCTAGATAATAGTTATATATGACCATGTACTTTCAAAACCATTTAAGAAACAAAAGTTAAAGTTATCAAATAGTCAACTTGATTCTTTATTCAACAACTAATGGTTCATCATGAAACTGTATTTTCTTCTTTTAGGGCTGTATCCAGGTTCTTGATGATGTCGTATGCCATGTGGAACCATTTTGATGTTTCAAGGCGTCCTGTGTTGATGGAGATTTTTAATTTGGAGCCTTCCATTCCAAGGCCTACGGCACGTCCGTGTTTACTGCATAGATCGAACACTTTTGATCCGTCGATGCGGTTGGTTCCTTCAGGGGACATATAGATATTGACGGTTTTCTGTTCCTGTTTGATTGCTTCTAAATCCGTGTTTTTGGCAAATATCTTCATTTCGGAAATGAGGAAAAGATACTCCACTTCCTGAGGATATTCACCAAATCGGTCAAGCATCTCTTCCTGCAGTTCCTCTATTTCAGGGAGAGAAGCCAGCGAACGGAATCGTTTATACATCTCGATCTTCTGATGACCGTCTTTAATATAGTCGTCAGGAATATAGGCATCCACTTCAATATCGACTTCAAACGTGGATGCAGGCTCTTTAGGAAGATCTCCCTTCCGCTCCTCTATCGCTTCTTTCAGCATTTGAGAATAGAGATCAAATCCAACGGAGTCGATGAATCCATGCTGCTGTGCACCGAGCAGGTTCCCTGCACCGCGGATTGTCAAATCACGCATGGCAATCTTAAATCCGGAGCCAAGCTCTGTGAATTCCTTGATCGCCTGCAGTCGTTTTTCAGCTACTTCCGTCAGTACTTTATCTTTCCGGTACGTAAAGTAAGCATAGGCGACCCTGTTCGAGCGGCCCACACGCCCTCTCAACTGATACAGCTGCGATAAGCCCATTCGGTCGGCGTCAAAAACGATGAGTGTATTGACGTTTGGAATATCGACCCCTGTTTCGATGATTGTCGTCGTGACGAGGACATCATATTCGCCCGCAAGGAAGCTTAATATGACTGACTCCAGTTCACTTTCACTCATTTGACCGTGAGCATACGCAACTCTTGCATCAGGGACGAGCATCGATATTTCATCCGCTTTACGCTCGATGTCTTCCACCCGGTTATAGAGGAAATACACCTGGCCATTACGTGCCAATTCCCGTTCAATCGCCTCTTTGATCAGAGGCCCATTGTATTCCATGACATACGTCTGTACTGGAAAGCGGTTCTCAGGCGGTGTTTCGATGACAGACAAGTCCCTCACCCCGAGCATCGACATATGAAGCGTACGCGGAATCGGGGTTGCCGTTAAGGTCAGAACGTCGATATTCGTTTTGAGCTGTTTGATTTTTTCTTTATGCGTAACACCAAATCGCTGTTCTTCATCGATGATCAACAAGCCGATTTCACGATATACGATGTCTTTCGATAAAAGACGGTGTGTACCAACAACGATATCCACCGTTCCTGACTTCAGTCCTTTAATCGTCTCCTGCTGCTGCTTTCTCGTTCGGAATCGGCTTAATAAGCCGATCTCAATCGGAAAGTCCTGAAAACGTTCCTTGATGGTTTCGTAATGCTGCTGAGCTAAAATTGTCGTAGGTACAAGGAATGCAACCTGCTTCCCATCTGCGATCGCTTTAAAAGCAGCTCGGATGGCCACTTCTGTCTTGCCGTACCCGACATCTCCGCACAGCAAACGATCCATCGGCCGTTCTTTTTCCATGTCATGCTTGATTTCATGGATCGACCTTAACTGATCATCCGTTTCTTCATAAGGAAAGGCTGTTTCAAAGTCACGCTGCATATCACCGTCAGGGGAAAAGGCGTAGCCTCTTGCCGCTTCACGTTCTGCATATAGCTTGATTAAATCGTCGGCAATATCCTGAACGGACGACTGCACCTTGGATTTGACCTTTTTCCACTCACTGCCGCCTAACTTATAAAGCTTGGGTTCTTTACTTTCAGAGCCGACATACTTCTGGACAAGCTCGATTTGCTCCACCGGAACATACAGTTTATCGCTGCCCTGGTATTTGACGTGAAGATAATCTTTATGCACACCGTTGATTTCTAATGTTTCCAACCCTAAATACTTTCCGATCCCGTGGTTGACATGCACCACGTAATCCCCGACTTTCAGTTCCGAGTAGCTTTTGATTCTTTCAGCATTTGAAAGCTTTTGCCTTCTTGGTTTCTTCTTTGTTTTTTTATTAAACAGCTCTTCCTCGGTGATGACAGCAAGCTTCTGCATCGGAAGCTCGAACCCATTCGTAAGGCTTCCATTGATCATTTGAACCTTGCCCTTTAATAACGTTGAACCATCTTCAACAAACGCAATTTCGATTTTATAGTCATCGAGCACCCGCTGAAGTTTCTTTACACGGTCTTCATCCGGTCCAAGCAGAACTACGGTGTATTTCCCTTTTTTCCAGCGATCCAGCTCTGCCTTCAGGACATTCATCTGTCCATGGAAACTCTGCATCGGCTTGGCGGAAACATTGAAAATGTTCTGCGGGCTTGTATTCGGGATGTGGCGAAGGAATAACGAGAAATAAACCTTAGGCAGCCTGGTATTGGCTGTTAAGGATGGAAACGTATGAGACACTGATATATCATGAATGATTTGTCCGTCCTGTAGAAGAGACGTATACCACTCTGCTTCCTCTTTTTCCAGGGATTCACTCATCTCCAGGATCCTGCTGTATTCATCAAAGAAAAGAACACTGTCGGCCGGCAAATAGTCTAGCAAACTACTAGGCGTCTCGTAGGCCAGTGAGAGATACTTGAAGATTTGTTCAGGAATCTGCCCATTCTCCAGCTGGGCGATTTCGTGTCCGATGTATTCTGTAAGCTTTTCTTTCACGCTGTCCGTCTTTATCTTTTTCAGGCTTTTGGACATTCCGGATTCAATCTTTTGAATTAAGCTCCCCATATCCTCATAATTCATCAGTACCTCGGAAGCAGGACCGACTTCAATTGTTTTCAGCTTGTCTATGGATCGCTGATCATCCACTGAAAATGTACGGATGGAATCGATTTCTGTATCAAACAATTCAACCCGGACAGGATTTGGAAGGGTTAACGGGTAAATATCGACGATTCCGCCGCGGAGACTGAACTCACCCGGTGTGCTTACCATTCCAGTACGCTGATACCCCATCTGAACCAATTGATTCAACACATCATCGAGGTCGATATCTTCTCCATACGTAAAGGTGATTTGATTTTGTTCCCACAGTTGTTTTTCGGGAAGGATCTTTCTTAATCCTGCTACAGGTACAACGTACACACCTTTTTGGTTTTTAGAAAGTTTATTCAATACTTCTATTCGCTGGGACCGCAGCTCGGGACTTGCTACACTCAGCTCCGCTGCAATCAGTTCATTAGCGGAATAGAGATAGACTTCATCTTCGGAAAGAAACTGGATCAGGTCATCATATATTTTCTGGGCCTGAAATAAGTTATGGGTAACCACCATGGTGGATTTATTTGTCTCTAGATAAACATCCGCTATATAAGCTGTACGCGAAGAGCCTGACAGTCCTGCAACAAGCTGCTCTGATAATTGTTCCTCAATCCCGGAAATAAGGGATTGCAGTTCTTCGCTCTGATGGATTTGTTTTAATATACCTTTCAAGAGTACGCTCCTCCCCGTGGATCTTTCTATATCTGCCGCTTCACTATTTTCATAAGCTTCGTGGCGGCACTATTTATAAACAGAAAAATGCTTTGGTTCTGCTACCAAAGCGTTGTTCCTTTGAATGCTTTATTTTTACTGAATGATATAATCCAATTGATGATAATCCGGATTTCTTTCCAGACTCTCCTGACAATCTTCGCATATTGTCCGAACGTGGATATCTCCATTGTTCTGATACTGGACCATATGGAGCCGTTCTTCCTCTGTCAGTTTATGAATACCCAGTTGTTCTGAGTGAACCGACATATCGGAAATCGTCCCTACAGTTGTTCCACAATGACGGCAATGATAGTGGATAGCCAATTGATATCCCTCCATTTACATTTATACGATTAGTATGAACGTATTAGAAGGGAGTTATTCATTGGCTGCTTTGTTTTACCATTGATTTAAGGGTGCTAATCACCGCTATTGATTTCCGTGCAAGACTTCGCTTTCCGCGGGCGAGCGTGGAGCCTCCTCGGCTTTGCTGCACTGGACCCATAAAGTTGGACACTTATTTGTTAAGCAGCTAATTCTGTACTAAGTCGATAAGCTACTGGACTTTTCCGTTTCAACCTTGATTTAATTCTCAAATGGTTGTAGTAATGCATGTATTGTTCAAGTTCGTCTTTAAAGTGCTCGATACTATCAAAATCTTGTAGATAAAGGAATTCTGATTTTAGGATTCCAAAAAAGTTTTCCATGACAGAGTTGTCATAACAGTTTCCTTTGCGAGACATACTTTGGGTGATGTTGTGTTCCTTCAGTACCCTTCGGTACTGGGCCATTCGATAGTGCCAACCCTGGTCGGAATGAATTAAGAGCTCGTCACCTTCGTTTACATGTTTTAAACCTTGTGCCAACATCGTTTCAACCAAATCAAATGTCGGCCTTGATTGAATCGTGTAGGTGATGATTTCGCCGTTAAACAGGTCTAAAATCGGAGACAGATATAGCTTTTGTCCAAACAATGCAAATTCCGTAATGTCCGTCACCCACTTTTGGTTAGGTTTTTTGGCACTAAAGTTACGGTTTAAAATGTTTGGAGCTGCTTTTCCGACTTCTCCTTTATACGATTTGTACTTTTTCATTCGCACCATGCATTTAAGTCCGAGGTCTCTCATAATTCGAAGTACTTTCTTTTTATTGATCGAATATCCTTTTTCCTGAAGCACGTCGGTAATGCGACGGTAACCAAACCGACCTGAATGTCTATGGTAAATGAAATGTATTCTCCTTTTCCATTTACGGTCAGGGTCTGGTTGGCTCCACTTTTTAATGAGGTTGTAGTAAGTACTTTTGGGCATCTTGGCTACTTTTATCGTTCGAGTCACCGGGAATTCATTCCTTAGTTCATACACTACTTTCGCTTTGATTTCGTTGGTGATTGTTCTTCCTGAACTAAGGCTTTCAGCTTTTTTAAATAGGCGTTCTCCATACGAAGGTATTCAAGTTCTTTTTTCATATCTTCTACCGACTGGTTGGAAGAGTTGTCTTTGGCCTTTTTATTCTTGTTATTAGAAGTCATTGTAGAAAGCCCCTTTCCTTTAGGTTCAAGGGCATCTTCTCCAGCTGTCTCCCACTTTTTCTTCCACCTGCGAACCATACATGGATCTGGGATATGAAAAATGGCTGATGCCTCTCGAATGGAGTAATTCTTTTCCGTAATAAATTGAATTACCCTCAGTTTAAAGGCACGAGGATAGTTTGTATAGGGAAAGGTAAAAGCTTGATCACCGTGGTGACGAACTAACATCACCCAGTAGCGGAGAATCGAATCATCAACACCCACTTGATTCGCTAGGTCTCGATAACTGACCAATTCATTGAGATAACGCTTGGCAACATGAAGTTTAAACTCTTGGGTAAACTTAGCCATTTGACGGGCACCTCCTATTGTTGGATGGGTGTCCAACAATAGGGGTGCAGCACATGCCTGCGGGGTCTCCCCAGCTTCGCTTTTCCCGCAGGAGTCTTCGTCTTGCACTCCAATCAACCACTGGAAACGGTTAGATCAATCATAACGTTTCTTAATTAAATTTATTCATAACTTCAAGAAACGGCTTGTCAAACCATGTTTCGCATGCTTCGACTGAGTCGGAGATGACTTTATCCAGTTCGGCCTGTTCTTCCTTCCTGAACTTACCGAGTACATAGTCGGGGACACTCATGCCGTTTGTGGGACGGTCGATGCCTACTCGTATGCGGTTGAAGTTCTGGGTGCCTAAATGGGCAATGGTGGATTTGATGCCGTTATGTCCTCCTGCACTGCCTTTCTGGCGAAGCCTGATCTTTCCTACAGGCAGGTCCAGATCATCATAGATGATAAGCAGGTCTTCTTCATCTATATCGAAATAATCCATTAACGGGACGATGCTTTCTCCTGATAAATTCATATATGTAAGCGGCTTTAAAAGAACGATTTTCTCTCCTTTATAATGATAGGTGCCGTATACCCCTTTAAACTTTGATTGATTTAAAGAGACACCTAACCGCTCTGCAAGAGCATCAACAATCACAAACCCGATATTATGTCTTGTTTTTTCATACTGCGAGCCCGGGTTTCCGAGTCCGACGATCAATTTCATATTTCCACCTCACTCTGACCTATTACTTCTAGGATAAACGTAAAAAGCGCAACCTGCAAAAGGTTACGCTAAAAAACTTCATTTTATTCTTCAGAAGACTCGCTTTCTTCACTTGCTTCCGTCTCTCTTCCTTCTTCGTTCTCAGGAACGCCTTCTTCCTGCTCTTCACCAGTCGAAATTTCTTCTTCTTGTCTAGGAGCAAGGATAGAAGCAATCGTACGATCATCTTCTTCGTTTAATGTAACACTGTATTTATTACGTACATCCCCGATGGTAACCGTGTCACCCACTTGAAGTTCTGTAATATCCACTTCAATTGATTCAGGGATATCTGAAGGCTTCGCAGTGACGGATACCTCATGAAGCGGCTGCTGGAGAACCCCGCCGTCTTTCACGCCTGCAGCTTCGCCTGTTAGCTCAATGCGAACGTCTGCATCGATTTCCTGAGACATGTTAACAGCAAGGAAGTCCACGTGAGTGATTTCATCTTTAATATGATCCTGTTGGTAATCACTTAAAATGACATTTTGTTTATTACCATCGATGTTTAAGGAAATGATTCCGTTTCTTCCTACATCACGGATGGTTTTAATGAATGTGATCGCGTCAACTGCAATTGGAGTATTTTCTGTTTTATAGCCGTAGACAACGCCAGGGATATTTCCGCTGTGTCTAAGCTTCGTTAAAGTTGAGCGTTTAAAATCATCTCTTGTATTCGCTTTTAATTCTGTTGCCATGTTTAATCCAACACCTTCCCAAATCATATAATTGTCGAGTTCTATATATAGTAATTACCCTATTTGTATGGGGAATAAACATGTGTATTTTAGTTTGGTTAAAACTTGTCAGGGAATCGGCTTTTAAATGCCGCTATTGTTTTCCGTGCAAGACTTCGCTTTCCGCGGGTAGCCCGTGAGCCTCCTCGTCGCTACGCTCCTGTGGGTTGGAAAAGCGGAGGGGCTTCGCTCAGAGGCGGGTGACATAAGGCGAATCGGTCACGAAGGCGCTCTTTGCCTTCTTGGACGAGTTGACTTATGTCATGTGCCTCTAAGCCCCGCAGCTAGACAAGTCTCACATAAGCTACTCTTCCCGCAGGAGTCTTCGTCTTGCACTCCAATCAACCGCTAGAATGGGTTAGAAACATGGACAAGCACTACACGATTTGTATTCCAACCGAACATAATAAAAAGAACCCGCCTTCTCAATAGGAGAGGACGGATTCTTATCACAGCACAAACACTGATATTAATTCTTAATCGAATAATGTACTTACTGATTTTTGTTCGTATACACGGATGATTGCTTCGCTGATCAATTTCGCTACTGAAAGCTGCTTGATCTTTCCGATCATTTTCTCTTCAGGAAGCTGAATCGTGTTCAGTACCACTAACTCTTTAATATTGGAATTCTCGATACGCTCGATTGCAGGACCTGATAGAACAGGATGTGTACAGCAAGCGAACACTTCTTTCGCACCGTTTTCCACTAATGCGTTTGCTGCTAATGTGATTGTACCGGCAGTATCGATGATATCATCGATTAAAATCGCTACTTTGCCATCAATATTACCTACGATGTTCATGACTTCTGCCACATTAGGCTTTGGACGGCGTTTATCGATGATCGCGATTGGTGCTTTCAAGCGCTCTGCAAGTTTACGGGCTCTTGTTACACCGCCATGGTCTGGAGATACGATTACGATGTCTTCATTTTTCAAGCCTTTTTCCTGGAAGTACTCAGCCAAAATAGGCACTCCCATTAAGTGATCAATTAAGATGTCGAAGAAACCTTGGATTTGTGGAGCATGCAGATCCAGGGTGATTACACGTGTAGCTCCTGCCGTTTCCAATAGGTTTGCTACAAGCTTAGCTGTGATCGGTTCACGCGCTCTTGCTTTACGGTCCTGGCGTGCATACCCATAATAAGGCATAACGATTGTGATCGTTTTGGCAGACGCACGTTTTAATGCATCAACCATGATCAACAGTTCCATCAGGTTCTCATTGACAGGCTGAGATGTTGACTGAATAACGAAGACATCACATCCGCGGATACTTTCTTCGATATTGATTTGAATTTCTCCATCACTGAAACGTTTAACAGACGATTTTCCCAACTCAAGGCCGACTTCATCTGCGATTTCTTTCGCAAGTTCGTGGTTTGAATTAAGAGAGAATATTTTCAACTTAGAATTAATATAAGAGTTTGGCATGGTGGACCTCCAGTTTATTTCTTATGATTAAGATTTTGTACATAATTTTCTTTATTGACCTGGCGAGCCCTCGCAATTGACAGCGACTCTCCCGGAACATCTTCGGTGATCGTCGAACCTGCTGCGATATAGGCACCCTTACCGACCTTCACAGGGGCAACCAAGTTGGAGTTGCAGCCAACGAACACTCCGTCTTCTATCGTTGTAAGATGCTTGTTCTTACCGTCATAGTTGACTGTAATCGATCCACAGCCGATATTGACGTCACTTCCTACCTCGGCATCACCGATGTAGCTTAAGTGAGAAGCTTTGCTTCCTTTACCAAAGGATGCTTTTTTGATTTCAACGAAGTTACCTATTTTCACTTCATCCGAAATGCTTGAATCCGGACGGATGTGAGCGAACGGTCCAATCTGCACATCAGAACCGATGGAACTGTCATGTGCTACGGATTGCTTCACAACGGTACGATCGCCGATTGTGGAATCCTTCACTTCCGTATTAGGCCCGATCATGGAATCCTCGCCGATTGAAGAGTTGCCTTTAATCACGGTCCCCGGCAAGATGACAGTGTCTCTGCCGATGGTCACTCCTGAATCAATATATGTGTTGGCAGGATCTTGGATCGTCACGCCGTTTCTCATATGTTGTTCATTGATGCGTTTCTTCATTGTCGTCTCTGCTTGCGATAATGCCACCCGGTCGTTTACGCCAAGTGTCTCATCAAAGTCGCTTGTTTGATAAGCGCTCACGATCTCGCCCTCTGTCTGAAGGATTTCAATGACATCCGGCAGGTAGTACTCACCCTGGACATTGTCATTTGATACCTTTTTCAGCGTATTGAATAGTGCTTTATTATCAAAGCAGTACGTACCTGTATTGATTTCTTTGACTTTTCTTTCGTCTTCTGACGCATCTTTATGTTCTACGATGCGCTCCACCAAACCTGAATCATTGCGGATGATTCTTCCGTATCCATCAGGAGATTCTGTGTGCCCGGTCAGAATGGTTGCTTTTGCACCTTGTTCTTCATGATGCTTCACAAGCGCCACCATTGTCTCTCCCTTGATCAGGGGAGTATCTCCGCACACAACCAGCGTAGTACCATCTAAATTGCCCAGTACTTCTTCTGATTGCATGACCGCATGAGCTGTACCCAGTTGTTCTTCCTGAAGGGCAAAATCGCTTTTGCCTTCAAGGTGAGATTTCACCAGTTCAGCACCATGACCGATGATCGTAACGGTTTTCTCTATATTCAATGTTGTAATTTGGTCGACCACATGTTCCACCATAGGCTTACCGCATACAGGATGAAGAACTTTGTATAACTTCGATTTCATTCTTGTGCCCTGTCCGGCAGCTAATATAACGGCATATCGTTTTGTCATTTTTGGTCCTCCAATAACCTTTTTATCCATAACGAATATATCCTAAAAGCTCTTTCATTTCAAGGATAGAGAAAAATATACATATATTTGTCAAGTAATAGATTTGTTAATAATATTCCGGTGGCTGAGACTTTTTAAGAAAGGATAAAGGAGAATAGTAATACAGCGCTAATTTTATTAATAGAAATTGAAGAACCACTTCTAAAAGCCTCTTTTGATTTCCGTGCAAGACTTCGCTTTCCGCGGGCAGCCCGTGAGCCTCCGGGGTCTTACCTGTCCAGCTGCAGGGCTTATAGGCACACGTCATAAGCCAAACCGACCAAGAAGGCAAAGAGCGCCTTCTAGGCCGATTCGTCTTATGCCACACGCCTCTCTTCAAAGCCCTTCCGCTTTTCTGATAGGAGTCTTCGTCTTGCACTCTGATCAACCGCTGGAACCGGTAATTATTCGGCGTTAGTTAATTGAATTTCTATCTGTCATCAGTGACTATATAGACTGTGTAGATTTTACGATTTTCCCTAACAAAAAAATAAATGAAAATATTTCTAAAAGAGGTTTCAGGAGGGGTTTATTGGGGTAATAGGTAAAAAGAAAAAAAGAGCGCTACTGTGGAAGTAGGCTCTTGTTGCAATAGATTCTTTTAGGAAGCGCCAGCTTCTTCTAACTCCACTTCTTCAAGCTCACCTAGACGGTGATACTCTGATAACACAGCGTCTTGTATCTTGCCGCGGGTACCGGAGTTGATCGGGTGAGCGATATCACGAAATTCCCCATCAGGAGTACGCTTACTTGGCATCGCTACGAATAATCCATTATTCCCATCAATCACACGAATGTCATGAACAACAAATTCATTATCCAGCGTAATAGATGCAATCGCTCTCATGCGACCGTCGGTGTTCACTCTGCGTAATCTTACGTCAGTAACTTCCATTCTGTTCACCACCTTTTTCACTAGATGAAATCTACTGTACTTATTCAACGAAATTATTAGATATTCCTTCTTTAAATGTAAAATTTTTTGAAAAATTTTATTTTTCACTTAATGCTTTTTATGTTTCTTTTGACCTAAGACTTGAAATGAACACGGAAATCGAGGATGGAAATAAACAAAAAAACACCCGTGAAGATTACTTCACGAGTGCGATTACTTCGATTTCAACCTCTGCATCTTTCGGCAGGCGGGCGACTTCTACACAAGAACGAGCAGGTTTATGTGTGTGGAAATACTCCCCGTAAACTTCATTGATGACACCGAAATCATTCATATCCTTAATGAATACTGTTGCCTTTACTACGGTTTCAAGAGAAGCTCCTGCTTCTTCCAGGACAGCTTGCAGATTTTGAAAGACTTGGTGTGTCTGAGCAGACACATCCCCATCAATCATTGTTCCTTCTGCCGTCAATGGAATTTGACCTGAACTGTAGAATAAATTATTCACGATGATCCCTTGAGAATATGGTCCAATTGCTGCAGGTGCTTGATTTGTTGAAACTACACGCATCGTAACTGCCTCCCTTTAAGATAAGAATGTCAGATTTGATTGAAAGTAATTTCCTTCTTTCAAGGAAATTTGCTTACTCTTTTCATTAACATCAGATAATTTCAATAACGATACATAATCATCCACTAATCGTTCTTCGGCATTTTCCGATTCTACCAGTACACCGATGCCTGAGAGCTTTGCTGAGAATTCTTCCAGCAGGTTCTTCATTCCGTTAACCGTTCCGCCGGCTTTCATGAAATCATCGACTACCAATACTTTCGAACCTTCTTTCAGGCTTCTCTTTGAAAGGACCATCGATTGAATTCTCTTGGACGATCCGGATACATAATTGATACTGACCGTCGAGCCTTCCGTCACGCGGCTGTCCCTTCTGACGATGACGACCGGGACATTCAAATATGCTGCGATGGCATTTGCAATCGGAATCCCTTTAGTGGCAACAGTCATGATGACGTCAATTTCTTTTTCAGCGAATGCCGAGGCAAGGAGCTTCCCTACTTTTTTCATAAGCAGCGGATTTCCAAGCAGATCCGTCATGAATAAGTAGCCGCCGGGAAGGAGCCTGTCCGAGCTTTCCATGTGCTGGCACAGTTCCTCTATCACCTCTGCTGCTTCACTGCTATTCACCTTGGGAATGTACTTGACTCCCCCTGCTGCCCCCGGTACCGTTTGAACAATTCCTATCCCGCGTCCTTCGAAGGTTTCTTTTACAATCGTCAAATCTTCACTGATGGAGGACTTGGCAGAACCGTAACGCTCAGAGAAAAATGTCAAAGGTACAAGTTGGTGAGGGCGCTCCAATAAGTAATGAGTCATATCGATCAATCGTTCACTACGCTTAAACTTCACCAAAACTACCTCCTAAATCCGAATATTATAAAGTAAATATACCATTAATATACGGATTTAAGCAAACACTTATTCACCAAGCATGCGTACTGCGAATACTTGGTCACAAAATCCTCTCAACCCATTATAGATTCGGTGAAGTCTTGATTCATATTGGACTAACCCATATACAGTCGGTCCGCTTCCGCTCATCAATACCGCATCCGCTCCGAAACGTTCCATCTGATCCTTGATCTGAGCGACTTCAGGATACATATCCAGCGTCACGGACTCCAGGACGTTCCCGAGATTGGCACAGATATCGCTGTAGGAACCGCGGTTTAGTGCAGATATCATCGCTTCTGTATCAGGATGCTGAATGTTCGAAACGTTCAAATTTTTATACACATCCGCAGTCGAAACCCCTATGGTCGGCTTGGCTAAGATAACCCAGCAGTTCGGAGGAGCAGGTAAATGTTCGATTTTCTCTCCCCGGCCCGTTGCAAGTGCGGTGCCCCCGTAAACACAGAAAGAAACGTCCGATCCTATCTCCGACCCCAACTCAGCAAGCTCGTCCAAGCTAAGTCCCAGATCCCATAAACGGTTCAACCCTTTTAACGTAGCAGCCGCATCACTGCTTCCACCAGCCAATCCTGCAGCCACCGGGATCACCTTATCGATGGAGATCGCGACTCCCTTTTTGATATTGAGCCTGTCCTTCAGCAGCTGAGCAGCCTGGTAGGCAAGGTTCCTTCCATCATCCGGAACAAAACGATTATGAGAAAGAATTTTAATCGTGTCATTTGAAAGACTTGTGAGTTCAATTCGATCTGCTAAATCGATGGTCGTCATGATCATTTCAACCTCGTGAAATCCATCGGGGCGTTTATGTAAAACATCAAGTGATAGGTTAATTTTTGCCGGCGCCTTCACTAATAACCTCATTTCATCACCTTCTTACCATATCTTTTCACTTATTGTATCATACACTTCTTACAGAAGCGTCATCATCTTACGATACTCATACAAATATGATATTTTACCACGTTAACAGGCAATAGAAAAGAAAACTTTACATAAAAAGGATCATCTCATGGCCAAAGCATCTGAGATGATCCTCTATTGGTACGATAAAAGGTTGGCCACTCCTAAAAGAAAAGAATTATTGGCTGTTTCGGGCTGCCATCTGACTGCTGGCCCGTTCCACGGCACGTTTCACCATGTTCCCGGCATCCCTTGATGTGATGCCGCCCCAGCCATCTTTCTGAACAACATCATAGAAACCCAGTTCCTGTGCCAGTTCTTCCTTTAATTGATCAGACATGATTCCTCTTCTTCTGCTCATTGTTTTTCCCCCTTCGGATGTACCATATGTTTAATATGTGTTGGGAGGGATAAAACATTACTAGGGTGTGAAAACCAATTTTTGAAGGATTTTTTAGATTTCAGCATTGAACTTCGCTGTTGATTTCCGTGGAAGACTTCGCTTTCCGCGGGTGACCCGTGAGCCTCCCTCGGCAGACTTAAAGAAGTTTAACTGTCTAGCTTCAGGGCTTAGAGGCACATGTCATAAGCCAAACCGACCAAGAAGGCAAAGAACGCCTTCGTGGCCGATTCGTCTTATGCCACACGCCTCTGAGCAAAGCCCTTCCGCTTTTCCGATAGGAGTCTTCGTCTTCCACTCCAATCAACAGCTGGATCCGGTTAGAGCAATAATAACGTTTGCTTAATCTCTCTTTATGCAAAAAGAAGTTTTAGGCAAATAAAAAAGCAGCAAACGATTGTTTACTGCTGGCTAAAGATGATACTTCCTGTTGCTTCATCATAAAAAGTTAATTGAACTGTCTCAGTGAGAACATCTGCATAGCTGTAAGAAACTCGTTCAAACGCATTCTCTTCTTGGTCAAGCTGTACGACAAATACAGAAGGATACGTTTCGGCTAGAACGCCTGAACGCTCAATTGTTTTTCGACGTCCACCGTTTGCTTTAAGCATTAAACGTTTCCCGAGATTCGAATCAAGGGATCTTTTAATGTCGGCTAATGTTTTTGGCATTTCGCTTCCACCTCACTGTATAAAATTATAACACAATATGTAATTTAAGTCAAATAAATTTATTATTTTAACAAGAAATTTAAATACCTGTCAATATATTTTATTCAACAAAAAATACGTTTTTTCTACAACATTACCTTTCCCTGGTAATTGATAAATTATGTAAACTATTTTCAATATGGAGTTTTCCCTTTGTAAACACTGATGCTCAAGTAATCTTTTTCCTTACAGAAGCAGGATTGAGAGGTTCTTAATCTCCATTGTAAAAAAGGTCTAGAGGACCGAAATTGAGCTAACCGCCTATCCTGCAGGACAAAAATAAACCCCGCAATTCATATCATAATTGCAAGGTTTCAGTCTTTATGTCGAAATGTTTCTATTCTTCTTCTTCGACGATTTTATACGGCATTCCAGTTCGTAACACACCTTTAGTCTCCACGCCGCCGAGCCCTTTATCTCCGGTCAACGTATTTCGGATCACATCCCATACATTGACGGAATCCTTAAAAGCGGTATAACTGATTTTCGCGACAATATAAACCGGGTCAAGGGCATGTATATTGACTCTGGAAGGCGAGCTTGCAAAATTCGCACCTGCATGAATCAGGGATTCAAAATGAGACTGACAGGCTCCTGCGAAAACAACAAGCTGATCCAAGTGGGGATATCTCCTTCTCACTTCCCTTACCGCTTGAACAAAATATTTGGAATGACGGTAAGCGTTAATATCCGACTTTAGCCCTTTGGCTTTGGAATAGGCATCATGACCCGTTATCACTACAATATTCGGTCTGTATTTATCAATAAGGGGGCCAATTTCATTCGGCATTTCTGTCTCACTGCAATGAACACCCTTCACTGGCACTCCGATTCTCTCATAAAGATCTAGACATTTTCGTAAATAGCTGGGATCTCCATCAAGATGAAGAACTTTACCGGGAACCTGGAAATAGTTAAACTCATCTCTATAAGCATTCGTCATTGTATATTCTTGCTTTCGCTTAAGGAGCTCAATATCCTGTCGAAACAAATCAAAAGACTGTTCTTCCTTAGAACGAAACTCTTGAATGATCCGATCCTGCTCTCTAGGGTCCATCTTCTTCAAATCATGAAAAGGAGCATCCGCTATTAATCGATAATCTTCCCCGTAAAGTACAGCCGTTCTCACACCGTCTATCATGCGTATATCGATGATTCTGAACAAGATATCACATTTATATGAAAGACGACCCACGACATCATTGATTTCGATCTTCACATCCGTCACTCCCATGGACTTACATTCATTATGGAAAAAGCAAATAAAGGGCTGACGCCATCTGAATCTTATTTACGCCCCGCACGCCCTCTTCATTTTCCATTTTTCATAAGTAATTACTCCCTTTGATAACCTATGCAGGGTATGGGTGTAAGGTGTATGTAAATGTGGGTGTATCCTCATCTGAACTCCGGAATGGTTCCGTCTGCAAAAATATACATTTTTAAAAGGCTGACCACTTTATTTGCTGAGGCCCCATTTGGACATCAATGTTTCATTTTATGCCGGCTTTAACAAAATATGAAAATGAATTATAGGCTCTCCAACAAAAAAGCTGCCTTCCAAAATCATTCACATGATATCAGAAGACAGTCTCAATAATTCCAGCTATTTAATTAAACTGCGGATAAAGTGCATCACTTAACGCACCAAACTCCTCGATGGTGAGTGTCTCCCCTCTTCTCGAAGGCTCCACTCCCGCCTTTGACAACGCTTCTAAGATGTGTTCTTTCTTTTCTTTCCCGTCCGGCAGCTGGCTGGTCAGATTGTTCAGTATCGTTTTCCTGCGCTGAGCAAAGGAAGAACGGGTCACCGTAAAGAAGAAATCCTCATCGATCACTTCCACAGGGGGCTTTTCTCTCTTCGTTAAACGGATTACTGCAGAATCTACATTCGGCTGCGGCATAAAGACCGTCTTCGGAACTGTCATGACCATTTCCGCTACTGTGTAGTATTGAATCGCAATCGATAATGAGCCGTATTCCTTCGTTCCAGGCTTGGCCGAAATCCGGTCCCCGACTTCCTTTTGAAGCATGACACAGATCCCCCTGATCGGCAGCCGTTCCATCAAGAGCTTAAGAATGATCGGCGTAGTAACGTAATACGGAAGGTTGGCCACGACCATGATGTCTTCAAAGTCTGCAAACTCTTCCTCTATGATCGATTTCACATTTGCTTCTAAAACATCCTCATTGATGATTTTCACATTATCATAAGGTGACAGGGTATCTCCCAGGATCGGGATCAGTCTCTGATCGATCTCAAATGCGACTACCTTGCCTGACGTGCGGGCCAGATGTTCTGTGAGGGCTCCGATGCCCGGTCCGATTTCAATGGCTGCAGTGCCCTTCGAGAGGCCTGCATGCTCTGTTATATTTCGCAGTATATTCGGATCGATCAGGAAATTCTGACCGAGGCTCTTTTTAAAAGAAAATCCGTATTTTCCCAATATCTCTTTTGTACGCAGCGGGGTGGCAATATCTTTATGCATTAGTTTCCTCCTGAATAATTTCCATTAGCGCACGCTTGAATTCATCCTTCTGGATATTGAACATCATCAAACGCTTATGAAGCTGTTTACCATTAGTGTATCCGATTCTAAGCTTCTCACCAAGTGCTATCCTTCTGTCTTTGGACTTCGGGCTCCCGATCAGCCCTGCTGTTACCAGATCATCCTTTGTAATGATTTCTTCATTGTCATCTTCGATCATATGAGCTTCCCTCAGGGCTTCCCTTATCACTTCAGGAGAAGCATGCTCTACGCCTATTCCCCTCCCTGCCTTCGGGAGGGCATCCTTCTTGTGTACGAAGGCGTGTTTGCAGCCGGGAACGGACTCACTGACAATCTTCCTGATACGCTCACCGGGGTAATCGGGATCTGTGAAGATGATGACACCTCTTTTTTCTTGCGCATGCCTTATTTTTTCAATCGTGACAGCAGAAACCGCCGAGCCGTTTGTTTCAATCGTATCGGCTGATACGGCCCTCTGAATCGCTACCGTATCATCCTTGCCTTCCACCACAATGATTTCTTTTATTTTCATAAAACCTCCAAAAAAGTTGAAACTTATTTTCAGTCACGATCGTCTAATCAGTAGAACTCATTATTTTTATTATAACTAAATTATCTAAACGCTTATACAAAAAGAAAAAAGCAGGAGAAGACCCCTGCTCTTAGTCTAATATTTTTACTTTTATCGTTTTTCTTCCCCAGCGGTATGCATCTGACTTGGAGGCAAAGAAAACATCGATTTTATTTCCTCTGATTGCACCGCCTGTATCAGCTGCCACGGCATAGCCGTACCCTTCAACATATACTTTCGTACCTAACGGAATCACTGAAGGATCGACTGCAATGACTTTAATACCAGGGTTAGCTTTAAGGTTGATTCCTGTGGCGGTATAGCCTGAGCATCCGTTACATGACGCAGTATAGGCTGTCGAGCTCACATAGAATTCCCTGCCGCCGCTCTCTGCTGAAGCTGAAGCTGAAGCCGAAGCTGAAGCGGAAGACGAGCTTCCCCGAGAAACCTGAGCCACGAGGACCTTCGTGCCGACGTTCACAATTTTATCCTGGCTGTCTTTTACCACTTTTTCACTGACTAACTTTCTGGAAACTTCTTTTCCATTTTCTTTGACGATTTCGTATTTCTTTTCAACTAGACCCTTTTTCCCTTCCTGCACAACTTTTTCCTTGCCTTTGGAAAGGTCTGAGTCTTTTCGAGAAACAACCGTAAAGTCAGTTGTCTCTTCCACTACATCGGTGACTTTTTCAACTCGAACGACATTAATGACATCATCTGCTTTGACGAATTTGTCTAAGCCTGGTTCAACGCGATCGGTTTTATTGAGTGTGATTCCCTGTTGCTTTAAAAAGTCAGCGACCGTAGTCGAAGTGGACCATGCCTTTTGCTTTTTGCCTCCATCCACGAGCTGAAGTGGAAAGGCTTCCTCAATGGTAATTTTCATGTCCCCTGTGATCTTCTTGGATAAGTCTGGCTGAACCTTATCATGTTCCCCTACTTCTATCTCGTTCTCCGATAGTAACTCTTTTACGGTATCAGCATTGGTCCAGATTTTCTTCTTCTGATCCCCAACTGATACTTCTACCTGTTTTGCCGGTTTCCAAACGATCTTCATGTTGTTTGTAACCTTTGTTGTTCCCGAGGGATACAAATAGTCTTCTGAGCGGGTTGAAATCTCTAATTCTTTTAATATATCTTGAATCGTGTTTGCATGCGTTCTTATCTCTTTTTGCTCGCCGTCTAGGGTCAATGCTACAGTGTTTTTGGAACCTTCATAAAAAAGGATTCCGAATACAGCTGCCGATGCTGCAATGGTTGCGATTGCAGCGATCCATTTCCTTCGACTCAAAGACTTGGAAAACAGGCTTTTCATGTTTTTGATCTTCATGAAAAACGCCTCCTTTTCTCGGAGTGATTATATAGAGTATTCCAGAGAGTGTCAACCCTTGCTTCTTTTTTCTTAATCTAGCAAAATATTGAAAACCGGGGAACATAGGACATATTATGCATAAAAAAAGAGAAAAAGAAAAGAGAGAGTTATCGACACGGTTATCCTATGAAAGGCAAAAGCTATGTAGAACTTTTTGTTTTCATTAAACAGTTGGACATGCTCTCTCAATTCTCGACACCATTCGATGTCAGTTTATGTTGAATAATTTGTTTGCATTTTCGGTTGTGATCTTTTCTACTTCTTCTAAGGAGATGCCTTTCAATTCTGCAATCTGCTCTGCTACCAGTTTCACATACGCAGGTTCATTCCTTTTCCCTCTGTTCGGATGAGGGGCAAGATACGGGCAGTCCGTCTCGATGAGAAGCTTTTCCAATGGAATTGCCTGAGCTACTTCTTTTGGCTTCTTCGCGTTCTTGAACGTCACCGGTCCGCCAAGGGAAATATAGAAATTCATGTCTACGCATTCCTGGGCGATTTCAGGACTTCCGCTGAAGCAGTGCATGATTCCGCCAACTTCTTCAGCTCCTTCTTCCCGAAGGATATCGACTATATCCTGAGTCGCTTCCCTGTTATGTATGATGATCGGCAGTTTTACTTTTTTCGCTAAGTGAATTTGTTTTCTGAACACTTCTTTTTGAACGTCCTTTGGTGATTTATCCCAGTGATAATCAAGGCCCATCTCACCCAGGGCGACTACTTTGGGATGTGAGGAAAGCTCTTCTATCCAAGCAAGATCCTCATCTTTCATATCAATTGCATCTACAGGGTGCCAGCCTACGCTTGCATATAGAAAATCATAGTGTTCCACCAGTTCCATGGCTCTTTCGATGGTAGGACGGTCAAAGCCGACAACAACCATCTTTCCTACTCCTGTTTCCTTTGCTCTTGAAATTACCTCCTCAAGATCTTCATTGAATTGTTCAGCGTTCAAATGAACATGTGTATCAAATAACATGTGTGACACTCCTCGTGTTAAAAATAATTTTATTATAAAAGTGAGTAACAAGCATCTCAGCAACGTAACAATTAGGTTACAAATTATGGATTAGCGAGAAAATATTTACTTCATTACTTTACCGCATGTTAGTAATTAACAGCTGGATCTAGCTGCTATCAATTTTTCCATCTTTATTATTATCTATCTTCGTACATTGTATAGGCTTCAAAGCAAATTCTAAAATAATTTGATTACTTCTTTCCAAGTTATTATCTTTATATAATATAAACCGAGGTCAATGCGTATATTGAAAACACATCACTTTTTGATATATTATTTCAAGATAACAAAAGGATGTTCCACGTGGAACATCCTTTTGTTGCTTGTTTATTTTACTTTTGTCCCGTTTGGCAGTGTTTGGTCCACTGTTGCGAGGGATAGGGTGCCGTTTTCTTCTCCAGCAAGAATCATTCCTTGGGAAAGTTCTCCCCGTAATTTTACCGGCTTCAGGTTGGTTACGCAGATGACTTTCTTTCCGACTAACTCTTCAGGCTTATAGTGTTTAGCGATTCCGGATACCACTTGTCTCTTTTCGTACCCGAGATCAAGTTGGATTTTAAGGAGTTTATCCGCTTTTTTAACATGTTCGGCATCTACTACTTGTGCCACTCTAAGCTCTACTTTCATGAAGTCATCAATGGTGATTTCATCACTCTCATCCGGTGCCGGAGCAGCTGCTTTTTCTTCTTGAGCAGGCTTGCTTCCCTGCATTTTTTCTTTGATATAGTCAACCTCTTCCTGCAGGTCAAGACGCGGAAAGATCGGCTCGCCTTTCTTCACCACTTCAGTTCCTTCAGGGATGGCACCAAATTCCTCTAAGCTTTCCCACGTTTGAAGTTTTTCATCGTGGAGATTCAGCTGTTCAAAGATTTTCTTTGGTGTTCTCGTTAGGAATGGCTGCAGGAGAACGGCAACTCTGCGAAGGGATTCTGCCAGGTGGCTCATGACACTTCCCAATTCGTCTTTCTTATCTTCTTCTTTTGCTAGTGCCCAAGGCTGAGTTTCATCTATATATTTATTTGTACGGCTCACCAGCTGCCATAGGCTGGATAGCACAACCGAAAATTCCATGTTTTCCATTGCTTCTTCGTATCTTTCCGCTGTTTCCTTGTTGATGCTCAATAGATTTTGATCGAACTCTCCATTCGAACCAGTATATGCCGGGATCACACCGTCAAAATACTTGTTGATCATGGCAACCGTTCTGTTCAACAGGTTACCAAGGTCATTGGCAAGATCGAAGTTGATGCGTTCTACAAATCCTTCCGGCGTGAATACACCGTCGGAACCAAATGGAACTTCCCTTAATAAGTAGTAACGCAGTGAATCAAGACCGTAGCGGTCAATCAGCGTGACCGGATCGACCACATTCCCTTTTGACTTCGACATTTTACCGTCTTTCATCAATAACCACCCGTGGGCAAATACCTTTTTAGGAAGAGGCAGGTCTAATGCCATCAACATGATCGGCCAGTAAATCGTGTGGAAGCGGACAATTTCCTTCCCTACCAAATGAACATCCGCTGGCCAATATTTAAGATACTCTTTATCATTTTCACTGCCATATCCTAAAGATGTAATATAATTAGATAGCGCATCGACCCATACATAGATAACATGCTTGGGATCACCCGGAACCTTCACACCCCAGTCGAATGTGGTTCTTGATACAGCCAGATCCTCTAAGCCAGGCTTGATGAAGTTATTCACCATCTCATTTTTACGTGACTCAGGCTGGATGAATTCAGGATTTTCATTATAATAAGCCAGCAGACGATCGACATATTTACTCATCTTAAAGAAGTATGATTCTTCTTTTACCTTTTCGACAGGACGTCCGCAGTCAGGGCAGTTTCCGTTTTCAAGCTGTCTTTCAGTGAAGAAGGATTCACATGGCGTACAGTACCATCCTTCATATTGATCAAGGTAGATGTCGCCTTGATCCACCAATTGTTTGAAGATCTTCTCGACGATGTCTTTATGGCGATTCTCCGTTGTACGGATGAAATCATCATAGGAGATGTCCAGTTTCCCCCACAAATCCTTGATGCCGCTGACGATATTATCTACGTAGCTTTGAGGGCTGATGCCCTGCTCTTCCGCTTTCCGCTGAATTTTTTGCCCGTGCTCATCGGTACCCGTTAAATATTTGACATCGAATCCGCGCATTCTTTTATAACGGGCCATCGCATCTCCGGCCACTGTCGTATATGCATGGCCAATATGTAAATTTCCACTTGGATAGTAGATTGGTGTTGTAATATAGAAGGTCTTCAATTTTTCTTCCACTTTCGCTTCCTCCTCTTTCTTTCTAAAATGCCCACATAAACATCCAGGCGGGTCCGAATGGTATAGAGTGGATTTTTTCTATTGTCTTACCTATTATCTTAACCTCTTATCTCATCAAAATATACCTAAAATATAGTGATTCTGCAACTGTACGGTACATCGATTAGGGTATGTCGAAACGAAAGAAGAAACATGTCGATTTCTGTCGAATTATTGCGTGTGCAAAGATTATTCGACAAGTTTCTTTTGATTACAATAATATTAAATTGGTAATACATTTTTTTACAATACTCTGTAAAGCTTATCATATCAACTTTTTTGTTGTAAGTTATTTTTAAAAATTTACAAATATAATTATTGACGATAGATAAAATCGTTGGTATGATATTACCAGAAACAGAAAAATGTCGAATATTGACGAACATAGAACTAACTAGAGAGATAAAATAAAACATTTTTTGGAGGAGAAATTACATGAAATCTACAGGTATTGTAAGAAAAGTTGATGAATTAGGCCGTGTCGTTATTCCAATCGAACTTCGCCGTACACTTGGCATCGCTGAGAAAGATGCTCTTGAGATCTACGTGGACGACGAAAGAATTATCCTTAAGAAATACAAGCCAAGCATGACTTGCCAAATTACTGGTGAAGTATCTGATGACAACATCAAGCTTGCAGATGGTAAATTGATTCTAAGCCGTGAAGGTGCAGAACAATTGATTAAAGAAATCCAAAATTCTTTCCAAGCAAAATAAGCTTTTTACTAATAAATAGAAGGGCTGAGTCATGAACTCAGCCCTTTTTCTATTCATTCTCTACGTGAAATGCCTGATAGACTTCTCTCTTCTGGAGGTTTCTTTCTTTGGCCACTTCTTTGATCGCCAGTTTAGAGGACATTTCTTTTTCTTCTATATAATACTGAACATGATCTTTTAAGGAATAGTCCTCCCACCAATCTTCTTGTTCTTCTTCCTCCGGATGCTGATTTCCTTCTATCAGTAAACAGAATTCCCCTCTTACTTCACCGCTCTCAGCCCACTTCAATACTTCTTCCAAAGGACCGCGGATAAACTCTTCAAATTTCTTTGTCAGCTCACGGCAAATGACAATCTGTCTGTTTCCAAGGGCTTGATGCAATTCCTTGAGTGTTTCCTTCAGTCTATGCGGCGATTCATACAGGATAAACGTATCCTTCAAGGAACGAAGCCTTTCCAATTCAGCACGCTTCTCTTTCTTCCCTCTATGTAAGAACCCGTAAAAATAAAACGGCTGGGGGGCTAAGCCGGAAGCGATCAATGCTGTCAATGCAGCATTGGCCCCGGGGAGAGGGATGACGGAGAGGTCGTTTTCTATGGCTGCTTTCACCAGTTCATAGCCGGGGTCTGAAATGGAAGGCATCCCTGCATCACTGACAAGAGCAACTGTTTCACCTTGTTCCATTCTCTCGATCAGCTTTGGACCGCTTGATTCTTTATTATGCTCATGATAACTGATAATCGGTGTATCGATTTCGAAGTAGTTACTCAACTTCTTCGTATTTCTTGTATCCTCCGCTGCAATGACATCGGCTTCCTTCATGATGCGGATCGCCCTGAAAGTCATATCTTCCAGATTCCCAATAGGGGTAGGCACAAGATACAGGCTGCCTTTACCGCTTTCCTGGTAGCTTTTTTGCTGGTTCATAATGGTTTCACCTCCTGATTGATTTACCTTATTCTTTCCCGTACAGGATTTCATGAACTTCCTGTGAATACTCGTTGTCCTCATTGTACACGAATAATGACGGAAGAACTTTCAAGTCCGGTTTGCCGTCTTTGATTCCTTCGATTAACAGCGTATTGGCTTCTTTTCCCGGCCTCGGGTAGACGAGTCTCATCCGCTTCGGTTCCAGGCGGTGCTTCCTCATGAGGGACAGTATATCCATCAACCTTCCCGGTCTGTGCACGAATGAAGCTTTCCCTCCCTGCTTCAGCAGGTAGCTGGCTGCCTGGATCGTATCTTCCAGTGTGCAAAGGACCTCATGACGGGCGATCGTGTAATGCTCATTCAGGTTTTGCATCGCGGTTGGAAGGGTTTCAAAATAGGGCGGGTTACACGTCACAACATCATAGTGAGAATGATGCAGCAGTTTGTTTATTTCTTTCACATCTCCAAGCTTCATCGAAACCTGATGTTCGACGCCATTATACTCAATGCTTCTCTCTGCCATATCATAGAGCCGCTCCTGTATCTCTACACCTGTAATTTCAACTTCTGTTCTGGCGCTTAATAACAGTGGTATGATTCCATTTCCCGAGCATAAATCAACCACTTTCCCTCTCTTTAACGGCAAATAGCTGAAACGGGCAAGCAATACTGCATCCAAAGAAAAGGAAAACACCGAAGGGCTTTGGATGATCCTCATGTTTTCTGCCAGTAGATAATCTAATCTTTCATCCTCTTTTAGTACAACCATCTCTATCCTCCGTGGTTATTTCAACAAAAAGGACCAATCCCTGTCGAATGGATCAGCCCTTTTCGTCGTTTATCATATTCTTACACTTTAGGTTCTTCTTTATTTCTTATTTAAGAAAGAAAGGCAGAACAAGCAATCCTCGTCTTTGCGAGGGCTTCCAAAATGGATGTTGCATATATGGAAGCCTTCCTGGTAAAGCCGGGCAAGGTTATCGTATCCTTCCCCGATATCCAGTTGTTTATCTTCTAAGTCTGACTCACTCGTCGTACCCGCATCGCCTGTTGTTTGTTCCTTTTTCGGTGAGTTCTCCGTCTGTTCCAGTCTTCGGCGCAAATGTTCATTTTCAAGCTTGAGGGAATTATTCTCCTCAAGCATTTCAGCCAGGCACCGCTTAAGCTCGCCTAACTGATTATATAAATCACCAATTTGTTGTTCCATATTGCTGACTGAATCAAAGAACTCTTTTTTATCCACGACACTACACCCCGTTACTCTGTGGCTTGGAATGATACGGCACCCGCGTTCATAATTTCATCTAAAGTGAATTCCAACACACGTTCTTCTTCTTTGATTTCGACTTGAAGAACACGTTCAAGAATATTAAGACCTACCACTTTACCTTTCCCATGAGGTGTCTTAATCACTTCACCAATATCAGGCAATTCTTCTTTGGCTGCTTCATATTCGTCATTTTCATATTTCAGACAACACATTAAGCGGCCGCAAAGCCCTGAGATCTTGGTCGGATTAAGGGACAGATTTTGATCCTTGGCCATCTTGATGGATACCGGTTCAAAATCTCCTAAAAAGGTCGAACAACAAAGCATACGGCCACAAGGACCGATACCACCCAGCATTTTCGCTTCGTCACGAACGCCAATCTGACGAAGTTCAATGCGCGTACGGAAAATAGAAGCAAGGTCTTTCACCAGCTCCCGGAAATCAACACGCCCATCAGCTGTAAAATAAAATATGACTTTATTACGATCAAATGTATATTCTACATCTACTAATTTCATATCTAATTGATGCTGATTGATTTTGTCACAACATACATTGTAGGCTTCCTCTGCAGAAGATTTGTTTTCTTCCACTGTTAAACGATCTTTTTGATCTGCGATACGTATCACCTTTTTTAAAGGAAGCACTACATCATTTTCACCGACTTGCTTTCTTTCTACGACTACTTTACCAAATTCGACTCCGCGGACAGTTTCAACAATCACGTAATTGTTTTTCTGGACATCCAGTGCCCCGGGATCGAAATAATAGATTTTACCCGCTTTTTTAAAGCGTACTCCTACAACATCGTACAAAGGACCATCACCCCTGCAGTTTTAGCATAAGCTGTTCTACCAGCAGCTGAGAATTCATATTGGCGTTTAACTTGCGTTTTGCTTCAAGTATCGCCGTCATACTAGTAGAAAGGCGGTTTGTTGATACTTGAAGTGCGTTTGATTTCCATATTTCCTTTTGGTCCGGGTAGACGAGCTGTTCTTCTTTTCCTAATTGGATCTGAAGTAAGTCTTTATATATCAGAAGTAAAAGATCTAATGCTCGATCAACTTGATCTTTTTCTTTGAAGTGCTGTACAAAATCCTCTTGAATTTTCACCATTGCTTGGAAGGGACTTTTCTGGAGGACTTCATATAATTTTAACACTATTATTCTTGCTTGTGCAAACCACTCATTTTGACATATTTCTACAGCTTCTTCATAGCGATTGGTCAAATTTGCCGCCAGAGAGGCCATATGCGGCTGAATGCCCTCATCCATCAATTGTTTCATCAGATGTTCTTTCGGCAGCGGTTTGAAAGAAATCGTCTGGCACCTTGAAAGAATGGTAGGCAGCATTCTATGAATATTTTCAGTGATAAGGATCGCGGTCGCATCCGCCAAAGGTTCTTCCAGGAATTTCAACAGACTATTAGCGGCATTGGCAGTCATTTTATCACTATGAACAATGATATAAATCTTTTTCTTCGATTCGACTCCTGTCTTGGAGAACTCCTCTTGAAGCGACTTTATCTGCTCTTTTTTTATCGAAAGGCCATCCGGCTCCACCAGATGAAGGTCCGGGTGATTTCCATTATTGACACGTCTGCAGTTATTGCATTCTTCGCATGCTTTGCCGTCTCTGCGGTTTTCACAAAGCAATGCTTTCGCAAACAGCAAGCTTACTTCCTTTTTCCGTGTGCCTTTTTCCCCTTCAAATAAGTAGGCATGCGCAACCCGGTCCTTCATGATACTGTTCTGAAGCATCTGCAGGACCACCGGCTGAAACGATTGTATTTCTTCAAACTTCATGTCGACCACTCACTTACATATAGAGATTGATCAGCAATCCCTTTATTTCTCCGATTTTTCCTAATACATCGATAGACTTCTTTTCTTTATCCATAACTGCTTCGGTTAATTCGACAAGCTGACGGTCGACGGTTTCCACGATATTGAGCTTTCTTCCCTCGCCATATTGATTCCATGTATGGGACTGTTTAAGATCCATGCCGAAATCTACAGCTTCTCTTACAAACTTCTTAACCAGTGTTTTATATTTTGCAAGGTCTTTAAAGGTTCTGGATTTTGCCAAACGGCTTCCTGCGTCTTCGATCGTGACCAAAAGCTTACTCAACTGCTCCATCTGCATCTTCTGATCATGCTTTTGGACAAGCTGACCGAATTTCACTTGGCTCGTCCCTGTTGTCCTGCTTTCCTTTTGAAGCTTGTCTAAAGACACACGGGTATCCTGGTTGATCTTCATACCTTAAACTCCTCGCTTTAATTAAAACTGATGAAATTGATCGACCGGAAGGACAAACACCGTCGCTCCTCCGACCTCGACCTCAACCGGGTAAGGGACATACGAGTCCGCATTCCCTCCCATCGGGGAAACCGGCGCAACCAATTGATCACGGGATTGGCAATTATCCTTGATCACCTGCAAAGCTTTATCTACACGAATATCTTCAGTACCAATGATGAATGTGGTATTACCGGACTTTAGAAATCCTCCGGTACTTGCAAGTTTTGTCGAACGAAAATTGTGTTCCATCAACGCATTAGACAAACGATTACTATCTTTATCCTGAACAACAGCCATAATGACTTTCATATGTGGCTTTCCTCCATTTCGAAGACATTTACTTCCTTCTATTATATCAATAAAAAGGTACTGCTGACATCTTTCCTATAAAAAAGAAGACAACTTCCCATAGACTCTTATGTCAATAGAAGCTGCCCGCCACACTGGCTATCCAATAAAATTCTTTACAATGTCATATGCTGACACGAATACTTCTTCTTTATTCCTACTCGCATCCACAACCTTGATTCGGTCAGGGTATTGTTTGACGAGGGTTTGATAACCCTCGTAAACCTTCTGGTGGAAATCCAGGGATTCAAGGTCTAACCGGTTCACTTCGCGGCCGTCGTGCTGAGCGATTCTCTTTAAGCCTTCTTCGGGGTCGATATCGAAGTAAAGTGTAAGGTCAGGCATTTTATCCTCGATTGCAAATTGGTTGATGTTCATCACTTCCATCATCCCGATCCCTCTGCCATTCCCCTGATACGCAAGGGAACTGTCAATGAAGCGGTCACAGATGACAATGGCACCTTTTTCAAGAGCAGGTATGATAATCTCAACCAGATGCTGACGTCTGGCAGCGGCATACAGCAATGCCTCCGTGCGGATATCCATTGCCGTATTGTCTTTATTTAAAATGACTTCCCTGATTTGCTCTGCAATGGCAATGCCTCCGGGTTCTCTTGTTTGTACGACTTCATAGCCGTCTTCAACCAGCTGATCGTAAAGCTCTTTCAATATCGTTGACTTGCCTGCACCATCTGAACCTTCAACTGTAATAAATCTTCCTTGTTTCATTTTTCTATACCCTCCATCTATCGATAAACACGTACGCAATTCTCATCTAAGCGATGATCACCTTGTATGTTGGCTTTATTTTTCACATAATGTGTCAACCTTGCTATCGTATCATGAGAAATTCTTTCACCTGGTATCAGCAAAGGTATACCTGGTGGATAAGGGGTGATCATTTGCGACGAAATTTCCCCCTCAGCCTCCTCCAGCAAGATCCACTTTTCATCCTTATCTTCCATTTCTTCAAGGCTTAATGCGAGCGTACTATAATGTTTAGTTGCATCTCTTTTTATGGCGTCATCGGTCGTTTCTTCTTCTGATTCATCTATTTCCTTCAATGCTTCCTTTATCCGATTTACCGCTTCTTTATATGGAAAGGTCCGATTGCCTTTCACCAAAGGAAGGATCATGAGAACATAGTAAGGGTCTGCCAGCTCACAAAAGATTCCTTGTTGCTCCAATAATCCCTGGAGCTCATAACCGGTTTTCCCTTTCATATGAAGAAGCAGTTTTAAGGGGTCATCGGAACGTCTTACTCCGAGTCCCTCATGAACTCTGTTTAACGCCTCTGCAAATCCACTGTTCTCCTCAATATTCCGCTTGATATCCTGTTCTGTCATCGTCCCTATATACGCCCTGGCATAATCAAGCGATGCCATAATCGGGTATGAGGGACTGCTTGATTGCAGAATCGATAAATATTCCCGTATCTTTCTTTCACTCACACGATTCGTCCCTATATGTAAAAAGGAGCCCATCGTCATGGCCGGCAGCATTTTATGAGCCGAGTGAATCACAACGTCCGCACCTGATTCCAAAGCCGACTTCGGAAAAGGGTGTCCTAACTGAAAATGCGGACCATGTGCTTCATCAATGATACATACAACCCCATGATGATGTAATTCAGTGATCAGTGTTTCTACGTCGTACGTCATTCCGTAGTAAGTGGGATACGTCAGTATACAAGCCTTTGCATTCGGGTAGTCCTTTACTGTCGCTTTTATAGACTCCAGATTGACGCCGATCGGCATTCTTCCTTCTTGATCCCACTCTGTTTCTATTAAAATAGGAACGGCTCTCGCAAGCTTGATCCCGTTCAATACAGACTTATGACAGTTTCTTTGAACAAGCACAGGATCCCCAGGAGAACATGAAGCCAGTATTGCCGCAATATTCCCTGCTGTACTGCCATTCACGAGAAAATAACTCTTCACACTTCCATACAAATCACTGAGTAATGATTCTGCTTCTTTTATAGCTTCAGAGGGGTCATGTAAATCATCTAACCCGCTAAGCTCAGTTAAATCACGTTTATAAAAAAACTGCATGTCCTTCTCATCTATGAACAAACCATTTTTATGACCGGGAACATGGAATGAGATGGGATCCATCTCAACATGTTTCTCGATCGCTTCAACAAGAGGCATTCTTGATTGATCACACTTCACCTTTATCCCTCTCTCACCACAAATATCAATCTTCATCGTACCACACTTTATCCTTCTAAAACTAAAAAAATCATAACCAAGCTGTCTATCACCTGGTTATGAATAAATTTGAGGGGTATTCACTTTTTTCAATCGCTGAACGAACAATTTGTATACCGGATCATTCGTCTCCGTCTGTACCATTTCCCGTTCACATTCCGTACAGATGAACGATGTGTATAGATGGATTCCAACTGACTTCTCACTTTGACACACAATACACTGCTCTTCAACCGCCTTACGCTCTGCATTCATCATAAGGTTCTCCACCTCCATACAATCTATTGTGCCCCAAGTGCTTCAATTGTATACAGTATTTTAAACTTTTAAACTAACAGAATTATCAAGTGTACTTTTATCTTATGTAGAGAGCGCCCAGTCTGTGTATGTCTTTATTAAAAAGTTTGGAAAAAGTTCGGTTTGTGGTATTGGGAAGAGTTCCGATAATAAAACATCTTTTGCGAGGGATAGGAGACCCTTCTGATCATATCTTGATGCGATTGAAAAAAGGATTCTCGGTTTCGATAATAAAAGTCGGATTTTCGATAATTGATTCTTTGATTTCGATAATAAAAAGTCGATTATCGATAATAAATCAGGGGACTTCTTCATCTGCGTGTTCATTTTCTTGTGTTTTTGTTAAAGCGGTCTTATTTTTAGGGGAACATCCCCCGCTTTTTCAATAAGGAGAAGGGTTTTTCATTAAAATAGACAAATTAAAGGGCTAAAAAAGGAAAAATTTAATTGTTTTTATTTAATAAGGTGGGCCTACACCATAGGGGAATCGTTCAGGAGATCTTTAAGGGCGTTCCGGAGTTCATTTTTTCACTGTTCATGATTAATATTTCAATTCCGGACAATATTTTTTCAATTTCCACATATTATTTTTCAAAACCAATCACAACTCAAAAAAAACTGCATTTTCCTTTCACCCAAACAAAAAAACAGCCCATAAAGAGCTGCTTTTCCTATTTGCCTGGCGACGTCCTACTCTCACAGGGGGAGAGCCCCCAACTACCATCGGCGCTGAAGAGCTTAACTTCCGTGTTCGGCATGGGAACGGGTGTGACCTCTTCGCCATAATCACCAGACGAATATTCAATTGAAGGGGTTGTTCCTTCAAAACTAGATAAAGGATTGATGTCAAGAAAGCCGAATATCGACCAATGTGTTCATTTAAAAATGACTCTTTGTGGTTAAGTCCTCGATCGATTAGTATCAGTCAGCTCCACATGTCGCCATGCTTCCACCTCTGACCTATCTACCTGGTCATCTTCCAGGGATCTTACTCACATAAAGTGATGGGAAATCTCATCTCGAGGGGGGCTTCATGCTTAGATGCTTTCAGCACTTATCCCTTCCGCACATAGCTACCCAGCGATGCCTTTGGCAAGACAACTGGTACACCAGCGATGCGTCCATCCCGGTCCTCTCGTACTAAGGACAGCTCCTCTCAAATTTCCTGCGCCCACGACGGATAGGGACCGAACTGTCTCACGACGTTCTGAACCCAGCTCGCGTACCGCTTTAATGGGCGAACAGCCCAACCCTTGGGACCGACTACAGCCCCAGGATGCGATGAGCCGACATCGAGGTGCCAAACCTCCCCGTCGATGTGGACTCTTGGGGGAGATAAGCCTGTTATCCCCGGGGTAGCTTTTATCCGTTGAGCGATGGCCCTTCCATGCGGAACCACCGGATCACTAAGCCCGACTTTCGTCCCTGCTCGACTTGTAGGTCTCGCAGTCAAGCTCCCTTGTGCCTTTACACTCTGCGAATGATTTCCAACCATTCTGAGGGAACCTTTGGGCGCCTCCGTTACTCTTTAGGAGGCGACCGCCCCAGTCAAACTGCCCACCTGACACTGTCTCCCACCCCGATAAGGGGCGCGGGTTAGAATTTCAATACAGCCAGGGTAGTATCCCACCAACGCCTCCACCGAAGCTGGCGCTCCGGCTTCCAAGGCTCCTACCTATCCTGTACAAGCTGTACCAAAATTCAATATCAGGCTACAGTAAAGCTCCACGGGGTCTTTCCGTCCTGTCGCGGGTAACCTGCATCTTCACAGGTACTATAATTTCACCGAGTCTCTCGTTGAGACAGTGCCCAGATCGTTACGCCTTTCGTGCGGGTCGGAACTTACCCGACAAGGAATTTCGCTACCTTAGGACCGTTATAGTTACGGCCGCCGTTTACTGGGGCTTCGATTCGCACCTTCGCTTGCGCTAAGCACTCCTCTTAACCTTCCAGCACCGGGCAGGCGTCAGCCCCTATACTTCGCCTTACGGCTTCGCAGAGACCTGTGTTTTTGCTAAACAGTCGCCTGGGCCTATTCACTGCGGCTCTTCGAGGCTATGCACCTCAAAGAGCACCCCTTCTCCCGAAGTTACGGGGTCATTTTGCCGAGTTCCTTAACGAGAGTTCTCTCGCTCACCTTAGGATTCTCTCCTCGCCTACCTGTGTCGGTTTGCGGTACGGGCACCTTTTTCCTCGCTAGAGGCTTTTCTTGGCAGTGTGGAATCAGGAACTTCGCTACTATAATTCGCTCGCTGTCACAGCTCAGCCTTCACGATGATGGGATTTGCCTCATCATCAGCCTAACTGCTTAGACGCACATATCCAGCAGTGCGCTTACCCTATCCTCCTGCGTCCCCCCATTGCTCAAACGGAAAAGAGGTGGTACAGGAATATCAACCTGTTGTCCATCGTCTACGCCTATCGGCCTCGACTTAGGTCCCGACTAACCCTGAGCGGACGAGCCTTCCTCAGGAAACCTTAGGCATTCGGTGGATGGGATTCTCACCCATCTTTCGCTACTCATACCGGCATTCTCACTTCTAAGCACTCCACCAGTCCTTACGGTCTGACTTCACTGTCCTTAGAACGCTCTCCTACCACTGACACCTAGAGGTGTCAATCCACAGCTTCGGTGATACGTTTAGCCCCGGTACATTTTCGGCGCAGAGTCACTCGACC
>NZ_CAHJXM010000002.1:72500-95000 GCF_903645295.1 Bacillus sp. Marseille-Q1617
GTAGCAGTGGTGATGCCGGAAACGTTTTTGAATAGTTTAAAGTAGGAAGGTAAAAGCCTTCTCCCCGTGCGTCAGGGAGTAGGCTAGTTTTATTTTTTGTTATTAAGTGTCATGGCTCTCATCAATCTTTCAGCCGCTTTCTCCAGTAGTTTTGAGCCGTTTTTCATTGCGTCATCCAGTGACATGGGTGAGTCCACTATCGGAAATACCAGGCTTATCCCTTCGGAAGAAACGTTTTGTGTAGTTCCTTCTAGTTTACCGGTGAATGCGACTGTGGGAATATGATATTCCTTAGCTATTCTTCCGATGCCGACCGGCACCTTCCCATAGAGAGACTGAGCATCCATTTTCCCTTCCCCTGTCAGGACTAAAGAAGCCTCTTTGATTTCCTTGTGTAAACCACCGAGTTCCGCAATAAGGCTGAAGCCGCTTTGGAAAGAGGGATTGAAAAAAGCCTTAAGGGCAAACCCAAAGCCGCCGGCAGCGCCGCTTCCCTTATCTGTACTGCAGTCTATTCCTGTATGTTCCCTTACTTTTTGAGCATAGTGCTTCATTCCGGCTTCAAAGATCATCGATTTGTCCTTGGTGACTCCTTTTTGAGGGCCAAATATACTGACAGCTCCTTCTTCTCCCAGTAACGGGTTGGTGACATCCGACGCCACCACCCATTCCACGTCATTTAGCCGGGGGTCAAGATTCGATGAATCGATTGTGTGTATATGGCCAAGTATTTTTCCGCCCTGCGAGAGCTCAACTCTTTTTTCATCTAGGAAGTGGATCCCCAATGCCTGAAGAAAACCCGTTCCTCCATCAACCGTGGCACTGCCGCCTAATCCAATGATGATCCGCCGCACTCCAAGATCCAATGCACATTCAACAAGCTCACCTGTACCATATGTAGATGAGTCTTCGGGGTTTAATTCAGAGTAGGTTAAAAGAGGAAGGCCGGAAGCAGCTGCGGTTTCTATAACGGCTGTTTTTGTCTCTGAAAGCCATCCGAAACTTGCTTGAATTTGTCTTCCGAGTGGATCACGGACTCTTCTATCGATCTTTTCCCCGCCAAGAATGGACATGATGGCTTCCACAGTCCCTTCTCCTCCATCAGCCATGGGAACGAGAGTGGTTTCCCAGGATGAATTTACTTGCTCAACCCCTCTTTGTATTGCGTCTGCAGCTTCTATACTTGTCATTGAGCCCTTGAAGGAATCGGGGGCAATTACAATCTTCATCTCATGACCACCTTTCTTGGGACTAATTATGTAAAACATTAAAAACCTTTAATAATGAAAAAGCAGCCCTCACAAAAGGCTGCTGATTCTTTCGAAATACTTTACAAAATCCACATCTGTATCACTGTCAGCCCCACCACTCCAGGAATGCCAAGGATTCCCGAAATGGAGGAAGTCGCCAGATTGATGGGGACATGGATTCCGTACTGACTGCCAAAGGCGTTCAGGAAAAATAGAAATAGTGCTCCGATCATGACCTTCATGGCGACTTGTCCTACAAATCGCAGCGGTTTGATGGGTGTGCCTGTAATTAACAGAAGGACGATGAGTCCGCTGATTACAGAAATCACGATTACCGGGTTCATACCCTCTCTCCTCTCAACATAGAACATTAACAATCTCTTATTGAAAGGATATGAGGGTTGTCTACCTTTTTATGACGATCTTTCTATGTTTCGCTTCTCTAAATAAGAAAAAATATTTTGCTTCAGCGATTTTCGAAGAGCAGTGAAGATTCAGATTGTAGTCTACACTCATCTCATCGATGCTTCGCTGCTGATTCCAATGCTCTTTTGCTTCTTCCAAGGTTCGAAGCAGGGCTTGATCGTACTCTCGTTTGAGTTTCCCTTTTTTACGGAAAAACATAGATGCTCTCTCCCTTTTAAACGTCTCTTCTTCCTTCAAGGGCTTTTGACAATGTGACTTCATCCGCATATTCGAGATCCCCGCCCACAGGCAAGCCGTGTGCGATACGTGTGATGCGGATGCCGGATGGTTTGACGAGCCGCGAAATATACATGGCGGTTGCTTCGCCTTCGATATTCGGATTTGTCGCAAGAATCACTTCCTGCACCTCGTCGCTTTGAAGACGTTTAATCAGGTCCGGTACGTTGATGTCCTCAGGGCCGATTCCATCCATTGGGGAAATGGCACCATGAAGGACATGGTAAAGACCGTTATATTCCTTCATCTTCTCCATCGCAATAACATCTTTGGGGTCCTGGACCACGCAGACGATACTGCGATCTCTTCGCTGATCCTCACAAATATAGCAAGGATCCTGGTCCGTAATGTGACCGCAGACAGAGCAATAGCTTAAATTACGTTTTGCATTCACGAGTGCTTTTGCAAAGTCCAATACAGTGTCTTCTTTCATGCTAAGTACAAAAAAAGCCAGTCGGGCCGCAGTTTTCGGCCCGATTCCTGGCAATTTCATAAAGCTGTCGATCAGCTTTGATATAGGCTCAGGATAATGCATGATATTGCCTCCTAGAACATTCCCGGCAGGTTCATTCCTTTAGTGAATTGACCCATAGTAGAATTCGTTAATTCGTCTGCTTTCTTAAGTGCATCGTTTGTCGCAGCAAGCACTAAATCCTGAAGCATATCGATATCTTCCGGATCTACTACTTCTTCATTGATCTTTACATCAAGGACCTGCTTGTGACCTGAAACGATGACAGTGACCATGCCGCCGCCGGCAGATCCTTCAATTTCCTTTTCACCAAGCTCCTCTTGTGCTTCTGCCATTTTCTTTTGCATCTTCTGCATCTGTTTCATCATGTTTTGCATATTACCCATTCCACGCATAGTTCATGACCTCCAATAGTTTTTATTAACATTATTCATACACTTAATGTGGTATTTCTTTCATCAATCATTGAGTTCCACTAAATCGCCGGCAATCTTTTCTGCTTCCGAGAGAAGGGTATCCTCTTCCTTTGCTTCACCCGATTCGCCGTCCCCGGGATCCGTTTGTGTGTTGCGGATGAACTCTTCCCTTAGTGGGAGCCACTGGTCTTCGGGAATCCCGATCGGGAAGTAGCTGCTTCCGGTGAGCTCCTGCAGGATGGAATCCATGCTTGAAATGAAAGCCTGGTTCTCCATCGCCATTTGGCAGTGGATATCATACTTGAATTTTAACACAAACGAACCTGCTGTTGCCGCCACCGGCTCTGCATTATTCAAGAGGGCAGCCTGGGAGCGCATTTGCCGCTGGTTCAGGGTTTCCATCATGTCTCCCCAGCGGCTCTTGACCAGGTTAAGATCTTCTTTCGTTGCATTCTTCAGTACTTCCTGAATTTGCCCGACCGGCGCACGGAAGCCTTTCTTTGCACGCACAGGCTTTTTAGCCGGCTGTGCAGCAGGTTCAGCCTGAGCAGGAACGCCATTTGCCTTCAACTGCTGGATTTCTTTTTCAAGCGTTTGGATTTTTTTCATCATTTCGCCGACTTCAGGTGAAGACGCGCTTCGAGGCGCTTCGAGCTGGCAAAGCTTCACGATGGAAACCTCTAAGTAGATGCGGGCATGATTGGTGAACTTCATCTCCTGACCCGCTTGATTCAGTACGTCGATATATTGATAAATCTGGCTTGCCTGGGTTTCATGTGCAAGCTCCTTGAATTCATCATCGAGCATGACCCTTTCCATCGATTCCTCGAGGTTTGGAGCCGTTTGATAGAGAAGCATATCCCTGTAATACAGTATGAAGTCTTCCGCAAATCGGGCCGGGTCCTTTCCTTGGAAAAGAAGTTCTTCGAGCGCACCCAGGCCTTTTGAGACATCTTTTTCAAGGATCGCCTTTGCGAGTGTATTCAAATACCCTTGGGAAACGGCACCGGTCACCGTTAACGCATCATCCACGGTGACAACATCCTGGCTGAAGGAAATCGCCTGATCGAGCAGGCTGAGTGCATCACGCATTCCGCCCTCGGCCGCTCTTGCGATGACCGCCAAGGCATTCTCTTCATAGTTCACACCCGACTCAGTGGCGATATGACTCATTCTTCCGACGATATCCCTGGCTGTGATCCGTTTGAAATCAAAGCGCTGGCAACGGGAAATGATCGTTAGCGGAATCTTGTGGGGCTCGGTGGTCGCCAATATGAATATGACGTGCTTCGGAGGTTCCTCCAATGTTTTCAAAAGGGCGTTGAAGGCCCCGATGGAAAGCATATGAACCTCATCGATGATATAGACCTTATACTCCACCACGTTCGGTGAATACTTTACTTTATCGCGTATGTCACGTATTTCCTCTACTCCGTTATTCGAAGCAGCATCAATTTCAATGACATCCGGAATGGACCCGTCCGTGATCCCTTTACATGCGTCACACTCGTTGCAAGGCTCGGCAACAGGTGAACGTTCACAGTTGACCGCCTTGGCAAGGATCTTCGCTGCACTCGTCTTCCCTGTTCCGCGTGGTCCTGAAAAAAGGTACGCATGGGAAATTTTCTGATGTAGGAGAGCATTTTGCAGTGTTTTCGTAACATGCTGCTGCCCGACGACATCTACAAATGACTGCGGACGCCACACACGATATAATGCTTGATATGCCAAAATACTCCCCCCTCTTTTTTATGTATGTATACTCCATTTATAATGCCGTCCTGTGTCCAATCAGGCACATTCAGCCTGACCCTCCGGCCTGAATGCCGGATGACACTTTTCATATATGATCTTATTTATTATAACGTAATTTCAGGCAGGATTACAAAGAAAACCGGGGACTGATTCAGGAAACTTTGAAACACATTCATTTCAAACAAAAAGCCCACCCCGATACAGGATGAGCTGTTGTATATGTATGAAACTGCCGTGCACCTTTCGTCGACAAGCAACCATAGGCGTTACTCAAGCAGTTAGCTCGGCCCAGGCAACCCTGCGGCACATGGGAGCTTCCACTTAATGCTGCTTCCTTCCGGACCTGACATGGTTCATGGATTCCCATTGCGCAGGACCCAGGCGTCAACACCACTTACTTGAGGCAGGCCCTACAGTATGCAAGCCTCGGAAAGGAATTCGGCCTCGCTGGAGCGGATTGCGAGTACAGGGCACCGCTACCTCCCCACCTAGCACGGCAAAATTGATACCAAATATTAAGTTGCGTCATCAACGACGCAAGATTAAGTATACTAGGGTTTACGTTAAAAAGCAATGGTTTGTGACTGTAAGTTATTTACAACGAAGATGGTTTATTCTTCTTCCCGGCTTTCTTCCTTGCCCTGAGCTCCCTGAAAAATTCAGAAAGGATCGACCCGCATTCTTCTTCAAGCACTCCCGGCACGACTTCGCATTGGTGGTTGAATCGGTTGTCGTCTAAAAGATTCATCAGCGTACCTGCGCATCCCGCCTTCGGATCGGCTGCGCCGTATACCACTTTTTCAATCCGCGAAAGGATGATCGCACCCGAGCACATCGGACACGGTTCCAGCGTCACATAGAGTTCTGCACCTTCGAGCCTCCATGTCCCCACTTTTTCACATGCTTCCTGGATGGCAAGAGTCTCTGCATGGGTGATGGCATTCTGGGTCGTTTCCCTCAGATTATAGCCGCGGCCGATGATTTCGTCCCCCATCACCACGAGAGCGCCAATCGGCACTTCATTGATCTCCCTTGCTTTTTCCGCTTCTTTCAGCGCTTCCATCATAAAATGTTCTTCTCTTGTTTTCATATAGAACTCCTACTCATAGATTCCTTCTTTTTATTTTATAAAATTTCCCCAAACATTCCAAACTATAAAGGAAAGGGGCCTACCTGATGATACCTAAAGATACCGCTCTACTGGTGATCGATATCATGAATCCATTTGATTTCTCACATGGGGAGACACTTGCCGAGCATACCAAAAAGATTGTAAAACCGATTAACGACCTGCGTGATTACTGTAAAGAAACAGGCCATCCTGTTATCTATATCAATGATCACTATGAATTATGGAAAGCAGATTTGAAACTCATTTATGAAAAATGCCGCAACAAAACAAGTACGGATATCATTACCCCGCTCCGCCCGTCTGAAGACGATTATTTTCTCATAAAACCGAAGCATTCCGCATTCTACGGGACATCCCTGAATACGTTGCTTCATCATCTGTCGATAAAAAACATCATCCTTACAGGGATCGCCGGAAACATCTGTGTGTTGTTCACCGCAAACGACGCATATATGAGGGAATTTACCTTGTATGTACCAAAAGACGCCATCGCTTCCGTGAGTGAAGAAGATAACCATTATGCCCTGACGATGATGAAGAATGTGTTGAAGGCGAATATCGATGATACCGGGACACTACTGCAGAATTGATAGTGCGTGGAGTTGACCCAGGCTCCGTTATACTGATTTGACCCGGAAATCGCGCCCGGCTCAAATCACTTCGTTTGAGCCTGGCTCAAAACCTGTATTCTGAGCCAGGCACCCGGTACCTGAACACAGCACTTCAGACCACTGAACAAAATACCGGCATAACCTGCCTTCCCTCTTCATAGGCTGATTATAGTGAAGATAAAGGGAGGGCCTTAGTATGCAAATTCATGTTGTCCAGCCGAACCAATCGTTGTTCGGCATTGCTCAAGCGTATGGGTCAACTGTTAACGATATAGTGGAAGCGAATGAGCTTCCGAATCCGGATAATCTTGTCATCGGTCAATCACTCGTGATCCCGATCGTCGGCAGCTTTTATTACGTGCAGCCGGGCGACAGCTTATGGTCAATCAGTCAAAAAGTGGGGGTTCCTTATCAGGAGCTGGCGAGGATAAATGGCATATCACCCAATCTGCCGCTTCAGGTCAATCAGCGTTTATATGTGCCACCGAAACCGAAAGTACAAGCAGAATTCAACGCCTATGTGGAACCGTATGGGAAAGAAGTGGCTCCGAATTTAGAGGAAAGTGCCAAAGAAGCAGCCCCTTATCTGACATACCTTGCTCCTTTCAGCTTCCAGGCGAAGCGTGACGGTACGCTGCAGGAACCTCCCATGGGAAACCTGCTGCAAACGGGCAAGGATAACGGAAATGTACTGATGATGGCGATTACGAATCAGGAAGAGGGCCAGTTTAACGATGAACTCGGGCGCATCCTCCTGAATGATATGGCCATCCAGGATAAATTCCTTAATAACATCGTTCAAACCGCGAAAAAATACGGGTTCCGTGATATCCATTTCGATTTTGAATATCTGCGGCCCGCAGACAAGGAAGCATATAATCAATTCCTGCGAAAAGCAAAGAGGCGTTTTGATCAGGAGGGCTGGCTGCTGTCCACGGCCTTAGCTCCAAAGACAAGCGCAGATCAGAAAGGGAAATGGTACGAAGCACATGATTATAAAGCTCATGGGGAAATTGTCGATTTCGTTGTCATCATGACCTATGAATGGGGATACAGCGGCGGACCTGCCATGGCCGTCTCTCCCATCGGACCTGTTCGTGAAGTGATCGAATATGCCCTTACAGAAATGCCGGCTTCCAAGATCATGATGGGACAAAATCTTTATGGGTACGACTGGACACTCCCGTTCAAGCCGGGAACAACTGCGAAAGCGATCAGCCCTCAGCAGGCAATTGAAATAGCGGCTGCAAACAACGTTCCCATCGAATACGACCAGAAAGCACAGGCCCCATTTTTTAAATACAGTGCTGAAGGAAAAGATCATGAAGTATGGTTCGAAGATGCCCGGAGCATCCAAGCCAAATTCGATCTTATGAAAGAATTGAAACTGAGAGGGATGAGCTACTGGAAGCTGGGCTTGTCGTTCCCTCAGAACTGGCTGCTGATCACCGATAATTTTAACGTGGTGAAACGGTAAATTTATTTGCGGAATAGAGAGAAAAGCCATTCCCATTTATCTTTTGGCTTTTGTATCGCTTCTTCCAAGCGTTTATTATAATCATTTTGAGCACGCCATTCTCTTTGCTGCTCTTCCCGCAGTTTCTGCAGCTCGGTCTGTAAGAATTCATTTTTTTGTATTTCTTGATCCAGGAGCGTTTCGTATTGACTCTTTTGCAGTTTCGATAATTCTTCAATTTTCCGCTGCGTTTTTTGAGCTGAATTTGAAATATTGGAGCTTAAATCATGGTGATCCTGCTTCAGCCTTGACACCTGAGTCTTAAGCTGGTTCATCTCATTCACGACTTGAAGATTCATTTCGCGGGAAGCAGCAAGTTCATTGGCTAAATAGGATAAGATTTCTTTTAATTGATTTGGATCCTGAGGCAAATGATTGTATGTATCGCTTGTCGATATGTCTGTATTGCCGGATCCTTCCAATCTTTCTTTTTGTTGATGTGCAAGGATTTTAGCCGTATCGTCCAGCGGATTGTCCGTATCGCGCAAAGCTATGAGTGCATCAATATCGGATTGCACAAAGATCCGCCGATCGCCATCTTTTAAAAACTCATATCCATTTCTCTCTAAGATTTGACCATATTTCCTGACCGTCGGAGTTGCAATGCCTGCTTGTTCTGCCGCTTCCTTCGAAGTGAAAGATCGTTCATACGGTTGTATATCGTTTCGCATATCATACCTCCGTTTTTATTATCATTTTAAGTTAAATGAGTCTGCTTTCAAGAGTCATATCACCCAGCGATATGATACATACAAGTGACTATTAGCACCCTTCCGGCCTGGGCAAATAATAAGCTAAGGTATTATCAAGGTGTATCGGCAGGCGATATGCGATATAAAAACCTTATCTTGCCGGGATTGGACGATATGCATCGGGTGAATTTGTTCTTGCATGGCTGAACACACACTATGCTATATTTCCTCAGATATCCAGACAAATTACCACAATTATTTCCCTGAAAATACAAACTTCGATTATCTTCTCATTATATAACCTTTAGACACTTAATGAAAAGAGTATCCTATGAATTACTGGAGAGAAGTAAAGGTAACAAGAAACTTACTTCCCCCTTCTCTCCTGCATATTATTCATAAAAATAAATAGAAGCTGGCATTTAGGTAAATCTATAATCACCTATACTGCCGGCTTTTTTATTTTCACTAAAAAAAGAAGATAAATAACCGATGTTAACAACGAGCCGAATTTTGACGGATCTTGTAAATATCCTGAACAAACCATTCAACTATTGTGTTACAATAATTCCTGTCGTTATTTTATTTATACACATATAAAAACACACATAGATAGTTGTAATATGAGGAGGACATGAAATGGGGAGAATTCCTTTCATCACGGTTGAAGGCCCGATTGGAGTAGGAAAAACTTCTCTGGCTAAAGCGATTTCTGAACACTTCCATTTTCATTTATTAAGGGAAATCGTCGATGAAAACCCGTTTTTGGATAAATTTTATGATGATATTGAAGAGTGGAGTTTTCAAACAGAGATGTTTTTCTTATGCAATCGATACAAGCAGTTGGAGGATATCGATAAATACTATATCTCTCAAGACAAATCGGTTGTAGCGGATTATCATATTTTAAAGAACATCATTTTTGCTAAACGTACATTGAAGGACGAGCAGCAGTACAACAAATATCTTAAGATCTATGATATTTTGACTTCTGACATGCCGAGACCTAATGTGGTGATCTACTTAAATGCGAGTTTAGACACACTGCTGAAGCGCATTGAAAAAAGAGGCAGAGACTTTGAGAAGAAAATCAGCCCTCTTTATTTAAAACAATTATCATTGGATTATGAAGAATATATGAACACATTTGAAGAAACTCACCCGGATATCCCTGTTCTTCGCTACAATGGCGACCACATTGACTTCGTCCAGAACAAAGATGACTTGGACAATATTCTAACTCAATTAGATACTACACTTAAAAAAGGAGTTCACTATCATGAATCTTCGCAATAAATACGGCATCCCAAGCAATGCTGTCATTACCATTGCCGGAACAGTCGGAGTCGGGAAGTCCACGATGACAAACGGATTGGCAAATGCCCTCGGATTCCGTACATCCTTCGAAAAAGTCGATACCAACCCGTATCTGGATAAATTCTATCAGGACTTCAAGAGCTGGAGCTTCCACCTGCAGGTATACTTCCTGGCAGAACGATTTAAGGAACAAAAGAAAATCTTCGAATATGGCGGCGGCTTCATCCAGGACCGATCGATCTACGAAGATACAGGCATCTTTGCCAAAATGCATCATGAAAAAGGCAATATGTCAGACGTCGATTACGAAACATATACAAGTCTTTTCGATGCGATGGTGATGACACCTTACTTCCCTCATCCAGATCTGCTTATCTATCTGGAAGGATCTCTCGACAACGTCATCGACCGCATCCGTGAGCGCGGCCGTCCGATGGAACAACAAACACCGATTGAATACTGGGAAGAAATGCATCAGCGTTATGAAAACTGGATCAACTCCTTCAACGCATGCCCTGTCCTCCGCCTGGACATCAGTGAATATGATCTGGTCAACGATGAAAACTCGATTGAGCCGATTGTAGAAAGAATCGGGTATTTCATAGAACAAACAAGAATGTTAAAAAGCTAAATTAAGAAGAGGTGCAGCCCATGATGGCGGCACCTCTTTTTATATGAACACTCCCCCACTCGTTTATACGCACGTGATGGGAGGTATGTATATAACAAGAAGAAATAAAAGGAGATGAATAGCATGGAAACGAGAGATACGTACTTTATAGATATCAGCAGCGGTGATATCGTCCCTCATGCCGAAGAAGCGAAAAGTGTAAGCTATCAAATTCACGCTACTCCAGAAGAAGTCAACCACTTGAAGACACTATTAGAGAAGAATCATGATGATGAAATGTCGACATTTACCAGGGCGCATATCCCCTTCCGCGAATACCATAAGGATCCGGAAAATGCACAATATGACCACTCCATGAAGGAAATTTATGAAATGATCTTCAAACTGGGAACCGACCAAACACGCAGAAACATCAAAGAAATGGGCGTGCTGAACTATAACAATGAAACCAATACAAGAGAAGATATTGAAAACCTGAAGTAAAAGAAAAAGGCTTGGACAAAATTGTTTTAGACCTAGTAAAACCCGCACTGATCTGCTTTTTAGTAAGCAAATTAGTGCGGGTTTTTTATATGTTGTACAATTAGGCCTTTTCCAGCGGTTGATTGGAGTGCAAGACGAAGACTCCTAAACGAAAAGCGGAAGGGCTTTGCCCATAGGGGGGTGGCATAAGACGAATCGGCCATGAAGGCGTTCTTTGCCTTCTTGGACGGTTCGACTTATGACATGTGCCTCTAAGACCTGCAGCTAGACAGTTGACTCTCCCTCATAAGGAGGCTCACCAACCGCCCGCGGAAAGCGAAGTCTTCCACGGAAATCAAAAGCGGTATTCAAAAGAACTATCATCAATAATAAATCCTCAAATTATCAAACTATTATCAATTTATAAAATTCTATAGAAACCAAAAAAATTCGTTACATCTCCAGTAACGAATTTAAAATCTCCAAATTTTATGCGCTATGGTTATTAATAAATCAATGGCGGAGGAAGAGGGATTCGAACCCCCGCGGGCTTTAACACCCCTGTCGGTTTTCAAGACCGATCCCTTCAGCCGGACTTGGGTATTCCTCCGTATCGACAAGAATTATAATACCATGGTGATAAATTAGAGTCAAGCACTTTTAACAAAAAAAATGAATGGTATCCGGGGAACGCACCGGATACCTTTTTCAACCTTATTATTTAATCACTTCTGCCCCGCCCATATAAGGACGAAGAACTTCCGGTACGATGACAGATCCGTCTTCCTGCTGATAGTTTTCCAACAGAGCGGCAACGGTACGGCCGATCGCCAATCCAGAACCATTCAATGTGTGAACATGTTCAGGCTTCGCGTTTGCTTCCCTTCTGAAACGGATATTCGCACGTCTTGCCTGGAAGCCTTCGAAATTACTGCAAGAAGAAATCTCACGGTATGTGCCGTAGCTTGGAATCCAAACCTCGATATCATATTTCTTTGCAGCCGTGAAGCCAAGATCCGCAGTACACATTGATAAAACGCGGTATGGCAGTCCCAGGAGCTGAAGGACTTTTTCTGCATGGCCTGTCAGCTTCTCAAGCTCATCGTAAGAATCTTCCGGCTTCACAAAGCGGACAAGTTCCACTTTATTGAATTGATGCTGGCGAATCAGTCCTCTTGTATCCCGTCCGGCAGATCCCGCTTCAGAACGGAAGTTAGCACTGTAGGCTACATAGCTGAGCGGCAGCTCTTCCCCTTTGATGATTTCATCGCGGTGATAGTTTGTCACAGGCACTTCTGCAGTCGGAACAAGGAAATAATCTTCACTTTCGATACGGAAAGCATCTTCTTCGAACTTCGGCAGCTGTCCTGTCCCTGTCATGCTTGCGCGGTTCACAAGGAATGGCGGGATCATTTCCGTATATCCGTGCTCATCCATGTGGAGATCCATCATGAAGTTCAACAGGGCACGTTCCAGTCTTGCACCCAAGCCTTTATAGAAAACAAAGCGGCTTCCCGTTACTTTCCCTGCACGCTCAAAGTCAAGGATATCAAGTCCTGTTGCAATATCCCAGTGAGGCTTTGCTTCGAAATCGAACTCGCGGATTTCGCCCCACTTACGGGCTTCCACGTTGTCGTCCTCTGTTTCGCCGACAGGAACAGATTCATGAGGGATATTCGGGATAGACAGAAGGATCCGCTCCAGCTCTTCCTCGATGCCTCTAAGTTCCTCGTCAAGCTTCTTGACCATCCCCCCGACTTCACGCATTTCAACGATCATGTCCTGGGCATCCTGTTTGTCTTTTTTCATCTGAGCAATTTTTTGAGATACTTCATTACGCTTGCTCTTCAGGTTTTCACTTTCCACAAGAAGCTCTCTTCTTCTCTTATCGAGTTCCTCAAACTTATCAAAGTCCTCAAGATCTTCGCCGCGATGCTGAAGGCGGTTTTTCACATCTTCCAAATTGGCACGTAAGTATTTGATGTCTAACATGCTTCTTCCTCCTTTAAAATATCTGTGTTTATTGGTTAGAACGATGGCAGGATCCGGAGAATATAAAAAACCCCCGTCCCTGGTAAAAGGGACGGAGGTTTCCGCGTTGCCACCCTAATTGAAAACAGCAGAGCTGCTTTCCTCTTAGAGATGATAACGGAATCACCGAAAATACCTACTGAATGGTTCAGTATTTCACTCAAGGATGGATTCGCAAAGATTCTGCACCGGTTTGCACCAACCACCGGCTCTCTTTTGGCTAGAAGTCTTCACTACTATTTCCTGTCAACGTTTTAAACTCATATTGGTTATTTCATAATCTACTACAATGTTTTCCATTTTGCAATAGGTTTATGCCAATGTTTTTTGGAACTTGTTTAATTACCGCTAATGATTTCCGTGCAAGACTTCGCTTTCCGCGGGTAGCCCGTGAGCCTCCTTATGAGGGAGAGTCAACTGTCTAGCTGCGGGGCTTAGAGGCACATGTCATAAGTCAAACCGTCCAAGAAGGCAAAGAACGCCTTCATGGCCGATTCGTCTTATGCCACCCGCCTCTGGGCAAAGCCCTTCCGCTTTTCGTTTAGGAGTCTTCGTCTTGCACTCCAATAAACCGCTGGTACTAACCCTTTTCCATCGTCGGGATCACGCACAATTAAACATTATTATAAAACTGCTTTTTCCTTTGACTCTTTGACCATCTCGATGAAGTAAGCCGTTAGGCGATGGTCGTCTGTCAATTCGGGATGGAATGAACATCCCAGGAATTGCCCGTGGCGTGCAAGAACGATGCGGTCATTGTGCTTTGCGAGGATTTCAACATCTTCTCCCGCTTCTACGATATGAGGCGCACGAATGAATACGGCATTAAAATGATTTCCCACATGGGCAATGTTCAAATCGGCTTCGAAGCTTTCCTTTTGACGACCAAAGGAATTACGCTCAACCATGACATCCATCACACCAAGATGGGGTTCATCATAACCCACGATCTTATTTGCCAAAAGAATGAGGCCGGCACACGTGCCGAAAATCGGTTTCCCGCTTGCTGCAAATTCTTTCAGCGGCTCTAAAAATCCATAGCGGTCGATAAGCCGTCTCATCGTCGTACTTTCACCGCCAGGCATGATCAAACCGTCAAGTCCATCCAGCTGCTCTGTACGCTTCACAACCACCGCTTCGGCATCACATGCCTCAATTGATCGTACATGCTCTCTGACAGCCCCTTGAAGTCCTAATACACCTATTTTCATCATAGACTTACCAGCCTCGATCTTGCATGCGCTGTTCAGGAAGGATAGAAGAAATTTCTACACCCTTCATCGCAACTCCAAGTTCTTTGGAGAGTTCAGCAATCAACTTGTAGTCCTGATAATGAGTAGTCGCTTCCACGATCGCTCTTGCAAACTTCTCAGGGTTTTCAGATTTGAAAATACCTGAACCGACGAATACACCGTCAGCACCCAGTTCCATCATAAGAGCCGCATCAGCCGGAGTCGCGATACCGCCTGCAGCGAAGTTAACAACCGGTAAACGGCCGTTTTCTTTAATTTCTAATAATAATTCATATGGAGCACCCAAAAGCTTTGCTTCTGTCATGATTTCGTCTGTGCTCATGCTGACAAGCTTGCGCACCTGAGCGTTCACTTTACGCATGTGACAAACCGCTTCGACGATGTTTCCTGTTCCAGGCTCACCTTTTGTTCGAAGCATCGATGCACCTTCACCGATACGACGTGCTGCTTCGCCTAAGTCACGGCATCCACATACGAATGGAACCGTGAAATCTCTTTTATTTAAATGATACTCTTCATCAGCAGGTGTTAATACTTCACTCTCATCAAGATAGTCCACACCCATTGATTCAAGTACTCGCGCTTCAACGATATGACCGATACGCGCTTTCGCCATAACCGGGATCGTTACAGCTCCCATTACTTCTTCCACAATACGAGGGTCTGCCATTCTCGCTACGCCGCCAGCAGCACGGATGTCAGCTGGAACTCGTTCTAAAGCCATTACCGCAACTGCACCCGCAGCTTCAGCAATCTTTGCCTGCTCTGCATTGACAACGTCCATGATGACGCCGCCTTTTTGCATTTCAGCCATACCTCTTTTAACACGATCTGTACCAGTATTCATTTATGTATCCCCCTTATATTTATCCTATGCCTGTCTATTTTTTCTTTTCATTTCAGCAGAAATTGCAGGAAAAATTGACTAAAACAATCGGAATGATGATATTGCCCTACTGCTAAATAAACAACAAAAACAGGGTTATGTCAAGACGAAAAGCGGAAGGGCTTTGGTCAGAGGCGGGTGGCATAAGCCGAATCGGACGGGAAGGCGTTCTTTGCCTTCTTGGCCGATTTGGCTTATGACATGTGCCTCTAAGCCCTGGAGCTGGACAAGATGAAAAGCGGATAGGGTTTACTTATCGGGTATATGTATATAATGGAATTAACCCCGGTTCCCTCATGAGCAGTAAATATAAAAATAACCCCAGGTCATTTTATAACCTGGAGTCTTTCTATGAAGTTAGAACCAGCCTTTTACTGTTGATGTTACAGAACCCCAAATATCTCCGAAAAATCCGCCGACAGCTCTCATCGAAAGAACGAACCAGTTTGCTTTTTCGACTCCTTCGACTGTCACGACAGAAGATTTAGCTCCATTAGATCCCTTGTCAGTCAGGTAACCTAGGTCATTCTTGTCTTTTGATTCTAATGTAACATAACCTACTTTTTCGCCCTTCTTAACAGGCGCGGTCAGCTTACCATCTTCATTAAGCTTCTTCTTGTCTACAACAAATTTAGGCTTGTACTGATCTTCTTCACCGTTCTTTACAACCATGTTCAAAGCAGATTCAGACTTGATGCCAACTTCTTTTTCCTTTCCTTTTACTACCGGAAGGGTCTTTTGTCCTTTGATCTTGTAATCTGCAGGAAGAAGTTCTTGCATTGTGTAGTTATTAAAAGCATAGTCCATCATTTTTCTGGTTTCCGCAAAACGGGCATCGTACGAATTTTCACCAGGTTCGACCTGGACGTCCATCACAACCGTGATGAATCTCATTCCGTCACGCTCTGCAGTACCTGTGAAACATGCTCCTGCAAAGTCGGTAGTACCTGTTTTGAGCCCGTCCATGCCTTCATACTCACGAATCAGACCTGGAAGCATCCAGTTCCAGTTAGGCATATTAAATTCATCTTCGGTGCCTTCAGCGAATACCTTTTTCGCAATACTCGATGTCTCCAGTACTTCCGGAAAATCATTCAGAAGTCGGTACGCAAGCGTAGCAGTATCCTTAGCCGACATCACATTCTCTTCCTCAGCTCCGCCGACAACTTGATCGACATAAGGTGCCAAGTCTTTATTGTTCAATCCTGATGAGTTAACAAATTTATAATTTTCCAATCCAAGTTCTTCAGCTTTTTTATTCATCAATTTCGCAAAGTTGGCTTCCGAACCGGCAATCGTTTCAGCTATCGCCATTGCTGAAGCATTCGCTGAATAGATAGCCATGGATTCATATAAGTCTTTAATCGTATACGTTCCTTCTTCACGCAGTGAAACATTACTTAGTGACGTGTTATGAGACATCTTAGAGACATTCGTAGGAACCGTATACTCCTGATCCCACTTCACTTTACCTTCTTCTATCGCTTCAAGCAGAAGGTATTCAGTCATCATCTTCGTCATACTTGCAATTCCAAGAGCCGTTTCTGAATTCTTTTCATATAAAACTTTACCGGTACTTGCTTCTACTAAAATCGCAGCATTTGCGTTAACATCTAAATCCCCTTGAGCACTTGCCGGTTTTTGCACCATGCTCATTGCCATCAATAATACCAAGAAACAAACAAAAGATTTTTGAACCCAACTTCTTTTCACTTTTAGCCCTCCAAGTTTTTATGTACACCTTCGTTATTTTATCATAGTTCGAAAGGTAAGAATAGACAGAGAATATTCCTAGTTTTGGCATAGGACAAGGGACTTGCGACCTCTTCATTTAGCCGATTTTTCCAAAAAAAAAGGACCGGTCAGCTGCCGGTCCTTTACTAGTCTTATGATAGTGAATAGTTTGGTGCTTCCTTCGTGATTTGTACATCGTGCGGATGGCTCTCGCGGAGGCCTGCACCCGTCATGCGGATGAATTGGGCATTCTCACGCAGCTCATGGAGATTCTTCGTACCGCAATAGCCCATTCCGGAGCGTAGCCCGCCGATCAGTTGATACAACGTATCCGCGAGCGGCCCTTTATAAGGGATACGGCCTTCAATGCCTTCAGGAACAAATTTCTTCGCTTCTTCCTGGAAGTAGCGGTCTTTTGATCCTTTTTCCATTGAACTCAATGAGCCCATACCGCGGTATACTTTAAAACGACGGCCTTGGAAGATTTCTGTTTCTCCAGGGCTTTCAGATGTACCTGCAAGCAGGCTTCCGAGCATGACAGCATGTCCGCCTGATGCAAGTGCCTTCACGATGTCTCCTGAGAACTTGATTCCACCGTCGGCAATGATGGCTTTACCATGTTTTCTCGCTTCAGTTGCACAGTCGTAAATGGCAGTGATTTGAGGTACGCCCACTCCTGCAACTACACGTGTTGTACAAATTGATCCAGGTCCGATTCCAACTTTTACAACGTCAGCCCCTGCTTCAATCAGTTCTCTTGTTGCTTCAGCCGTTGCCACGTTTCCTGCCACAATGTTCAGCTCAGGATACGCTGCGCGAATTTCGCTCACAACGGATAGAACGCCTGCAGAATGTCCATGGGCTGTATCGATGACAATCGCATCGACATTCGCTTTTACAAGCTGTTCGACGCGTGTGAGAGTATCCTTGGAGATTCCTACAGCTGCCCCAACCAATAAGCGCCCTTGACTGTCTTTCGCAGAGTTCGGGAACTCAATTACTTTTTCAATATCTTTAATGGTGATTAAACCTTTTAGTACGCCTTCCTGATCGATAAGCGGCAGCTTTTCAATCTTATGCTGCTGAAGGATTTTTTCCGCTTCATCTAGGGTTGTGCCTACCGGAGCAGTCACGAGATTTTCTTTCGTCATGACATCAGATATCTGAATTGAGAAATCCTGAATGAAACGCAGGTCACGATTCGTTAAGATCCCAACCAGCTTTTGCTCCTCTTCATTGTTCACAATCGGAACACCAGAGATTCTATATTTGCCCATCAAGTGCTCAGCTGCAAATACTTGATGCTCAGGAGTCAAGAAGAATGGATCTGAAATAACTCCACTCTCAGACCGTTTTACTTTATCAACCTGCTCAGCCTGCTGCTCGATACTCATATTCTTGTGGATGATACCTAGTCCACCCTGGCGAGCCATTGCAATTGCCATTTCAGCTTCTGTTACAGTGTCCATCCCAGCACTGATGACTGGAACATTGAGCTTGATTGAGTCTGTTAACTCAACTGAAATGTTTACATCTTTTGGTAATACCTCAGATTTTGCAGGTACTAGTAAAACATCATCAAACGTTAAACCTTCTTTAGCAAATTTAGATTCCCACATATTTTTCGGCCTCCCTAGTCCCAAAATATTATTAGTAGGTTATCAATTGGTTAAAATACTGTCAAGAACATCAGAATTAGTTTAACTTTTCAGAATAGTTAGAGGGTGATGAAATGGAAAGCACACATCAACAATGGGACTTCATTCACTACTTCCAGTCTGCTGAATACTCCCAGAAGTTTCTAAAGAAATGCTATGAAAAAATCGGTTTCGCTCAGGCTGAAACAAAAAGCTATGATAACTGTTATTCATTCATGTACTACCTGGAACAAGGAGAACTTTATTATAGACAAGCTACACAATCTCCTCTGTCACTGCAGCCAATCTTATTATTTTACGGGTACATCCATTTTATTAAAGCGATCGTTTTAACGGAGGATCCTTTATATCCTGAAACCACCCAGGTACTCGCTCATGGGGTAACCTCCCGGAAAAGAAAGAAGCAGCATTATCATTTTCTCCAGGACGAAGTGAAGGTTCAAAAGAATGGATTGTTTTCACACTTCTCGACCCTGGTGTTCCACGTGAAACACATCGTAGGTGAAAAACTGAAGATGGAGGACCTGCTCGTACAAATCCCGGAGTTGGAGGAAGCCTTTCAAATCCTGTTGAAAAGACAGACAATGATCTGGTTCAATTCAGAAAATGAACTTCTCATCGATGAAGTAGTACTTGATAATTTTCATATGTCCCAGGACTTGTTCCTCCAATATCTAAATGCAAAACTTACAGGAAATTATGAATGGACAAAGGAGAATGTCCTGCATGTGCCTGACATAAGTGAACAGCTGCCAATAAGGTGGCATTTAAGCAAAAATCGACTCGCCCTGCCAAGCAACCGGAATGAAGAAAATTTCATTCCTGAAATTCTGATCCACTATGCCATCCTCTATAACCTGAGCATGATTGCCCGTTACGAAACAGAATGGTGGATTGAACTATTAAAAAACCGTACAAACGAAGATTATCCCATCATACGGTCCTTTCTGAACGTTACAACCCAGAAAGCACCCTATCTGTTACTGGACCTACTTAAGCAAAAAATGTAGAGGAAAGAGGAAGGAATCTTCACCATCTTCCTCTTTCCATTCATCAACGCTCCAATAACAACTTGATGTCACCTTCAATTTTCCTTGGACTGGTCTGAGGTGAATAACGCTCATATACCTCACCATTTTTATCCACCAGGAATTTGGTGAAGTTCCATTTGATATCCGAGACCAAGAGCCCCTTCTTTTCTTTCGTTAAAAACTTAAATAACGGATGAGCGCTTTTTCCTTTTACATCCGTTTTCTTAAACATCGGGAACGACACTCCATAGTTTGTTTGGCAAAACTCAATAATCTCGCCCTGCTCCTCAAATTCCTGATTCATGAACTGATCGCTTGGAAACCCGAGAACCACGAGTCCCTCCTCTTGAAACTCCTCATACATGCCCTGTAACTCTTCAAATTGAGGAGTAAACCCGCACTTGCTCGCTGTGTTTACAATCAGCAGGACCTTACCTTGATACTCTTCTAATGAGGTCTCTTCTCCGTTCGATTTCGTAACTGTAAAATCATAAATGGACGTCACAATGATCTCCTCCTTGGTTTTCGTTCTTAGTTAAATGATACTTCAATGGGCGGATGGATAGCAATTTCTGGGGTGCTTAGAGATTTTGGGGGATGAATGGAGTGGATGAGGAGAATAGGGAGTTTCCGGCCATTAGCTTGAGTTGAGGCACTTACTGGCTATTTGATGGTGATTTAATAATAAATACTGATTTACGAGAATAAGGAGGTGCTCCTGATAATTTCATAACGCTTTTGAAAAAAGGATCATCGGTTTCGATATTAAAAGTCGGATTTTCGATAATTGATTCTTTGGTTTCGATAATAAAAAGTCGATTATCGATAATATATCGGATGGCGCTCTGATGTGCGTGTTCATTTTCTTGTATTTTTGGTAAAACTGATTCATTTTAAGAAGAACGTCACTCGCTTTTCAATCACTAGAAGGGTTTTTAATGAAAATAGACAAAATAATGGGCTAAAAAGGGGAAAAGTTGATTGTTTTAATTAAAAAGGTGAGAAAACACAATTGGGGAATCGTTCAGGGGATGTTCAGGGGAGATCCGGAGTTTATTTTTTCAATATCCATATATTATTTTTCAAATCCAATCACAACTCTTAAACCTACGTTCTCCTTTCAACCAAACAAAAAAACAGCCCATAAAGAGCTGCTTTTCCTATTTGCCTGGCGATGTCCTACTCTCACAGGGGGAGAGCCCCCAACTACCATCGGCGCTGAAGAGCTTAACTTCCGTGTTCGGCATGGGAACGGGTGTGACCTCTTCGCCATAATCACCAGACGAATATTCAATTGAAGGGTTTGTTCCTTCAAAACTAGATAAAGGATTGATGTCAAGAAAGCCGAATATCGACCAATGTGTTCATTTAAAAATGACTCTTTGTGGTTAAGTCCTCGATCGATTAGTATCAGTCAGCTCCACATGTCACCATGCTTCCACCTCTGACCTATCTACCTGGTCATCTTCCAGGGATCTTACTCACATAAAGTGATGGGAAATCTCATCTCGAGGGGGGCTTCATGCTTAGATGCTTTCAGCACTTATCCCTTCCGCACATAGCTACCCAGCGATGCCTTTGGCAAGACAACTGGTACACCAGCGGTGCGTCCATCCCGGTCCTCTCGTACTAAGGACAGCTCCTCTCAAATTTCCTGCGCCCACGACGGATAGGGACCGAACTGTCTCACGACGTTCTGAACCCAGCTCGCGTACCGCTTTAATGGGCGAACAGCCCAACCCTTGGGACCGACTACAGCCCCAGGATGCGATGAGCCGACATCGAGGTGCCAAACCTCCCCGTCGATGTGGACTCTTGGGGGAGATAAGCCTGTTATCCCCGGGGTAGCTTTTATCCGTTGAGCGATGGCCCTTCCATGCGGAACCACCGGATCACTAAGCCCGACTTTCGTCCCTGCTCGACTTGTAGGTCTCGCAGTCAAGCTCCCTTGTGCCTTTACACTCTGCGAATGATTTCCAACCATTCTGAGGGAACCTTTGGGCGCCTCCGTTACTCTTTAGGAGGCGACCGCCCCAGTCAAACTGCCCACCTGACACTGTCTCCCACCCCGATAAGGGGCGCGGGTTAGAATTTCAATACAGCCAGGGTAGTATCCCACCAACGCCTCCACCGAAGCTGGCGCTCCGGCTTCCAAGGCTCCTACCTATCCTGTACAAGCTGTACCAAAATTCAATATCAGGCTACAGTAAAGCTCCACGGGGTCTTTCCGTCCTGTCGCGGGTAACCTGCATCTTCACAGGTACTATAATTTCACCGAGTCTCTCGTTGAGACAGTGCCCAGATCGTTACGCCTTTCGTGCGGGTCGGAACTTACCCGACAAGGAATTTCGCTACCTTAGGACCGTTATAGTTACGGCCGCCGTTTACTGGGGCTTCGATTCGCACCTTCGCTTGCGCTAAGCACTCCTCTTAACCTTCCAGCACCGGGCAGGCGTCAGCCCCTATACTTCGCCTTACGGCTTCGCAGAGACCTGTGTTTTTGCTAAACAGTCGCCTGGGCCTATTCACTGCGGCTCTTCGAGGCTATGCACCTCAAAGAGCACCCCTTCTCCCGAAGTTACGGGGTCATTTTGCCGAGTTCCTTAACGAGAGTTCTCTCGCTCACCTTAGGATTCTCTCCTCGCCTACCTGTGTCGGTTTGCGGTACGGGCACCTTTTTCCTCGCTAGAGGCTTTTCTTGGCAGTGTGGAATCAGGAACTTCGCTACTATAATTCGCTCGCTGTCACAGCTCAGCCTTCACGATGATGGGATTTGCCTCATCATCAGCCTAACTGCTTAGACGCACATATCCAGCAGTGCGCTTACCCTATCCTCCTGCGTCCCCCCATTGCTCAAACGGAAAAGAGGTGGTACAGGAATATCAACCTGTTGTCCATCGTCTACGCCTATCGGCCTCGACTTAGGTCCCGACTAACCCTGAGCGGACGAG